>CANDGE010000007.1 GCA_947384195.1 uncultured Clostridia bacterium
TTCCTTAACGGGACAGCGTACCCATTGACTGCTTTCCGATTGAGTCTGATGATAATCCAGCATCATAGGAAACGAAGCAAAAGTTGTGTTGTAATTGTCTAAACATTTTTGCATAATAGTTGTACTCCTTTTGTATTTTAACGGACTTACCGTCGTGAATATATAAAAACAGCAGTCCCGAGAAAACCGCTGATAGTTGTCATAAAATGACCAAGAAAACAAAAAAAGCCGACACTCCTTCACGGACTGCCGGCTTTATACCCATTATGGGCTGATAAACAAAAAAGTGCCAATTACAAATGTAAATGACACTGTGAAAACTCTGATACTTTGTCGGTTAAAACCAAACAAGAAACTTTATGTTGTAATTATATCAAATATTAAATTTTAAGTCAAGGTCAATTCATAGGGAGATTTTGTCGATTTTTGTCTTATGATATTAACATTTTTTATGCTCAAATTATCGACTTGTTGTATGTTACACACTAAAACTCACGACTTGTAAAAACTTGTCTAATTTTAGTATTTTGCACTCCACAGCGTAAAAACTCTTGACTTTTTAAAAGTTATGTCGTAATATATAAGCATATGGAGGTATTAAGATGATATACAGAACCGAATACATGAATCAACTACACTCTTTCAAGGATAACAAACTGATAAAGGTTGTTTCAGGATTACGCCGTTCTGGTAAATCCACATTATTGCAGATGTTCCGTGACGAACTGATAAAAGACGGTGTTGCGGAAAACCAAATACAGTACATCAATTTTGAATTAATGAAATACGATGCTGTACGCAATTACAAGCAACTTTATGAACTTGTCGTTGAACATATAAACCAGAACAAAAAAAATTACTTATTTTTTGATGAGATACAGCAAGTTGAAGGCTGGGAAAAAGCCATCAACTCCCTTACGCTTGAATTTGATGCAGACATATATGTCACGGGTTCCAACGCATACTTATTATCTTCCGAACTCGCCACACTAATCTCTGGCAGATATGTTGAAATCAAAATCCTTCCTTTATCATTCAAAGAATATTATGAGTTTCATCGTGATGAAAAGAAAAGTAAGCAGGAACTTTTTGACGAGTATTTAAAATTCGGCGGACTCCCCCAACTTCTTTCACTCCCGCAAGACGAAAAAACCATATCCGCATTTTTAAGTAGCATTTACGATACCGTCATTTTGAAAGATGTTCTTGGTAGAAATAAACTTAAAGATGTAGATCTTTTAAAACGTGTTTTTGCTTTTGTATGCGGAAATATTGGCAGTATCACATCAACTAATAGCATGGCTAAATATATAGCAAACGAAGCAAAACTTGATTCCTCCCTTCGTCCAGCTACAATTGGTAATATTCTTGATATGCTTGAAAACGCATTTATTATCTATCGAGCCGATCGTTATGACGTTAAAGGCAAAGAAGTTTTAAAGTCCTTGGAAAAATACTATATTGCCGACACTGGATTAAAAAACACGATTGTTGGATACAATCTAGAAAATTATGGACACGCAATAGAAAACGTTATTTATCTTGAGCTAATAAGACGCGGATATACAGTGTACGTTGGGAAAACTGGTACTAAAGAAATTGATTTCGTTGCCATCAGTCAACAAGAAACAATTTACTATCAAGTTTCCCAAAGCATCCTTGATGCTGACACTCGTGAGCGTGAAACTGCACCTTTCTATTCAACTAATGACTTCTATGAAAAAGTTATCATTACAACCGATAAGAATTATGCAACAAATGAAAACGGCATCAAAATCATAAATATTATTGATTTCCTGTTGAACTAAAAGACATAAGCCAAAGGCGGTAAGCTAAATGCTTACCGCCTTTTAATTTTATCTTATTGATTTAAATCAATACTTCAGTCCGATACTTTGTATTGAATGCTATGTAGTCAACCCATTCAGGATTGTCAAAGATTCTGGCAGCGTGAAGTTCAAGCGCATACTTTCTTCGCTCTGATTCATTTTCTGACCACTTCATCGTATCCGTTACCCATTCCAGCATATTATTGTATAACTCAATCTCATTTGCTTTTTTGATAAGGCATTCTACGATTTGCATCCAGACAGATACCTCAATATCGCCAATCCCGGTCATAACACCGTGTCGATATGATGTCTTTTTCCCATTTGGCGTATTAAATGTATTGGATCTTCCTGTTCCGCATTTAAGGCTTACTTTTTCAAATGTTAGTCCATCCAAAACTTTCTCATCAGGAAAGACATTAATCAATATATCCATAATTTTACTCCTTAAATTTTATTAGTAAGGGCGGCGAGAATATCCCACCGCCCTTACTGTATTATGCCGCTTTGCGCTTAACGCCCCACATTCCACGTTCAGTCTTATAAAAGAACTGTGGATTGATTTGCAATGTCTGAAGCACCTTTTCGCGCCATTCTTGTGCCTTTTTATGCGGCTCGACCTGCTCATAGATGTAATTCAGAGAGACTGCACTCTGGCAGCTTTCCAGAACTCCTGCAACCACGTCGCGCCAAGTCGTCCCCTTCATATCCCGCACGTCTGCCTCAATCTTCTTTGTGGTCAAAATCGGTATTACGAGAGAATTATCCTTTCGGACAATCATAACGTATTCGTGCAGAATCGGTATAAAGGATAAGCTTCCCTTTCTTCTTAATGTCGCCCATAAGCACAGCCATACGACCGCCCTTCTCGAGTGCAGCAAACTGCTTCATCATAGCATAATTCATTGCCTCAACAAACTTGCTCCAATCCGGTATACGGGATAAATCCAGCACACGTGGATCGTAACCGTATTTTGCCTTTACGTCCGCCGCTTTATACATAACGTCGGAATACAAAACAATGTCCCAGTAAGGCGGATGCCAGAAAACGAACTCAGGGCGTTCCGGAATCTCACAATTCATTATGTCGAACCCGCTGTGCAAGTCGTAAGTATGACTGATAACTCCGCACTTGTCAGCTGCCGCTTTTGTGGTGTTGCTACCGCACATATAGTCGCAGATTTCATTTGGTTTAAAATAGCCTATAAGGTCCTCAATGAGCTTGGGAGAGCAGTTTCCCCTATAGCGGTTATTTCCGCCCTCACCACGCTCAGGATAGGACACAATCGATTTCAGTGCTCGCATTTTAATTTCCTTCCTTTTTAGACTTTCCTATAGCGCCAAGCCTTTTTGCTTGAGAGATAAGTTCGAAATTACTCTCCTCATCTTTTTCAAAAACGTCGGTGAACACCACAAGTAGCTTGCGCTTATCCAATTTGTTTGTAAGGATATATTGAGCTAATATTATAGACTTCTCGTTCAACTCAGATAAAATATAAATATCAGAACGTGGATATAAACTAAACTTTATAAGTGCTGAATCACCTTTGCAAAAAGATAAAACCACTCCGGCTGTAAATGCGGGTGTCGCTATATACACGATTGCTACATATATCGTATAGATTGCCCCCCACACTCGATTCAACTCTAGTAGCATCACTTAGAAGATCTCTTATATTATCGAATTCGCCATCAAGCACAAATAATCTCAAAACATTATGTACTGAGAGTAATATAGATTTGAATATCTTAACAAATCCATGGTCATCAACTAGAAAATCATTATAGTAAACAGGATAGAAAGTACAACTGCTGCAATAAAGAAACCTATTAAAAATACATGAAAAGGAGCGAGTACAAATCTTCTTCGCTTATTAGTCTTTCCTTTCACTAATTCAATTCTATGTAACATCACACCTAAAGTAATTGATGTAACCAAAACAAGCATAGATATTAATAAACATAATGTACAAAATAATGTTAAAGTCATTTAGATGTCTCTTTACACGTTGTATTCACTGTCACCTACTTGATTGATAAGCTTAATTTCACCTCACAGCATTATTCCAAAATATCCAGCTCCCTGATAAAATCTATCAACATCATCATTAACTTGTCCACTAAAAAAACAATCAATTATCTTGCCTCCATTATATATGCAAAAACCGCCTATATAGCAAGAAGACATTGGACCACTTGGCACAAATGATAAATCCATATCAATTGCCCCGCTTACATTGCAATTTTCTATTGTTGCTCCAAAACTGATGTTTTACATATGCCATAATTATACTTTGCGCTGCATTTAACATTAATTATAAAATTTGCGTTTCGAATTGAAGCGTTTTCACCCAACAAATAGAATAATGCCCCTTGTATCATTGTTATGGTGTTGTCCGTTGTCTCAACAGAAATGATTCGATAGCCTCTTTGCATGAGAAAATTATAGCCCTTTCAACTTAATTTGGCAACAATAACTATTACAGCTAATCACACCTAAAAATATCTCTTGTGTAAACTTTTGAGTTCACATCATCCAAACAAATATCGTACCTGTTTGCAATAATAGCCTCGCTCATATTTTTAAACTTCGCTAAATCATTTACTATCAAACTGCCAAAAAATGTTTCTCCGTCTTTCAACGTGGGTTCATATACAATAACTTTTGCCCCCTTAGCTTTAATTCGTTTCATCACACCTTGAATTGAGCTTTGTCTGAAATTATCTGAATTACTTTTCATAGTAAGCCGATAAACACCGATAGTTATCTGCTTTTCTTTCTCTACCGAATATTCTCCGTTTTCGTTATAATACCCCGCTAATTTTAATACGCGGTCGGCAATAAAATCTTTTCGTGTTCGGTTGGATTCGACAATAGCTTGTATTAAATTCTCCGGAACATCCACATAATTCGCCAAAAGTTGCTTGGTATCTTTGGGTAAACAATAACCACCATACCCAAAAGAGGGATTATTATAATGTGTCCCAATGCGCGGATCAAGACATACTCCGTCAATTATGGCCTTTGTATCTAACCCCTTCATCTCGGCATACGTATCGAGTTCATTAAAATACGATACGCGAAGTGCTAAATATGTGTTGGCAAAAAGTTTAACCGCTTCGGCTTCCGTAAAACCCATAATACGAGTTTCTATATCTTGTTTTATTGCGCCCTGCTTTAATAAATCAATGAAAGTATGAGCAACGTCAACCAATCGTTTATCTTCCAAATCAGTGCCGACGATTATTCTGCTTGGATACAAATTATCGTATAACGCCTTACTTTCACGCAAGAACTCGGGACTGAAAATAATATTCCTACTCCCCGTTATTTCACGAATTGAACGTGTATAACCGACGGGAATAGTTGACTTTATAACCATAGTCGCTGTGGGATTATATTGCATAACCGATTTAATAACGGCTTCAACCGCGGAAGTATCAAAAAAATTCTTTTGGCTATCATAATTTGTAGGCGCGGCTATAATAACAAGTTCGGCATTCGCATACGCTGTTTTTGCATCCAAAGTCGCTACAAGATTGAGTTTTTTCTCGGCAAGATATTTTTCAATATACTCGTCTTGTATGGGAGACTTACGCTTATTGATTAGTTCCACCTTTTCGGGAACAATATCAACTGCCACAACGTCATTATGCTGTGCAAGCAATACCGCCAAAGATAAACCCACATATCCCGTTCCGGCAACTGCAATCTTCATGTTCTATCTCCTTTGTTTCGAATATAAAATTCATAATACCATTCAGCAAACTTTCTTAACCCCGTTCTTAACGGCGTGTTCGGCTTAAAACCGAAATCTCGTTCAAGCGGAGAAGTATCGGCATAAGTTATCGGCACATCTCCTGCTTGCATAGGCACAAGCTTTTTATGTTTTTCAAAATCGTAGTCAGTCGGTAAAACTTTTGCGCGAATCAATTCTTGTTGCAAAATGTCTACGAACTCCAAAAGATTTTCAGGTTTGCTATTCCCTATGTTGTAAATTTTGTACGGGGGAATGGGCAACTCGTCGTCTCCGACTTTATGTTCGGGCGGTTTTTGCATAACTCTGACTATACCTTCTACAATATCGTCTATATACGTAAAATCGCGTTTGCAATTTCCGTAATTGAATATCTCTATCGTCTTTCCTGCACGCAATTTATCGGTAAAACCGAAATACGCCATATCCGGTCGTCCCGCTGGTCCGTAAACGGTAAAAAATCGCAATCCCGTAGAGGGTATATTATATAGCTTGGAATAGGCGTGTGCCATCAGCTCGTTTGACTTTTTTGTGGCTGCATAGAGTGAAACGGGATTATCTACCTTGTCCTCAATGGAATACGGCACTTTTTCGTTCGTTCCGTAAACCGAAGAACTTGAAGCGTATACTAAATGTTCCACTCCTGCTTGCCCACTATCGTACGAGTGACGACACGCCTCCAAAATGTTATAAAAGCCTATTATATTCGACTCGATATAAGCATCGGGATTTGTTATTGAATATCTTACTCCCGCTTGTGCGGCAAGGTTTACAACAATATCGGGTTTGTATTCGTTGAATATATTCCGAACAATCTCACTGTTCGATATATCGCCTTTTATAAATATCCACTTGTTATTCGTTTCTTTTGCGGCATATTCGATTTGTTCCAATCTATATTGTTTGATTGAAACATCGTAATAATCGTTCAAATTATCCAATCCGATTATCGTTAAACCACGTCCTTCTCGCAACAGTTTAACTGTTAAATTGGCACCGATAAACCCCGCCGCACCTGTTATCAATATTGATTTGTTTTTCATTTTGCCTCCGCAATTCGTTTTAGTATGTTAGAATAATAATCACGTAAAGTCATACCCTCAAAATATTTAGAGCAATATTTGAATAAATCCTTCAAAATGATATACAAATTCTCTATATCATTTTCCGTTTTGAATGTAGGACTGCCACCCGGCATCAATTCGGATGAGTGAAGCATAAACATAATATAATCGGATTGGGACTTTGCGATCATTTCCGCAAGTTTGATCATGCTATTTAGGTTTTTTCCATTAGGGCGAAGCCAAACTACATTACCTTTTATCGCGCGATATGCCCCTCTTAAAATTTCTCGTGCCGACAAAGTATTATCAAGCATAAATTTATGCGTTTTTCTAATGCTGACTGGCATTTCCAATATTTTGCCGCTATCGGTATTTATCCAATATGGATTTTCGGAAAAATCGGAATAGTCAACTCCTTTTGCATTCTTTGTTGCTCCTTTAGAATTTACCCAATTAATATGAGGAGTTACCGAACAATCAACACAATAACCGTACTTTGCAAGTAGCTCGAAATATTTTTCATTCATAGCCCATCTACCTGCCCTATGTGATATTGGCGTTATCCCAATACTTTTTATAGCGTCTGTCATAACGGCAATTTTCTCTTCCATTACTTCGATTGGATATTCAATAAGATATGGCGCTCCGTTTTGTACTATATCCAATTCATACGCCGGTGGAGTGTTCCACGCATGAAGATGCATACCAAGTTCGCCGTTTTTTTCTTGCTCGATTTTAGCTATAAGTTCCAAATATCTCAAATCTCGTATAATCTCGTAATTTGTGAGCCAAACAGGCTTAAATCCGAAATCGTTACATAAATTTTGAAAACGCGGCAAATACTTTACGTTCTCGGTTGTTATCGCATCACCGAGTTTCCACTTCCAAAGGTTATCGCCCTCCGTATCTATTGTAATTATAAATTTTTTCATTGTTCGGTTATTTCCTAAACACTCGTTGATATAAAGAAGCAATTTTTGCTTTTAGCGACAAGTTTATTGTACAGTTATAGTAATCTATCGGTTCACCCCCAAAACTCATTTTGAACTTATCTATACCATTCGGTTGTTTGGGATTGGAAATGCCTCCCCAATCATACGATACAACGCCTAATTCTTTAAGATGCAACATATCTTTATAATGCAAAAACTTATTGGCTCTGCCTATTGCATTCTTTATAGCATTATCCTGTACTCTAAATTCGGAACACGAATGTAATAGCCTTGCATTAGAACTATCGATAATGTACGAATGAAAAACACACGGCATATCTACGATATAAGCGCTTGTCAACAAAAAAGCATTGTTCTCAATATATGCTTTGACACTATTAATTTCAAGCGCCCTATCCATTCCTTTTTCGGCATACATTTCACGATACATATCCGCAAAAATGTTAATAATGTCAGACCGAATCCGCAAATCGTCCGAAGTAAATGCTTTACAAATTACGCAATCGCGTTCCGCTCTCCTTATTTCATTCCTAACTGTAGAAGAAAATGTGAGCAATAACGATTCTGCATTCGCATCATCTAAATCAGATATAAGAGTGTGCTGTAATTCAGATGCCTTTGATATCTTTGTAGGGTTTGCATGCACGCAAACTCTTGCAGCTTGACTGCCTATTTCTTTTTTAGAGCTAAAATCTTCAAACCAAATATGCTCTGTATAAAAAAGTTTACCTTTTATCATCGTTCTCATAAGTATCGACCTCATTTGACTCTTGTTTGGTTTCTATTTCGGAATTGTCGCTCGCCACACTCACCCCCTGTTTATCTTTCTCATGTATTTTCAATTTGCTTTTAATCGATGAAATCAAGTATCGATAAGGTTCTATTTTAGTTATGAGACAAAGAAGCAAATAAACTAATATCCCGCAAAAAACTTGAAGGACTAACAACGCTATTTCATTCATCGGAATATACCCAATCCCATATACTATTCCGCCCATAACAAACGCAATAGCCAAAGACGGTAACATATCAGCTAATTGCTCTCTAAAACTATAATTTATCAATTTTTTGGTAAATAATAAAAAGCATAAAACACTGATAAAAGTGCTTATCAATGAAAATAACGCAACCCACAGAACACTTTTGAGCACAAATATTGCAAGAAGTGATAGGATAATACTTGTAACATTTATTACAGCCATTATACAAAAAACCAAGCCACTTTTCCCGAGCGCTAAAAGTGCTTGATTACACGAAGATTCAATTGGACGAGTTAAATAATTTGCACAAAACACCCAAATAAAAGGTATAGCGAATGTCCATTTATCGGTCAGCACCACCGGTACAAATATTTGTGCTATTGCGGCAAATCCTATAAGAAAAGGCGCCAATAAAAATGTTTCCAACTTTATGCAACGACGCAAAGCTCTTTTCATCTCGACCTTATCGTCTTGCATTCGTGAAAATGTAGGCAACATCACTTTTTGAATGGTCGTATTAACATTATCTACCAATAGCGCAGGATATTTTCTCCCCTGCTCGTAATAAGCCAAATCTTCTGGACCGAAATTTTTGCCTACAAGTAAACTCCTTATGCTATTTTCGGATGTAGCTATCAAATTAGTACATAAAACTTTCCATCCAAAAGAATATATCTCTTTTGCTTTCTTCTTTGAAGTTTTTATTCCCGGATTCCAACCGCCGACAAAACACAATACAATTGTGTCTATAAATGAGTTCGTTAAATATTGCGAGACAAGCGCCCAAACACCAAAACCGCAATAAGCCATCATAATACCCACCGCACATGAAATTACTGTTCCAAAAATAGTTGCAATAAAAAATTTTCGAAATTTCATCTCTCTTTGCAGATGTGCTTGCTGAACAGTATTTAACGACGTTATAATTAACCGAACTCCCAAAACTCTTATAATGTTCGTTAAAATATCTCTTTGATAAAATAAAGCAATATACGGAGCTGCGAAAAACAGAATTATATATAATACAACAGACATCCCAAAACTCATATAAAATGCTGTATTATAATCGGATTTATCCGTCTCTTGTTTTTGCACAAGTGCCGTACCGAAACCGCCCGTGACAAAAACATCGCATATCGATATGAAAACCATAACAATCGAAATAACGCCATAGTCGTCCGGCGATAAAATACGTGCGAGAATTATGCCGACAATCAATGTAACTAATTGTGCACAAATTCTTTCGCCAAACGACCAAAAAAGTCCGCCGACTATTTTGCGTTTAGTTGTTTGCTGTTCTTCCATCTTTCCTACCTATGATATTTGCATACAGTTCAATCAGTCGGCTAATAACATTCTTTCTGTCGAACTTATAAATATCCCCGATTTTAATGTTATTACTGTCCATCAATACGCTATTTGCCCAATCTTCATCTGAATCATTCAATGACAGTTGCACGCAATTCGAATTACAAATAACATCATTAGGCACAGCATCTGAAACAATACACTTAGTCCCTAACGCTTGCGCCTCTATTATCACAAGCGAAAAACATTCGGAATGTGAAGGTAAGATAAAGGCATTAAAACAACTCATAATCGATGTCGCATCCTCTCTTACACCCAAAAAGCGAACATAATCCGTCAACCCATATTGGCGAACACGCTCCTTAATCTCACTCATACGACCATTCTCGTCACCACCTATCAAAATTAAAAAAGAATCTTCTCGGCGGCTATGCACGGAATTGAATACATCTATGATTTTTTCATGATTTTTAACTTTGTGAAATCTTCCCACATGACCCAAAACAAATGCAGAATCGGGTATATTCAGCTTTGCTAAAAATTCATCTCTGCTATACGCTTTATTTTTAATCGAATCAATATCAACAGAATTGGGTGTAATAAAAATACTATCCGTATTAAAATACTTTTTGATATCGGATTTTGCCTTACTTGTCAACGCAAAGAAAGACAATCCTTGCTTAGTCATTTTTTGTAAAACAGAAAAATTCTTTTTGGAATATATTTTAAGCGCCCGCTCGACATCGGCATGAAATGTATATATTATTTTATCGGCAGGAAACTTCACGCCCTGTAACCTGTTAATCAACGAATGCACATGAATAATATCCGGCTTTTCATCGGTAATGATTTTATTAAATCTTCTCTTGTAATTTATAAGTCTGATTTTTATTTTCCATAGAATTGCGCCGCACGTAGATTCGGGCATTGTGGTATCAAGTGCATAAATCTTTATTCCTGCATCTTTTACTTGTTTTTCAAGAAAAGTGTCAACTCTTTGGTTCACGACCAACACCACTTCTATATTATTCGCCTTTAACTCTATCAAATTATTTGCAACTATTGTTTCTGCCCCGCCTATTACAAGAGCATGAATATAATATAAAACTTTCAAAACATCCTCCGTAAAGTAGACTTATTGCCACCAAGTAATATATGGAATTGCATAGCCGGACGACTCTTGTGAAACCATTAGGACAACATAAAAATATATCGAAAACAACAGTATGACTGTTAGATAAAGGCTAAAATTCAAACACGACTTTTTGAGAGTAAAAAAAGAATTCGGGACATATATTAGCATTGACACTAAAAATATTCTCATTATTCTTTCAAACAATCCGATTTTTAACGCAAGTACGTTTACTAAAATAGCAATCGAAAACATCCAAAACCATAACGAAGCATTCTTGTCGATTTTTGAAAGTGGATTGCGTTGCATATAAACGAATAGATAAATACAAAGTAAAACTATTAATGTTGCACCACCGCTTCCTTTCATATTTATATACTTTATATACGGCGTAGCAGACAGAACACTCTCAATTAATGACTTTGGTATTAGAAATATTAGCAAAGCAATTCCCAAAACAATCAAATACGCCTTTTCGGATTCACGCCTGTTTTTTATAAAATACAATACAATAAAACATATAGATGATACATGAAATGATATTGCAATTGTCGACAATAATATTGCACCGATTTTTGTACCTGTTTTGTTCTTTCGCCATAATATCAAAGCGATTAACAGTAATGATAGCGCCAAATATTGCCTTACTGTATTGAATGAATTTGTCCAATATCCATATGCGACAAATATTAATAAACTCAATTGCGGCAATAACGAATATTCTTTTATAAATAAATAAAATCCGATCGTAAATATAATCGATGTAATAACAGTAAAGATTTGGACATTGAGCGGATTTATCAACGAAATTAATTTACAAAAAACCACAAATCCGAACTCGAAATTCCACGTATCCGCAAGCGTTTTCAGTTCATTCCATGTGCTGTTTGCAATAACTTCATATCTCGGAATATAGGTCGACATATCCGTTCCGACCGATGAAGCTCTTAACGCAGAAATGACACATAACGTAAACATTTCCGCCAATAGCAAAACGTATGCTCTATTTCTTTTTCTGCATTTAATTTGCCCATTCGGAGAACAAGCCACTTTCAAAGAACTACGATACCATAAAACTGCCTCTACAATAGCGGCAAATATTAAAAATATAAAAACTATATTATATATGGTCATCGTTTTTCTTCCACAACTTTATTTTTCGATTATTGTGCTGCAAAAATTTTCCCACGCATCGAATATGCGCTTTTCGGAATATTCTACCGTTATTTGACTTGCTTTTGTTGCCATTTGCTCTGCAATTTCGGGATGACATATCATATATTTGATTTTCTCTGCCAAACATACCTCATCGCCGATTGGCACTATTATTCCGCTGTTGTTATTATCAATGAGTTCTCGCGCTCCTCCGGGTTTACAATCGGTAGAAATACACGGCAACCCCAAAGCCATAGCTTCCATCAAAGCATTAGGCATTCCTTCATAATCGGATGTTAAAATAAATAAAGATGCTTGGCGTATTTGTTCCAATATGTTTTGACAACTCGGCATCAACTTAATTCTATCTCGCAAACCCAAACTCCCGATCTGTTCTTGCAGCTCGTCATGCAAATCTCCGTCACCATAGATTTCCAAAGTATAATCGGGAATATCCATTGCGATTTTGGCAAACGCTCCTATCAATAGCTTTTGATTCTTTTGAGGATGCAAACGCCCTACCGAAACTATTCTTTTTTCTCTTTCCACGGGTTGTGTCAACAATTCCGCCGGAATCGATACAGAATTAGAAATTACCATGGATTTCTCAATGATTTTTTTGTTAAAAAAATCACGAGCCCCTTTTGACTGAAAAACAAATCCGTTAATTTTGTCGAATGCTATTTTTCTGATAACCCCCAATAATCCGCCATACTCTTTGTCGCCGGGATCGCCACGTTCCGAATATATAATTTTGCCACGATATCTGCGCGGTAAAAAAGCCGAAAAATAAGCAGACTGAAACCAATAATTTATTATGATGTCAGGCTTTGTCTCTTTAATAAAGCGCTTGAATTTACAAAATCTCGTTAAAATTCCATCCAATCTTTCATAAGCTAAATTCACTATCTTTACACTTTGATCTACTTTGTATCGAATATCGCATTGTGCCAAAGCAAGCAAAATTACGGAATGTCCTCGCCTTGATAACTCATTGGCAAGCATTACTATTTGTCTTTCCGCACCACCCGCACCGTGAAAATACCCTACACAAACTATATTAAATTTATAATCCTCTTCCAATTTAACCCACCATTTTAGAATGAACCGAAGCCAAAAACTTCAACATAAATATCCACTTAATGCGAGCCGAAAATAAGAACAATCTCTTCGCCTTACTTAAAGATTTTATAATTTTGCATTTGTACCACTGAGGATACTTATCGGCATAAGATTTAATATACGTCCTTATTGCTCTTGCCGGTTTTTTTGCCTTGCACATCAATAAAACGACCCCATACAGCAGATCCGTAACCGATTTCTCTTTAATTTCATTAGGATATTTGTCATATAAAGCATCTTCAATAATATTAAATGCTTTTATCATATCAGTTTCATCCGTGGTATTGCTATTTGAAAGCGAACTCGTCCTTTGCACATAATGATACAATGGTTTTTTCAAATAATATACACTGCCACACGCTTCAATCGCTTTTGCAACAAACGCAACATCTTCGCAACGGCGCAATTCCGGAAATCTTACTTCAGATTGTTTACATTTATCCAATTTATAAAATTTACCAACTGAATGATTACGAGCAAAAGAAATACATTCGGATATTGAAACTATTCCTTCATCCCCTATATACATTGAGTGTCCCACTTGATTGGTCTCATTTTTCTGAATAAAGTAATCGTAAATAACACAATTGATTGTATTGGTATTTACTACTTTTTCTATTTCTTCGAATAAGTTCCCTTCTACCCAATCATCATTATCGATAAAAGTAATCCATTCCCCACAAGCTTTTTCTATTCCAATATTTCGAGCTATCCCCGGGCCCCCATTCTTATCTGTCTTAAAAACTCTGATATTCAATGAAGATGCTTTCGAATATTCGATTGCACTATTGTATGCATCGTTCGGAGAACAATCATCGACAATTATTATTTCAAAGTCTTTGAATGTCTGTTTTTCTAACGAGGCAAAATACTTTTCCATTAAGTCAAAGGTTTTATACATTGGTGTTATAACAGAATATTTAGGCATCTACTACCTCCAATGGAACTATATACAAACCTCTATGTCCCTCAAAAGTTGCATCAAAGCAGATTTTTTCTCCTTTTCTGTCCCACCTTGGATGGAGATCGCAACGCGTATCATTATCATATTTGAAGGGTGCAAATGCTTTTGCTATTACTTCGCCTTTATCGTCTTGCTCACGCAACAATTTTATTTCTTGAACTCTTTTTCGGTTTGGATAAGTATCCGTAACCACGAATTCACCGGTTAGAGAGTAGCTTGGATGCCCGTCATTACAATACACGTTCCATAAATGCTTATATTCTTGTGTCTTATCTTTCATTAAATAGTAACCCGTTCCGCCGTCATGCTTGTTTTCAAATGCAATAATCTCACCATTATTTTTCCAAAAACAATGCGAAACCATATCATCATCGGATAGCAAGTACATATCTGTACCGTCAATATTGCAGGTTATCAACCTCGTGTATTTTCTGCGTCCATTAAACCACCGATATAAAACCATAAAGCGTTTCCCATCGGGACTCAACATTATATGATTCACTTTATGAACAGTATCTTTATGCCCCATTTCTTCCCGTGACTTAAAGTTCGCAAAATCAGTATACTTCAATATCGGCTTGCTTTCCCCGCTTATCAAATCCACATACCACACACAAGGTTCATTCGGTAACCCGATACCGCCGGTTTTTTCGGGTAAATTGTAATATCCATATCCCGGACGCAGTGAATACAACCGAGTAAAATCCAATGTCAATGCAAATGCTCCGTCATTAGATACCGCATATACAGGATTGTTAATAATACGCTCTTCCAATGTTCTAACATTCAAAATAACAGAGCAGAACTCGTTATTACGAAAATCGTTATAAATTATTTCATCTTCAAATTTCGGACCAAACCATTGCAACATACAGCCCATTTGTACGTTCCACGCATGAGTTTCGGCGATTTTCTTAATTCTTTCGTTATCGTTAATATCTTTTGTTAAATCGATCAGCATTATATCTGCCGGTTGCTTGGGAGAAACATCCGACCATGTATTATCGGCTCTTAAACAAACCATAAGATTTTCCGAATTATTCCACGGTGATTTATCGTAATATCCGAAAAAATATTCTTTTCCATCGTTCGGTGTGATCGAGATAATATTTCCTTCGGACTTGATTTTCTTGGAAAAAGCATAGGAAAATCTTTGATAACATCTCTTCAATCTTTTCTTCAATTTAGGAAATCGATTTAGCAAGTAATTAATTTTTTGTTCGAGTCCCATGTTTTCTTAACACCTTTTTATAAACGAATTTCTGAAACCAAACAGGAAGAATGAATATCCCTATTTGAGCACAAGCTACGACAAAGTAGTCCCAAAAAGAACAAAATTTCTTCTTATATGCTTCTTTCCTTATCTTTATCAACAGTTTGGTATTAACCCAGCTTTTCCGTTTTTTATATGTTTTTTCGTCAAAACGAAACAACAAGAGATATTCCGATGCGTTGGCTGCCCTACAACCGTTGCTCAACATATCAATCCACAACGCGGTATCTTGGTTTTTACGATAATCCCGATAAGGACCGAATTCCATGACTTTGCTTTTTCTAAACATGACTGTGGGATGGTTAAACGGGTCTCTTCTTTTTGCGTATTTATGAATAGTCTCGTTGTCTAACGGAACATCTCGGACCCCTACTATATTATCTAAATCATCAATAAATTCTTTTACAGGACAACCTACAATATCCAATGAAGAATCCATTTCAAACATCTCCAACTCTTTTTTGCATCTTTCGGGAAGAGAAAAATCATCGGAATCCATTCGCGCAACAAACTCATTCTTGCAGTGTTTCAATCCCTCATTTAATGCAAGCCCCAAACCCAAATTTTTTTCTAATTGAACTTGCACAATGATATTGGGATTCTCTTTGTCCAACTCATCGATTACATCTTGTATGGGTTGTGGAACTGCTCCATCTTTTACAATCACTATTTCATTGGGCTTTAAGGTTTGTTCCAACATGCTGATTAAACTTAATCTAAAATAATCGGGGTTATCATTTTTATAGACTGTTTGTAATACACTGTAATCTTCCACTTCTCTACCTCTTTAACACCGCGCCGACAGTTTTGAACATTGTGCCGATGTCGCGCCAAAAGCCTTGTTTGCGAATTGCTTGTAAGTTGTATTTCATCTTTGCGGGAAGCACATCGTTTACATATGTTTCGTCGGCATTCTCGGCATTTTCAAGCAGCTTGTCCTCGTCCTTGTACTTTATACTCGCAAGGCTCGTCACTCCCGCGGGCAATAACAGCGTCGCTTTCATTTCATCGGTATATTGTTCTACGTACTTCGGAACTTCGGGGCGCGTACCCACGAAAGTCATTGTACCTAAGAAAATATCAAGAACTTGTGCCGTCTCGTCCAATCTCAGGCGTCTGATTTTGCGTCCGATTTTCGTTATCCTGTCGTCGTTCGCTACCGTAACGTCTTTACCCGTTTCCTCGTGCACATACATTGTGCGGAACTTATGAATACGGAAGCGCTTTCCCCATTGCGTTACGCGTTCTTGCCTATAAAACACCGGACCTTTGCTGTCCGCTTTTATCGCTATCGCAAGAATCAAAAACACGGGTGACAAAAGAGTAAGCATAATAAGCGACACGATAATGTCAAACACGCGCTTAAAAAACAACGAAAAGTTCTTTTTGCGAAGCATCAGATAATATTGATGAACCGCGTCGTTTTTCATTTCATCGGGTATCTTTTTCCATTTCTTAATCAGCATACAAATATTCGGTGACTATGCTCGCATAGTTTTCTATGATATACTCTACTTCCTCATCGGTAAGACAAGTGTGTAGTGGCAGTGTTATCTCATTTGCATAGTTCTCGTAAGCGTTAGGGTAATTTCGTATATCGAAACCCATTTGCTTATATGCCGTGTGCATGGGGAGCGGCTTGTAATGCACGTTGCAAGCGATTCCATTTTGCGCCATAAGCGCAATGATTTCGTTACGCTGTTCTGCGGTTATGTTTGGTATGCGCGTGATATACAAATGCCCCGACGAACTATGATTGTCCGTATAATGCGGCAATCCCTTTATGCCGAGCGGCTTGAACGCTTTGTCATATCGCTCTATTATCTCGCGCCTACGCTTTAACATTTCGGGGTAACGATCGAACTGCGCAAGTCCCATAGCGGCGGCAACGTCGGTCATATTACACTTATACCACGTGCCGATGATGTCGTACTCCCACGCGCCGAGCTGCGTTTTTGCAAGCGCGTCTTTGTTCTGCCCATGAAGCGATAGTAGTTGCAATTTCTTATAAAGTTCATCATCGTCGATTCCGTCGATGTGATTCCAAGTAAGTGCGCCGCCCTCGCCCGTGGTAAAATTTTTGACGGCGTGAAAACTGAAACTCGAAAAGTCCGCTATGCTTCCTACTTTTTTGCCGTGCCACTCAGCGCCGAAAGCGTGAGCCGTATCCGCACAAACCGCCACTCTGCCGATTGCCTTTTGTATATCGTTACTCGGCTTGAACAGCTTTTTCTTGCTCTCGACGATTTCGAAAATCCTATCGCAATCGCAAGGAACACCGCCCAAATCCACAGGTATTATCGCTTTCGTTCGCTCGGTGATTGCATTTTCGAGCGCGGCATAATCAAGTTCCAAACTGTCTTTTTGCGTATCGACAAGCACGAGTTTTGCCCCAACATGACATACTACCGAAGCCGACGCAGTGTATGTATAGGCGCTCGTTATTACCTCGTCACCCTCACCTATACCGAGAATTCGAAGCGCCATTTCCGCGCACGCCGTTTGCGAATTAAGGCATACGCACTTTGGCGTGCCGACATACTCGGCTATCTCTTTTTCGAGTTTTTTAACGCGCGGACCGGTCGTTATCCAACCCGAGCGCAATGCTTCGATTACCTCTTGTATTTCTTTTTCGGATATATCCGGCGGTGAGAATTTTATATTCATATCACATACCATCCTCAAATTTGTAGCCATACTTTTCCAAATCGCCGTTGCCGATTTCTTTGTTCACAAGCTCGTCGGCATAAGCAATCGCAACCATTTTGTACCCGAGAGTATTCATCTGCTCGACTACATCGCTTCTTTCGCTCTCTACGCAAACAAACGACGCTTTATCGACAGAGATACTTTCCGCGCTTTCTGCTTCTGCCGTAAAAAGTTTTAACAGCAATTTTTTTATATCGGATGTGTCCTCGCCGATAATCAATAATTTATCGTTCATGCGCTTGCCTTCGCCTTTCTGCTTATGTTTTCTATTCGCACATCGAGCAAAACAATCATGCCGATATATGCGAGTTTCAATCTTTGCTCTTGCGTTAATACGGGATTATTGTTGCGTTTGTTTGTACGCTGTGTTACTACCCACTGACCGAGACTGCACCCTTCTTCGGCCATGTACGTTGCAAGCAGAAGTAAATCGCCGTATTCTTTATAATATCGTTTCGCCGACGCATACATCGTTTTCCACGGCACTACGAGAATGTTTCCTATCTGCGCGAATATTTCTCGGCACTCGAGCAATTCGTCTATTATACGAAATTTTCATTAACAATAAGTTCGTTCTCGCCCGCAGCCCGATAAAATGCCACGGCTTGCAACAGTTCTTCTTCGAGCACGCCGACGGAATAAAGATTATAGACGTTATTGGCTATATCGAATATAACGGAGAGTTTCCCTTTTGACGCAGACAAAGCGCGTCCTATTTGCTGTTTGTAAATAATGGGTGAAACAGTCGGACGAAACAGTACAACCCCGTCAACATCGTCCACATGAATACCCTCGTTGTTCTCGCACAACTTGAAAGCAATAAAAAATTTACCCGTCCCCGTGGGATGGATAATTGCCACCTTGCCTGTCTCTTGCAGCATTTCCGCCGCCGACTCATAGGCCGATAAGTTGTGAGAGAATAAGTTAATCATATTTGTTAAAGTAAAAATACGG
The DNA here is from genome assembly GCA_947384195.1 of uncultured Clostridia bacterium. Taxonomy (GTDB): domain Bacteria; phylum Bacillota; class Clostridia; order Christensenellales; family Pumilibacteraceae; genus Anaerocaecibacter. The sequence goes on from CANDGE010000007.1 coordinate 19,202, forward strand.
TATGCTTCGCCTTTTCGCGCAAACCTTCTTGAACGAATTGTAATTCCTTATGTCCGTCGAAGTTTTATGCCGAGTCTAATACCTACGAGCAAGTGCCGCGACTTCGCAATAGGTGTACAAAACACACCGCTGAATATTCGCCTAATACGATAATAGGCGCACATTCACGATATTATTATAGCTTATTATGGCTCAAAAATCAATAGATAGTAGGGACTCGCAAGAAAATTTTTTATAATATAGGTCTAAAACGTGTTTTTAGGTGGTCGTTTCGGTATGGAAACGACCACCTATTATCGTATTAAACGCACATTTTATATTTCGCAACTCGTAGCCTTTTTGCTCTGTAACGCGTAAATCAACTTGCAGACAAGATTCATCATCTCTTGTTTATGTTTTGCAAGACTATGTACATAGCGATTTGAGTGCAACTGTTGCATTTTTGTGTCCGAGTATTTCGGATAGCGTTTTCACGTCAATGCCGCATTCGAGCGCGCGAGTTGCAAACGTGTGCCGAAGCGAGTGAAAGCCTTTGTGTAGAATATTCAACCGCTTTAAGAACAGTTCAAAACTTCGTTGATAAGCTCTAATAGATATAGGCTTATCCGAGTCAGCACCAACTACATAAACAGATTTGTGCTATAACTCATTTTATGTATATAAAATACCATTATTATCAAAGGAAATACGTCATTTATTATGCGACAGTTCGCATAACTTCCCAAGCTTGTTCATCATATCGCGTTTATGCTCCATAAGGGAGTGTGCATAGCGATTTAAGGTAATGGTCGCATTCTTGTGCCCGAGGATTTCGGATAATGTTTTAACATCCATTCCGCACTCTATGGCACGAGTCGCAAACGTATGGCGAAGCGCATGGAACCCCCTATGTGCTATATGCAATTTTTTTAATAACGACGCAAAATTACGTTGATATGTTCGTACTATCAACCCGATTTCTCCATTTGCTATTACCAATTGCGATTTACTGCTTTTCTTTGCTGTTTTCAGTAACGGAATTATTAGCTTCGGCAAAGGTATGATACGACACGAAGACGAAGTCTTCGGTATGTCGGTTATTCTTCCGAACACACCGTTTACGCCTCTCCCGTCATAGCAGATTTTAGATATCGATAAAGTTCCGTTAATAAAATCAACGTCACGCCATTCAAGTGCCAATAACTCTCCTATTCTAAGCCCGCTGTACAGACACAGAAACACACCGAACATATACTCGCGCTTGTCTGATAACACGGATTTTTCAATTGCTCGTTGCTCGTCTACCGAAAAACATTCGATCTTCTTTTCGTTTAATTTCGAGCGTTTTAATTTATCTCCCACCCTTTCCGATATGAGATCCAAATTATATGCAACGTTTAAAGAGCTTTGAATAACCGTGATTATAGAGTTGACGGAGCCTACTGAAAGCGCACCGCCTGTCTTTTTATTTCCGTGCGCTAACAATTCACTGCTGTATTTTTGCAATATCATTGGAGACAATGACTTTAACTCATATTCTCCCATGGAAGGCACTAAGTGGTCATTTGATATTTCCGTATACCTTAATACCGTTCGCTGTTTTGCCGAGATCTTAACATAGTTATCCAGCCACTCTTGTAGCCATTCTTTATATTTCATTTCGAAACACCTCCTAATAATAAATTATATAATTTTCATCGCCCAAGCCTAAGCGTTTGAGGCAATAAAAAAGACACTGCCATATGACAGCGCCTTTGCTTTTAGAATAATTCGTTCGGATCAATGCCAGAATCGGATATTTGGTTTTAGTAAGATTTACCGCTTCCATTTATGGTTGTTGGCTGTCTCATATAAAATGCGCACAGCCATGCATTGTAATGCGCCTTTGTGATGAGCAACAGCTCGCTCAGCACTTAGAACGACATACTCACAACTACGTGGTTTTCGGGCTTATTGCCGAACTTGGGAACAATCAGTCCCAGGCTGTCCGTTTTACCCGGACCGTTGTCGGCAATTAATAGAAATCCGTTGTTGCCGCAAGTAAGCTGCATCGTTCTCGATAAGCTTTTGCCATACGATCTTGCGTGAATCGTTTCCATACTTCTTTTGAAAAAGAAGTATGCAAGAAAACTTTACTTCGTTTACACCCCAAATTATACTTGAACTTTCTTTATATACATTTGTTTTCGATGCAACTCTCTGCTTTTGAAAAAGAAATACGCAACAAATCCTTACTTCGTTTACACTCCGAAATATATTTGCTCTTTCTTTATAAACATTTGTTTTTTTACGTTTACAAATATCATTTTTTGTGATAGAATACAGGTATGCCTAAGGACGCAGTAACCATATACCGAGCCGCGTGCGAACTCGACTTCCTTATCGGCGGCAGAGTCGACAAGGTGACCATGCCCAACGCCGACACGATGATCCTGCTCTTTCACACGAGCGCGGGCAATCATCGGTTGCTGTTGTCATGCAATCCGTCGTTGCCGCGTGCGCACATAACCACGCTCGCATACAAAAGCCCCGAAACGGCGACGGGCACGCTTATGTACTTTCGCAAACGCCTGTCGGGCGCGACGCTTACCGCCATACGCAAGGACAAATGCGAGCGCATGGTCTGCTTTGAATTTTCGGCGCTCGACGAACTTCGCGAGCGCGTCGCGTACAGCCTTAAAGTCGAACTCACGGGCAAGTGCGCCAATATAATATTCACCGACGCCAACGGGATAATAGGCAATTGCCTGCGCAAAATTTCCGCCGAAGTCGACGGGAAACGCGCCGTCTTTCCCGGGCTTAAATACGCGCTCCCCAACCCCACGGGACGGGTCGACATATTCGACGCGGACGCATTCAAAGCGCGCATAGCCGCCGTCGACGGCTTGTCCGCGCGCGACGCGGTCAACAGGTGCGTTGCGGGGCTTTCCGTAACTACGGTGGACGAGCTGTTCCACGCGCTCGACGCGAGCGATGCGCCGCCGTCCGACGAGCTTATAGATAGATTTATAACAAAGGCGCGCGAGCTGTACACGCAAAAGACAGTCCCGACCGTTACATTCGACGGCAATAAGCCCATCGACTATTTTATCGTGCCTTACGGATCGTGCGGCGGATCGCGCAAAACCTACCCCACGCTCAACGCCGCAATGGACGACTATTATTCCAAACTGTTCACGGCGTCCGACTTTGCCGCGCACGCCAAGCCGCTCCGCGCGGCTGTGCGTTCCGCAGTAAACAAGAACAAAAAACGCCGCGACGACGCGATACAGAAGCTCGCGGAAAGCGACGCCGCCGACGCAGACAGACAGCTCGGCGAATTGATAACGGCTAATATCTACAAGATAAAACGCGGCGACGCATCGGTCACGGTGCAAAACTGGTTCGACGAGAGCTGTCCCGAGATCACGATCGCGCTCGACCCCGCCAAGAACGCGCAACAAAACGCCGCGGCACATTTTAAGACTTATACCAAAAAGAAACGCGCGGCTGTCTATGCGCACGAGCAAAAGGAAAAAGCGGACGACGCTTTGTATCGGCTGGACGGCATTTCCGCCGAGCTCGATCTGTGCACCGAGCTGTCGGAGCTCGACGAAATTCGCGTCGAACTGGTCGAGCTCGGACTGATAAAGCCCGAACGCAAACGGCTCAAAACAAAGCCTATACAGTCGCAACCGTATGTATTCGACGTGCTCGGCGCGCAACTGCTCGTCGGCAAGAACCACGCGCAAAACGACCGCATAACGCGCGGCGCGGCGCGCACCGATACATGGCTGCACGTAAAAGACGCGCACGGCTGTCACGCCGTGCTCAAAACCCCGTCGCCAACCGACGAACAAATAACGCGTGCCGCAGAGATAGCCGCATACTATTCGCAAGCGCGCTCGTCCGAAAACGTCGCAGTCGACTACACGCTTATAAAATACGTATACCCGCACGGCGGCGGACGCGTCGAGTATAAAAATCATAAAACGGTTTATGTAACGCCGTCGCCGCTTATTAAAAATCAATAAGCCTCATCGCTATCTATCATCGGTTTCTACCCGCTCTTGACATACCACATGGTACATGTCCGTTATTGCGCCACCGTTTTTCGGAAGCTTTAATTTGCTTTGCACATAATCGGTCAGCTTGCAGAATAACCGCATAAAACATTTATCGGATCTTATATCCACACGACGAAGCAAATCGAGATATAGATCCACAAATACCCACAGTTCGTCATGTTTGGTGTAAAGCACTTTTGTATTGTTTTCGTTTATATTGTTGCTATTTTTCATAAGTTTGACCTTATCGCTCTTAACCCATAGACAAATGCGTCTATGGGTAATATTATACTATGCCTATTAGCGATATGTAAAGCATTTTATCGCTATTAGGCATATAATTATATTAGAGGAAAATATGATAAAACTTGAAAAAATCAAACTTAAAATTGCAGAGGCAATTAAGCAAAGCGGACTGACCCAAACAGAAATAGCCAAACGTTTGGGAGTGCAACAATCGAACATATCTCACTATGTACGCGGAGATAAAATGCCCGCGCTCGATACGTTTGCCAAGCTTTGCGCAGTGCTCGACCTTGACGCTAACGATATTCTTTGCGTAGACGAGTATTCGCAAGAATAGTGTACTGCTACGTCTTAGGTGTTCTCGATTGACAGTAATTCCGAATTTTAATCGACCACGCTAAGCTTATACAAAGCGACAGCAACTGCGGTCGACAAATTTAAGCTGTCGACTTTTTCGGACTGTTCGATTTTGACCGCGCCGAATTTACCGTACTCGTCGGGAAGTCCCGTCGCCTCGTTGCCGAACACCAACGAATATCTTTCGGTTCTGTCAAAACGCGTTTGCGAAAACGGCGTGCCGTTAAGCATAAACGGCATAACTACCCTGTCTTTGCCGTATTTGCTTGCATATTCGTCAAAGCTGTCGAAAAGCTCGAAGTTTATATTGAACAGCGCGCCCATGCTCGCCCGCACGGTTTTGGGATCGAACGGATCGACGGCGGGACGAATAACGGCAAGGTCGGCACAGTCGAAAGCCGCAACGTCGCGCATTATCGTGCCGAGATTGCCGCTGTTGGACGGGTTGACAAGCACTATATGGTCGCGTTCCGCGCTCACATTGCTTTCAAACTTTTCAAACTCGCCTATCACGAAGCAATTCTCTTTTGCGCTCAAAATATTGAAGGCTTTTTCGCTTTCCGCAACGGGCACTCCGATCGCCCGCGCTTTTTCAGCAACGGCGGCGACATTCGATCTGGGGCTTACATAAACGCAACGCGCCACATCGGGCTTGCGCTTTAAAAGTTCCACAGTGACCGTTGCGCCGAGCGCATACGATACGCTTTCCGTTTTTTTATACTTCTTGACCATAAAACACAAAACGCACTGCGTGCATACGCGGCGCACATGCAAACATACCTGCAAATTAAAAGCCGCGCGGATCATGCGCGGCAGATAAGCTTTAACCTACAAACGTCCAAACAAGCCCGAACACGGCGAGCGCGAACAGCACGCCCATTATGACTATATTTATTATTGCGGACTTATACGCAGGGTCGCGGTGGTTGACCGATTTGGAAAACAACACCGTACAGCACCGCGCTATCGATATGCCCGAACCGAGTATATACGCGATAAAACCGGCGATGAGCACGCCTTCGACGGTGAACAGCCCGATCAGGAGCAGTATCCCGCCTATCAGCATTGCGAGATCGCCGACCTGACGCACGCCGAACGGCACGAAATATCTTACGAAAACGTTTTGTTTTTTCTTGACAGCCATAATGTTTCCTTTGGTTTGATTTAATTTATATGCGCAACAAGCCGATAAGCGTCGACACAAGCCCGAACACGACGAGCAGTACGAGTATTATCCACAGCACGAACCAACCCGTACCTTTATTGCGCGCCACACGGTACGACAGTACTACGGGAACGAACATACCGAGCGCAAAACACAAGCTTTGCACCCATGCGCATACTTTATTTACCCACGACCAATCGAAGAAGTTTAAAAATCCCGATACAGCCATAGCTATGCCTATTGCGATAACTACCCAAAATGCGAACTTGTTCAGCGAGAACGTCGTCGTTCTGCGTTCGGATGTGGTTTTTGTTGTTTTTGTGCGTTTAGCCATAAAGTTACCCTTGTATTATGCCACTATCGGCGAATTTCTATTTAAGACCTTTTGAACCGGGCTTGACTGCGGTCGTGCCCGCCTTACACATGGGGCAATCCTGCGGATCGTACGTCTTGACGTCTATTTGCAACAGACTCTCGTTAGGCACGCCGAAATCGACTTTGCCGCCGCTCCTGTCGACGACTTCCGCAACGGCTACGACGTCGCCGCCCAAGCGTTTGACAAGCTCTATAACTTCCTTGACCGAACCGCCCGTAGTAACGACGTTTTCCGCAATTACCACTCGCGCGCCTTTTTTAAGCTCGAACCCGCGACGCAATGCGAAGTTGCCGTCCTTTTCGCGCTCTGCGAACATATTGGGGATGCCGAGCTGTTTGCCGAGCTCGTATCCGAATATTATCGCGCCGACTGCCGGAGATACTATCACGTCGGCATTGTATTTTCGGATCTTCGCCGCCGCTTTTTCGCAAAGTTTTTGCGAAATATCGCCGAACTCGAACAGCTTGGCGCACTGCATATAGGTGTCGGAATGCAAGCCCGACGTCAAAATAAAATGCCCGTGCAGCACAGCTCCCGATTTTTCAAATAATTGCATTACGTCGTCAGTCAACGGATAATCCTCCGATAAGCGTTTGTACATCGTTAATATTATCACTTTCGCAAAGCTTTGTCAACTCATTTGCTATCGTTAGCGCGGCGAACGGGTCGAAAATATTGGCAGTACCTACCTGCACCGCCGTCGCGCCGCACAGCATGAATTCGCCGACGTCCGTTCCCGTCATTATCCCGCCCATGCCGATAACGGGGATCTTTATCGCTTTGCGGCACTCGTAAACCATGCGCAAAGCGATCGGCTTGACAGCCGCGCCGCTCAATCCGCCCGTGACGGCGGCAAGCACGGGCTTGCGCTTTTTAAAATCGACAGCCATAGCCGCGACCGTGTTTATAAGACTGACCGCATCCGCGCCCGCGCGCTCCGCCGCCAAAGCGTTTTGCGCTATATCGGCTACGTTGGGAGTGAGCTTGACTATAAGCGGTTTTTTGCATACCTTGCGCACGACTTTGACTATATGCGCCACGCCGTCGGGGTCGACGCCGAACGCCATGCCGCCCTTCTTAACGTTGGGGCACGAAATATTAAGCTCTATCATGTCGACGTCCGTATCGCTCAAAACCCGCACTATCTCCACGTAATCGTCCTCGCACGCGCCTGCGGCGTTCGCGATAACGACAGCTCCCGTACTTTTCATAAACGGCAACTCGTTTTGTATGAAGTATTCCACCCCGGGATTTTGAAGCCCTACGCTGTTGAGCATGCCTGACGGCGTTTCGGCTATCCGCACGGGCGCATTGCCCTGACGCGGCAATAGCGTAAGCCCCTTCGAGCTTATGCCGCCGAGCTTGCCGACGTCGTAAAACTCATTGTATTCGCGCCCGAACCCGAACGTGCCCGACGCGGCGATTATCGGGTTTTTAAACTCGACTCCCGCTATGTTCACTTTTGTATTTACCATGAATAACCTCAAAAAGCTCCGACGAATGCAAATAAATGCGCATTCTCGATCAAATAATTATTTCTTCTATCGGGAACACGGGACCGTCGGCGCACGCGCGCAACAGCTTTTCCTTCCCGTCGCGCATTATACGCACCGAACACACAAGACACGCGCCCACGCCGCAGCCCATGCGCTGTTCCATGCTCGCAAACCCGATAACGCCGAGCTTGCGGCAATATTCCTTGGCTGTTTTCATCATGCCCGTCGCGCCGCACACATATAACACTTCGGGCGCGATCTCGGTCAACAGCTCGGTCGGGTATCCGCGATATCCGTAACTCCCGTCGTCGGTGCAATAACAAACCTGTTTACAGACAGTATCGAAGTCGTCGCCGTACGCCCTACGCATGTCCGCATTGGGAAAGCCGAGCAATGCGGTAACGTTGAGCGACGGATTATCCCGCGCGATTTTGAGCAACGGCGCACAACCCGTTCCGCCGCCCAAAAGTGCGATATTGGTCTTATCGGGCAATATCGGAAAACCGTTGCCGAGCGGCAACAACGCGTCGAATTCCGCGCCCGCGCCGAACGCGGTGAAAGCCGCGGTGCCTTCGCCGACGTCGGCTATCATAAACGTTATCGTCTTATCCGTGTTGCGGTAAACGCAAATGGGACGCCGCAATTGTTTGTTAGGCACTTTAATGTGCGCAAACTGTCCCGCCGCGATATGCGGAAGCTTTTCGGCGCTCTCGCAAGTAATGCGATGCAGATTATTGCCGAACCGCTCGTTGGATATTATTTTAAGCTGTGCTTTGATAGGTTTCATTTGTTGCGATCCTTTTTATCCGTGCATTGCATCTATCTGTCGGTCAATGCGTTTTTAAGATCGTCGCGCATAGCCAAAGCCGCCTCGCGCGCCGCTTCGTAATAATTCATACCGTCGTACTTATCGGTCAGATACGCCGCTATAATGCCGCGCGAATTATTGACTATCGCGCCGCGCCCGTTCTTGTCGAACGACGCCGCCGCATCCTTGCCCTTGCCGCCCTGCGCGCCGTAGCCCGGAACGAGAAAGAAAACCGATTTGAGCGTTTTGCGCAATTCCGCCGCTTCCGCGGGGTTTGTCGCGCCGACCACCGCGCCGACCGCGCCGTAGCCGTACTCGCCGATGTTATCCGCTCCCCACTGCTCTATGAGCTTGCCTATATGCACGTACAGCGGCTCGCCGCTTTCGAGCTTCATGTTTTGTATGACCGCCGCCGACGGATTGGACGTGCGCGCGAGCACGAATATGCCTTTGCCGTTGGCGTTGCATTTATCGGTGAACGGCTTGATCCCGTCGTAGCCCAAATACGGGTTGACGGTTATGTAGTCGTACAGCCCGTCGTCGAGATACGCCTTTGCATACGCTTCCGCCGTCGAGCCGATATCGTTGCGTTTTACGTCCGCCATTACGATAAGCCCCGCCGACTGCGCATACTCGGCTGTTTTGTTCATTGCTTCCGTTCCGTAATGCGAAAAAATTTCGTAGAACGCCGACTGTATTTTGACCGCGGGCACGACGTCTTTTATGCTGTCGATTATGCGGCAATTGAATTCCGTCAACGCCTGAGCCGCGCTCTTTTTGTCCGTAGCCGCCTTTTTGAGCGACGCGGGCAAATACTCGATCCGCGGATCGAGCCCCGCTACGGTCGGATTGCCGAGCTTTTCTATCCTGTCTATAAGTCTGTCGGTGACGTTTTTCATATCTGTTTTTTCTCTCCTTTTACTATCACGCCGACGACCGAGCCGTTGAGCCGCCAGCCGTCGAACAGCGAGTTTTTGCCCTTGGACTTAAAGTATGCGGTGTCCACCGTGTATTCGTCGTCGGGGTCGACTATGACCATATCGGCACGCGCGCCGACTTCTATCCTGCCTCTGTCCGTCAACCCGAGAATGCTCGCGGGCGCGGCGCTCATAAGCCTGCACAGGTCGGACAGCTTGATCGTTTCGGTCAAAACCAACCGAGTGTATGCGACCGAAAACGCCGTTTCGAGCCCGACCGTACCGAACGGCGCATAATCGAATTCCTTGTTTTTCTCGTCGAAATGGTGCGGCGCGTGATCGGTAGCGATAACGTCGATAGTGCCGTCGGCAATTCCCTGCACGATCGCGTCCACGTCGCGCTCGCCGCGAAGCGGCGGATTGATCTTCGCATTGGTGTTATACGAAAGTATTTCGTCGTCGGTCGCCGCGAAGTAATGCGGGCATGTTTCGCACGTGACCTTGACCCCGCGCTTTTTCGCTTGACGGATGATATCGACGGACTCGGCTGTCGACACGTGGCAAACGTGCAAGCGCGCGCCCGCTTCTTCCGCGAGCAGTACGTCGCGAGCGACAGCCGCGCTTTCGGCGGCTTTGGGTATTCCGCGCAGTCCGCTCGCAGTCGCGTTCTCGCCCGCATTGACCACACCGTTGCCCGAAATGCTCTTGTCCTCGCTGTGCGACAGCAGGGTCAGTCCGAACGTCTTTGCATATTTGAGCGCGTTGAGCATGACCGCGCCGCTGTCGACGGGCAAGCCGTCGTCAGACACGGCTATCGCGCCTTGCGCTTTCATATGACCGAATTCGGCGAGCTCTTCGCCCTTTTGCCCGCGCGTTATACAGCCGACAGGCAAAACGTCGGCGTTACCGCACTCGGCGGAACGCTTGCGAATATACGCGACAGCCCCGCCGTTGTCTATCGGCGGATCGGTATTGGGCATACAGCACACCGTGGTGTACCCGCCCGCAAGCGCCGCAAGCGAGCCCGATCTTATATCTTCCTTATGCGTTTGTCCGGGCTCGCGCAAATGGCAGTGCATGTCTATAAACCCGGGAAAAACCAGCTTCCCGTCGCAATCTATCACTTCCGCGCCGAAACACTCTATATTGGGCGCAATGCGCGTTATTATCTCCCCGTCCGTGAGTACGTCCGTTTGTTGCATGCCGCCGGCGTTGACGACCGTCGCGTTCTTTAACAATATCACCGCTCGTTACCTCCGTCCAACAAAAGCTTCAACATCGCCATACGCACCGCGACGCCGTTTGTGACCTGTTCTTCGATAAGACTGTGCGCGCCGTCGGCAACGTCGCCCGCTATCTCGGCTTCGCGATTGATCGGACCGGGGTGCATGACGATATAATCGTCGGCACACAGCCTTAACCGCTTTTGCGTAATGCCGTAATATTCGTGATATTCCTCGCGCGACGGAAAGTACGCGCCGCTCATGCGCTCGAATTGTATTCGGAGCGGCATGACTATGTTCGCGCCGTCGAGCGCGCCGTCGAGATCGCAATCGACTTCGCAACCGAGCCCCGCTATACCGTCGGGGATAAGCGTGTACGGACCGCAAACCGTGACCGACGCGCCGAGCATACCGAACAACGCGATATTGCTCCGCGCCACGCGCGAATGCCGTATATCGCCGACGATGACGAGCTTTTTATCGATCAGTTCGCCGAAATGCCGCGTCGCCGTCAGCGCGTCCAAAAGCGCCTGCGACGGGTGCTCGTTCATGCCGTCGCCCGCATTGATAACGGACGCTTTTATCGTTTCGGCAAGCAACCGCGCACTGCCCGCCACGGGGTGGCGTATGATTATAGCGTCCGTTTTGAGCGCGTCGAGCGTCTTGCCCGTATCGACGAGCGTTTCGCCTTTCTGCACCGACGACGCCGCCACAGCTATGCCCATTACGGACGCGCCCAAATTTTTGGCGGCGAGATCGAACGAATTGCGCGTGCGCGTCGAGTTTTCGTAAAACAGCGTCGCAACGCTTTTTCCCGCAAGCTCGTTGCCGCGCTCGCGCGCGTCGAGCCGCTCGCGCATGACGTTCGCCGCCGTCAGTATCTCGTTGACTTCGGACTTGGACAGATCCTTGATCCCGAGTATGTCTTTACGTTTCATTTTATCTCCTTGTGCCCGTCAACCGTTTCTCAACGCGTTAAGTATCTTTAAAAAATCGGACGGCTCGTCGGCGGTAAACTCCAACCGCTCGCCGCTTCGCGGGTGCGTGAACCCGAGCGTTCGCGAGTGCAACAGTTGTCCCGCCGCACCCATTGCTCTGCCGCCGTACAGCGCGTCGCACGTTATCGGGTGTTTCAGATACGCCGCATGCACTCTTATCTGATGCGTTCTGCCCGTGTGCAAGGCGAACTCGACGTAACAATTGCTTTTGAACCGTTCCAATACGGTATAGTCCGTAACCGCACGCCTGCCGTCCGACGTAACACACATTTTGAGCCTGTTCTTTTTATCGCGACCGATAGGCGCGTCGACAGTGCCCGTATCGGCTTCGAGCTCGCCGTCGAGCACCGCTCGGTACAGCTTTTTTACGGTGTGCGCGGCAAACTGCTCGCCGAGCGCGGCGTGCGCGTGATCGGTCTTGCATACGACCATAAGTCCCGTGGTGTCCTTATCGAGCCTGTGCACTATACCTGCGCGAGCCATGCCGTATGCGCGCGACACGTCGCCGAATCTGTATAAAAGCGCGTTTACCAACGTACCCGCGCGGTTGCCCGCCCCCGGGTGCACCACCAGCCCGCGTTGCTTGTTTATGACCGCGAGATCGTCGTCCTCGTACACGACGTCGAGCGGGATATTTTCGGGCAGTACGTCGTCGTTTTGCACTACGTCGTCAAACGACACTACGTCGCCCGTTTTGACCGTTTGCCCCGCTTTGAACGCAGGCACGCCGCCGATAAACACCTTACCTCCGTCGATAAGGCTCTTTATATGCGAGCGCGTGAATTCGGTCTCGTCCGTCAAAAACACGTCCAACCGCGCCCCGCCTTCGGTGCAGTACACGGTGGTCATTTATCGCCGTTCTCCGTTTTCCCGTCGTCGCTATCACGCTCCGAGCCTGTGCCGTCGGCAGAGCGCTTTCTCGCGGTACGCGGCTTTTTCGCCGACGCCTTTTCGGTTTCTTGCGGTCTTGCTTGCACAACGCTTTCGCCGCTCGGCACGTCGTCGGCTTGTCCCGTCTCGGACGCCGTTTCCGCTTCGCATACTACGGACGCGTCGATTTCCGCTTGCTCCGACTTCTCGACGGGGATCACCCGACGCTCCGTATCCGCAACGTCGTCCGCGCCTTCCGCGTCCGCACTAACGTCTTGCTTAGTATCGCCGTCCGCCGCGACCGACTCGCGCGCAATCGTCATGTCGACGGGGTCGATCTCGCCGAGATCGTCCACAAGCGGCGCGGTAGGCTGTTCCTTGCGCTTATCCCCGTCCCTATACAAGAACAGGAAATAAATGACGATGAGCAAAACGCCGAAAATGAGCTCTGCATCGGCGATATTGAAAATATACGGCTGAAAAGTAAAATGCACGAAATCCCGCACCCAGCCTATGCACATACGGTCGATGCAGTTGCCCATCGCGCCCGCCACGAACATGGCGATCGCCACGCGGAAAAGCTTGTTTTTGCCCTTGTTTTTTATGAGCACCAATATGAACGCGACCGACGCCGCTACCGCGAACACGCTGAAAAATATGCGCGCGCCCATAGTGCCCAACCACTTGCTTATAAAATCCGCGCCGTAAGCCGCATTGTAATTCGGTATAAGTTCGATAGCTAAAAAATTGGGTATCAACGTCAATTCGTTATGATACCCCAATGTTTTTTCCACGACGGTCTTGCTTATAAGATCCAACGCAAAAAGACCGATCATGACTATCCATTCCATTTTTGCGGCTTTGAGATAGTTCCAAACGATCTTGGCTATGCGCTTTATGAATTCCCATGCGCGGGAAAAGAAATTTTTGATCGAGTTGTCTGACATTTGCCGTTTATTCTTCCCCGTCAGGTTTTAATACGTCTATCGTATCGGGAGTTATCAAAAACAGATTGCGGCGTATAGTCATGACCCTGTCGCCGAGCGCGTACGCCGCACCCGACGTAAAGTCCATTAGCCGTTGCGCATCGGGCGAATCGGATATCGGGTCGAGATCGACCAGCGCAGGCTCGCGCCGTCTTAAATACGCTATAAGCTGTTCTACGTCCTTTGTGGTGCGCGGACGATAGATCACGAAGTTTTGATTCAACTGCGGCGATACGTACTGATCGAGCGTGGGGAGCGGCATAGACTGCGGCTGCCCGCCCGCGGCGCTGACCTGAGCGAATTGCGGCGGATGCTCCAAACTGCGCTCGGTGCGCTGTGCCGCCGAACCCTGCGGCGGAGGCGTATACACGGGCGCGCCCTGTTGTTGCGGATATATAGGCGCGGCGGGCTGTTGCGGAAACATAGGCTGTTGCGCATACGGCTGTTGCGGCGCGGTAAAACCGTTACGCGCTCCGCCCGTATAATTGCCGTTTGCGTCGTGCGTGTCCTCGTATACTTCGGGCGCGCCGCCGTTGTAATTGCTCGCGTTACGCAAGAACGCATCGAAAAAATCTCCGTTTGCCATAACAGCTCCTACCTATATGCTCGTGGACCGAATATCGCCGAACCCGGTCGCACCATGTTACTGCCGCATCGTATCGCGCGCTCGTAGTCCGAACTCATTCCTACCGACAGGATGTCGAACTCGCCGCCCTTATGCTTGTCGAACAGCGCGGACAAACTTTCGTAAACTTCGTCGGGCGCATCCTTGGGCGGAACGGACATTATGCCGCGCACGACTATATTCTTCAATTCGCCGACTTCGGCTATTAGCTCGTCGGCATACTCGACGGGCGCGCCCGTTTTGGACTGTTCGCCTGCGGCGTTCAACTCGATAAGCACTTGCTGACGCACGTTGCGAATATGCGCAAGCCTGTCTATCTCACGCGCAAGCTCGATTCCGTTTACCGATTGGATAAGCGCGACGCTGCCGACAAGATACTTCGCCTTATTGCGTTGCAACGTGCCTATAAAGTGCCATTGAGCGCGCTTGACGACGTCTTTTTTTTCGAGATACTCTTGAACGCGGTTTTCCCCGATATCGGTCAACCCGCATTCGACGGCAACTTCGATAAGCGCGGGCGCGACGGTTTTGGTCGCCGCCACGATCTTGACGGCGCGCCCCGTACGCGCGGACGCGCGCGATACACGCTCGGTCACCGTTTCGATATTGCGTTTTATCTCGTCGACAGTCATGCTATATCCCGCCGATTTTAATTATACACCAAATGCGCGCGTAAATCAACTGTTTTTTATAACGTGAAATGCTCGGGTTTGCGCAAGCACGAATGCCGTTGCGGGCGATGCGTTTACGCAAAACACCGCGCGCCGCAGGCGATCGTCGAAAGCAACGCCGAAATCGCGCATTGAAAAAGTGCGGCAACGCCGCACTTTTGTGTTTGGATATTCGATCAAAATCTGTCGCGCTTGATATAGCTCGTGTGCAACACTTCATGCGAAACATGACTGCCGGGTTTGCCGAAGAATTCTTCGTACAACGCTTTGACGACGGGATTTTCGTGGCTCTTGCGGAGCTCGCTCTTTCCGTCCTTTTTATACAGCACTTTCGCGCGAGTTTTTTGCACGTCTACGAGATTACGCGTCGCGCTGTCGACTATCGGCTGACCGCCGCCGTTGACGCAACCGCCGGGGCACGCCATGATCTCGATAAAGTGATACTTGCTCTTGCCCGCCTTGATATCGTCCATGATCTTGCGCGCATTGCCGAGCCCGCTCGCAACCGCGATGTCGATCCGCTTGCCGTTGAGCGTTACCGACGCTTCCTTAATGCCTTTCGTGCCGCGCACCGCTTTAAAGTCGACGTTGTCGAGCTTTTCGCCCATGACGGTTTCGGCAACGGTGCGGAGCGCCGCTTCCATAACGCCGCCCGTCGCGCCGAATATAAGTCCCGCGGTACTGCCCTTGCCGATCGGATCGTCGAATTCGGTCTTTGCGTCGAGCGATTTAAAGTCGATACCGAACTTTTTGATGAGCCGAGCAAGCTCGCGCGTCGTTATGGACACATCGATATCGGGCACGCCCGCCGCGCTTTGATCGTCGCGCGTGAGCTCGAACTTCTTGGCTATGCACGGCATGACCGTTACGACCGCGAGATCCTTGGGATCGACGCCGAGCTTTTTGGCGTAATACGTTTTCATTATCGAGCCGAACATCTGTTGCGGCGATTTGCACGACGAAAGATTTTTGAGCTGATCGGGATAATTATATTCGATGAACCGTATCCAGCCGGGACTGCACGACGTGATCATGGGCAACGTCGCATCGGGATCGTTGAGCCGTTCCAAAAACTCCGTGCCCTCTTCCATTATCGTCATGTCCGCCGCCATGTTCACGTCGAACACTTTATCGAAGCCCATCGCTTTGAGCGCCGCGACCATCTTGCCCTCGGTGTCCGTACCGATGGGATAGCCGAACTCTTCGCCGAGCGCCGCGCGAACGGCGGGCGCAGTACCGACGATAACGGTCTTGGCGGGATCGGCGAGCAGTTTCTCGACGTCGGACAGGCTTTCCTTTTCGCGGAGCGCGCCCGTCGGGCAAACATTGATGCACTGACCGCACGCAACGCACGGAACTTCGCCGAGCGACTTGTCGAACGGGCTCGCGATACGCGTGGCGAAACCGCGGTTGCCCGCATCGATGACGCCGACCGTTTGCACCTTGTTGCATACCGCGACGCAACGACGGCAAAGAATGCACTTGTTGTTGTCGCGTACGAGATAAGGCGTTACGTCGTCGACGTCGTAATCGTTCATCGCGCCGCTGTACTTGGTCGCGTCGCAGCCGTACTCGGTGGAAAGCGTTTGAAGCTCGCAATTTCCGCTACGCACGCAACTGAGACATTCCTTA
>CANDGE010000008.1 GCA_947384195.1 uncultured Clostridia bacterium
TAAGATGAAAGGTTACGGACATTGCGGATTTTATCGGAAAAACCCTGTTGAATGGATTAATAAATTTATTATATAAAACAAAATAAAATTCAATTTATCTTTCTGATAATGTGTAGTTAAAAGCACTCGAATAAAATGTTCGAGTGCTTTTTACATAATCGGAAAGCTATAAATAAAATATTCGATTTGTTTAATTCCCCGCGGGAAGCGCCCTTTATTCGAGAGTTATTTATGCTTGTAATAAAATTAAGCTGAATCGAACCTATCTTTCTTTGTACCTTGCGATGATCGTTTTTGCCCAATTCAATAGCAACTCCGACATTTCATCAAACTTCACGTTTGTACCTTTTTTCAATTCCCGTGCGGTCGTAAGTACGGCGGACGGCGGATCGATTGTATTTTGCAGTTCGGCAGTTGATTTGATGTATTTGCCCGTTTCGTAAAACCACACCGCTTGAATAACAAAGACAGCCGACTTATACAATGAGCGTAATATACCGTCGCTTTTTTCGTGTACGAAGTTATGAACGCAAGCGTGATATATGTTACACGCGCCGATTCGTATCGCACGTTCTACAGTCTGCTTATTTTGTTTTTCCAAAAGCAAATCGAGCGATCCTTTTATCGGCGTGATATCATAATAGAATTGAAATAAGTCGCTTGCTTCCCAATTAAAAAGTTCGGCTTTGCCCGATATAAAACCGCAAATCAAATCCCTGTTTGATAAAGTGTCGAGCATATCTCTATAAGTTTTTAAGTCGTTCACTCTCAATTCATCGAGAATAACAACCACATCTATATCGCTCGTTGCAGTAGCTTCCCCTCTACCGTAACTGCCTTGCAAGCCGACAAACCACACGCGATCGGCAAACGTCCGTTCGACTTTTTCCGTAAATTCTTTGATCCAAGTTTTTATATCTATCATAGCTATAACTATCCTCCGCTAAATACCGTTTATCGCTCTGTTATTATACAACAATCAAATGAACAAGTAAAGCAAAAGCGCATTGCCTTGCTTGCAAGGCAAAGTGCGCTATACTTATGTTATGTCGCCGCGATAAAATTCTCTATGGGAACTACGGCAATGCCTGCTTTTTACAATAATATTTGCGGTAATGCGACGATCTATATTATTCGGTCAAAGACGGTCATTTCATAAAATAAAAAACGGCTTTCTGCGATCGGAAAGCGAATATTTTTTAGATCCGATAATTTGCGCGCAGACGAATAATTTCGATTTATTTTATTTAAATCGATTTGATGATCGTCGATTTGCGTCGAGATCCGCAAAATATAATTTCGATCGTAAGCCGTATTATTACAAGTCGATAAAACGGTCGATTTGGACATAAAATGCCGTACGATCGATATCACGCGTAATTACGGGCATATGTGCTTTTTAAAAAAGGCAAAAACGACCGTATTTATGTGATTTTGGTAATTTCTCGATGATATTGCTTTTTTCGGAGAATGCCATTATGAAACGATTTATATACGCGAATATTTTTGCGCATATTTTATTTTAAGTATATCGTCAAGCGCTGATTGATCGCCGAAAATTATTCCGACGATACCTATTATTGTTTTTACGGCTTTCTTTTAAAAACAACAAGCGAAAAGGCGCAGCTTGATGCTGCGCCCGATTTTCGACATATGCAATAATTCTTTATCTGCCCGTCGGTCTGCGGCTCGGGGCGCCCGGGCGACGACGGGGCGGCATACCGGGACGGCGGCTGTGCATGACGGGACGCTTTTTTGCGACGGGGCGCGCATGTGCTCGCGGGGCGGGACGTGCGGGCGCGGCTTGCGGCTTGGGCGGTTCTATCGTGGGCGAAGCCGCCGCGGCGTTTGACGCGGGCGTCATCACGTATACCTGCTTGTCCTTCATCGAGTAAAACACGCCGTTGGCAAGCGGGATAAATTCACTGCCGAGCGGGCTTTGCCCGCCGAGCGGCGCGACGTCGCGCGAGTCGGACATTTGTATCATTTCGGGGCGGATGTCCTTTACTGTGTTTTCCGCTTCTTTCTGTCTGCGCTCGAGCTCTTTTTCGCGGTCGCGCAGGTCTTTTTCTATTATCTCGCGGCGCATACCTTCGAGCTCCGATTGGAGCTTGCGGTACTGCTCTTGATCTCCGCCGTTATATGCGTAGTGCGGGGGCATTTGCGCGACCTGTTGCGCGCCGCCCGGCATTTGCGCGAGCGTGAATGTAAGCTTATTGACGAGCTCGCGCATTCCGTCGAGCTCGTTTTTGAGTCTGTCGACTTCCTTGACGGCATACGAATCGGGCGCGGAAACGGGCGGGTGCGTTGCGGTGCGCGTCGTCGCCTGAACGACCTGTTGCGCTTGCATTTGTGCCTGTTGCGCCGCTTGTTGCGCCTGTAATTGCGCTTGCTGAGCCTGTTGAAGCATCATTTGCGCTTGCCGAATTATAGATTGCGCCGCGGGATCGTTCGCGTCGAACTGCGGTTGCGACACGGGTTGCGTCGCGGGCGCGGCGGGTCGTTGTTGCGAACTTTGAGTAGCCGCTTGCTGTGCGCTCTGCGCCGCTTGTTGCGCCGCTTCCTGTGCGAGTTTGGCTTGCTCCATAATGAGCCGCGCCTGTTCGAGCATTTCGCGTGCGGCGTCGTTTTCCTGCTGTTGTGCCTGTTGAACGGGCTGTTCGGTCCGAACATCATCTTGAGTAGGCTGTGCGGCAACCTGCGGTTGCTCCGTTACGGGTCGTTGTTCCGCCGCAGACGGTTGTTCGGTCATAGGCGGTTGTTCCGTTACGGGCGGCGCGATTATAATAGGCTCATCCGATGTCGGTCGGTCGTCGGGCTGTGCTTCGACTGTCGTTTGTTCGGTGACTGTCGTTTGGACGATCTCCGTATCGTTCTCGGTTATGCTCTCGAATGTTTGGGGCTCGACGACGACGGGGTCGGGACCCGTGGAGTTAAGGATCGCGTCGATCTGCGCGTTGATATCGTCGAGAGTGGTGCTGTGTCGATCGGGCTTAACGTCGGGCTCCGCCATGAGCGCCGCGAGCTGAGCGTCGAGATCCTGCGTTTCGTCCGCGACGGGCGCGGCGTCTTGCGGCGGCATGACGACAACGGGCGGAACGTCCCGTTGCGCGCTTTGGTCGTCTGCCATAAGCGCTTCGAGCTGAGCGTCGAGTTCCGCCGCAGTGGGAATGGGGCGCGTCGAACCGTCGGGCATGACAATTTCCGCATCGAGTGCGATAGGCGGCTCCGTGCCTTCTATTGTCTGATTGCCGAGATCGGCATTGTGATCCTTAAAGTTAGCCATTATAAATTCCCACAACTAATATTTTAGTACATTATATAATACAATATTCCGAGCGATTTGTCAATAGCTTTGCCGCTTTTTATGGGCGAATATGCGCGCGGTAACGTGCAAAAACGCAAAAATCTATTGACAGCGCACCGCCGATATGCTAATATATGAAGTATAAACGACTATGCGACGGGCGGAGGAGCACAATTGGGCACACCCAAGATCATATCTTTTAACAACGGCGTGATCGAATGGGCAGCCGCCGACGGGGCGCGTCGGGTCGCAATTTCGGTCGACGGGGAAGAGATAGCAGACGGCAAGGACGGGTTTTGCCGTGCGAAAATATTTGACGCGAGCGGTCTGCCGCACGGCGCGGTCATAGAGATCGCGGAGGAGCACGACGACGGACGGCGATCGCTGACCGTCGTTTACAATGCCGAAAAACGCGTGCTCGAGCTTCCGCGCGCGACAGAGTTCGCCGTCGACGGCGAAACGCTTAAATGGGAAACTGCCGACGGGGCGCGTGCGTATAAGGTGTACGATCTCGATTTCAACGCGACGACGGTCACCGCCGCCGAGTACGAAATGACGGGCAAAAATTTGGTCGCGTGCGTCTGCCCCGTGCCCGAAAGCGACGTTGTTTGCGCGCCCGAACCGACGATAAGCGACATACCGTATTTGTCGGGCGGCGGCGCGGCCGACGATCCGTATATAATAAAAACACCGTTCGATCTGCGCGCGATAGATTATTACGAAAGCTTGTTCGCGGCGCGCGGCGGTAAACCCAATCATTACGTTTTGAGCGAAGATATCGATTACGGTACGGTGAACGCGCTCGACAACGAATCAAACGTTTTTGCGCTGAAAAAGCCGTTTTTCGGTGTTTTCGACGGCAATAACAAAAAATTATGCGATTTTCGCGTCGAGCACGACGGCGGGCACTGGGCGCTGTTCGAGTATATCGCTCGCGGCGGCGCGGTCAAAAATCTGACGATAGAAAACGCCGATATTATATGTATAGCGCGCGACGCTATGCACCCGATAAATTCTTCGGTCGCGATCGTCGCGTATTTCAACGACGGCGAGATATCCGCAGTAAAACTGCGATCGGTGCGCTTGACTGCGGTCGGCGGCGGCGCGGCGGGGATAGTAGTGCATAACTACGGGCGAGTGGTCGGGTGTTCGGTCGTTTGCGAGCTTGTGCAGGGCAATACGTCCGCGCTCGGTTCGGCGAGCTACGAGGCGGCGGGCATAGCGCTCGAAAACCGCGACGGCGGTCTGATAGACAACAACCGCGCAGTATCGCTTACCGTGCGCGGTACGGGCGGAAACGTGCGGTCGGCGGCGGGCGTCGTGTCGGTCAACCGCGAAGGCGGAAAGGTTTTGTGCAACGGATTCGATACCGTCATAACTATCAATACCGCGCAGGATACGGAATACGGCGGCGTCGTGGCGTATAATGCGGGGATAGTCCGCAACTGCGGCGCAACGCTCGGTACGCTCGTCGTCGACGGCGTGCAAATAGGCGAAGACGATAATCTTCGCGGACGGCTTGTCGGCAAAAACGACGGGGAAGCGAGCCGATGAGCGAAAAAGGACGGGCAAGGACGGGCGATGAGAGATCGAATATCGTTCCGTAAGGAGAAACAATGACAGTCGACAGAGTGATCGGCGCGAGATTTGCGGCAATGACCGAAAACGCCGTCACCGTTAAATTGGAAACGTCGACGCCCGTTGCGGGCGGACGGAAAGCGACGCTCTACCGCGATAACGATATAATATCGGTAGCGGAAGCGGTCGCGGACGAACGAAACGCTTGTATTTGCACGGCGGAATTTTCCGTGCGCGGGTTTGTTTTCACGTCGAAGTACGCGGTCAAGATTGACGGGATACACTGTGCGGCGCAGATAGCGATGTCGGGGCTGGTCGACGAGCGCGGGTTTATAGCGGCTTTCGAGAATGCCGATACGCAAAGCTGTAAATTCGGCGCGGAATACAGCGCGGAAAAAACGACTTTTCGCGTGTGGGCGCCGTTTGCGGCGGCGGTCATGCTGAAATTGTATGCCGACGGCGCCGTCGGCGGCGCGTTTGCGTCGTATGCGATGAAAAAGCGCGTTTCGCTCCGCGGCGAGTGGGGCGGCGTGTGGGAGCTTGCGCTCGAAGGCGATCATGACGGCGTTTATTATACGTATACCGTCAATAATTACGGTGCGGAAACGACGACGATAGATCCGTACGCCAAGGCGTGCGGCGTCAACGGTGCGCGCGGCATGGTGATAGATCTGCGCGCGACCGATCCCCAAGGCTGGGAGAATGACAGGCGGCTGTACGTCCGTTCGCCGCTCGCGGCGGATACGCCCGTCGTTTGGGAAACGGCGGTCGGAGATTTTTCGGCTTCGCCCGATTCGGGAATGAAGTACAAAGGCAAATATCTCGCGTTTACCGAGCGCGGCACGACCGTGCCGGGCACGGACATCAAGACGGGAGTGGACTATCTCAAAGAATTGGGCGTTACATACGTGCATTTGAATCCCGTTTACGATTTTGCGACGGTCGACGAGGGCGATCTCGGCAGAGCGGACTGCGACGCGTACAACTGGGGCTACGATCCGCAAAACTACAATATCCCCGAGGGTTCGTACAGCACCGATCCCGCCGACGGCGCGACGCGTATACGCGAATTCAAGCAAATGGTGATGGCGTTGCACGCCGCGGGGATAGGCGTCATCATGGACGTTGTTTACAATCACACGTATACGACGGGCGGACAGGCATTGCACGACACCGCGCCGTATTATTATCACCGCACGGACGAAAACGGCGCGTTCACCAACGATTCCGGTTGCGGCAACGGCACGGCGTCCGAGCGCACCATGATGCGTAAGTATATCGTCGAATCGGTGCTGTATTGGGCGACCGAGTATCATTTGGACGGATTTCGGTTCGACCTTATGGGCGTGCACGACGCAGTCACGCTAAACGCCATACGCGCCGAGCTTGACAGGCTGGACGGCGGCAGGGGACGCAAGATCTTGATGTACGGCGAGCCGTGGTCGGCGGACGGAACGTATACGCCCGCATCGTACGGGCGGCGCGTCGCGGCTACGGCGGAAGTCGACAAAAAATACAAATTTACGTCAAACGCCGACAACAGATTGATGAAGCACATTTTTGCGGACGCGTTTGTCGACGAGCGCGCGTTTGACGCGCTCGATCCGCGCATTGCGGTATTCAACGGCAGCGGGCGCGACGGTTTGCGCGGCGCGTGCATGGATAAATCGCCGCAAAAGGGCTGGGTCAACGGCGCGCCGACGGAGCTCGGCAAGGTCAAAAAAATGATCGAAGGCGGTATAGGCGGTTATGCCGACGGGCTGGCTACGGGCTTGGGCTCGCGCAACGTCGCGTATGCTTCGGCGCACGATAATTATACGCTTTGGGATCATCTCCGCGGCGCGACGCACGGCAACGCGTCGACGCTGTTTTACGATAAAGCCGAATACGTCGACGTAAAGCGAAACAAGCTTGTCGCGGCGGCATATCTGATTAGCACGGGCATATGCTTTATGCTCGCCGGCGAAGAAACGGGCAGAACGAAATACGGCAACGAGGATTCGTACAATTCGCCGCAAAAGCTTAACGCGATCCGCTGGTCGCGGCGGCGCGAGTTCGGCGAACTGTTTGAGTTTTACAAACGGCTCATTGCGTTGCGCAAGCGATATAACAGACAGTTGTTTTCGTATGCGGCATCGACCGACGCCGAGTATTCTTACGGCGTATTCGAGATCGCCGATTACGAAACGGGACGGTTTGTGTTCAAGCGCGAGCGCGGCGGCGCGATGCTCACCGTCGAACTCGATCCGTCGACGCTTTCGGGATATATAGATATCGACGGCAGGCGTTTAGAGATTTGACGCAAAATAACGGTTAACGACGGCGGAGCGGTAAAGGGCGCTTCCCGCGGGGAATTAAACAAATCGAATATTTTATTTATAGCTTTCCGATTATGTAAAAAGCACTCGAACATTTTATTCGAGTGCTTTTAACTGCACATTATCAGAAAGATAAATTGAAATTTATATTATTCTCTGCGTTCTTTTTTAGGGAATAATTTTTCAGGTTCTTTGCAATAGGTACGGACAACGTTTCCGCAATCGCGGCAGACCGTAGCAAAAAGTCGAACGTCGCGCGTCTTGCGTCCCGCGTATACTCCGCCGTAAGAAGTCATATGGCATTCGATCATTTCTTCGCCGCCGCAATATGGGCATTTTTCTATTTAACTTCTTTCATACGGTTATCTCGCTAAATTGCGACTTCGCGAGTTTATCAAAACGCTTTAATTGTGAGCGCGTATTTTCAATCGATATCCTCGCTTTGTCAAGTTTATTTGCTATTATTCGTTGCTCTTCCGATCGCAACAGCGGCAATAGTTCTTTTTTATAATCTCTAAAATAAATATGCGGAATGGTTGCTCCTGTGTTATATGTTTGAACTGCCTTTTCCGCACACCTTGTCAAGTGTAATGAATTTTCTCATCATGCTGCCGTCTCCATCTCATAGCCATCTTGAAATTTATGGCACATACTTCATAAAAAAACCATACTCATGAGCATATTTTGTCGTAAAAAGAAATGTAATTATACTTCGCAGAAAACGATACATAATTCTATGATTGCATCGGAAGGGATCGACTTAAATTCTTTGGTTTGCTCGACTTTTGAAAAAAATTCTTCAAAATCGTTGTCCGACCAAAAGCTTTTTATTTTTTCTCCGTCAAATGATCGATCGAATTTCATATCAATATCCATGTACAGTTGCTCCATATGATCGTAGTTCCCGCTATTGTCTTCGTGGCAGAACTGTCGAGCAATATGAATTGAATTATGGATCGGATCCGGCTCCCATAATAGATCGTCCGCAGAGCAGTCATATTTGCACTCCGACGCAAACGACTTAAACGTATCCCAAAACGCAGAAAACGCAATTTTATTTTTTGTCGCGCAGCCGTTTTCTTTTAACATTTGCTTAAAGTCTGTTTTTGTGCGTTTGGTTTTAGGCAATCCCGTAGGGGCTTTCGACTTTTTCGGAAAGATAGTTTTGTATTGCCGTTCTTTTAGGCGCATTTCGTCTATTTGTTCGAGTTTACGGTTGTTATATATCAACTTATATACCAAAGTGTCAACGGGCGATAGTTTTTCGGTTACGGGCAGGTTTATATTTTCCGGTTTTATGTTCTCCGGCTTTGATGATCGACAACTTTCGGGAACATTGCCGTCGGCTAATATCTGCGCCGTACAGTAATCTTTACCGTCAACCGCATAATATATTTCGCTGTAATAAATGCCCGGAGAAAGATACCGTCTCGCGTATTCTTCATATTGAATCAGTTTATCGTTTTCATATTTTATACGGCCGACGTAACAAAAGGCGTTATGATCGGAAATATCTTCGGAAAAACGGTCAATATTAAAAACGTATCCGTAACCGTCAAAATCAAGTAAATATAAAATCTCTTTCGTTTCTTGATGACGCACAGATATAGTTTTAATCATTAAAAGATTGTCGTCCGCATCGTAAACGTATTCTTTATAATCTTCTTGATATTTTTCTGCAATTTTAGGAACTTGCCTATACATTTTGGGTTTCTTCCACCCGAATGACGCATAGCGGACAAGCGAAGGAAATATTGCGTCTAACGTAAGATGACTGATTGAATATTTGGAATATGCGGCTCTTCTCTCGTATTCTTCCCGCATATTCGGGTTAGCGGCTAAAATGCGCTCTCGCATCCGAAACAAATCATCTTTTAACGCAAGCATTTCTTCCCCTGTTTTATATGATAAAACGTAATGAAAAGTTTTTTGTTCTGTGTCCTTGTTGTCCAAAATATACTCCATAAATTTTTATTGATATTTTACAGCTGCCGCTAATTGAAATTTATCGTTCGGTTTTACTTTTTATAGATATTAAAAATATAATAAAAAATACAACGGTACCGATAGTTAGAATAATGCTAAATACCAAAATCGTTATGATTTTTGTTTGAAATATATCGGTATTGGCAAGAAAACCTGTTTCCTTTGCCGTCTATATAAATTTCAACTGTCTGCCCGTTTTCTATTGCCTTATCTGCGGTTTCATAGTCAAAAATATAAGCGCGTACATTGCCTTCATAAACGACCCCGCTTTCGTCCTCATATTTATATCGATACATAATTTCGATTTGTGCCGGTGTAGTAGCTTCAACCTTAATAACATCATAGTCGACTAATGGCGCATCTGCAATTTGATTGTGATTTGCGATATTTGACAGTTGATAACCCCTAAACGTAACAACCCATAATGCAATCGTTACAATTAACAAAATTGCAAAAAATAACATTGAATATTTGAATTTACCGCGAAAATTTCTTTGCGAATATGGTATTATATTTTCCATAGGTCTAATACCTGTAAATTACTGTTTATCGTACAGTCATTATAACACAAGAAACGAAAGAACGCAACCGATCGAATTTTGCGGGGGAAATAAAACAAATCTATATGATCTCACATGACTACAAGCAGTCTCGTTCGTCCGCGCAACATAAATATCAAAAAAGGCACGGTTTCACGGCACGCCCGATTCTCGTTCGATTGCGGCACACCGATTTTTCCGTATGGGAATTTCGGCAACGGCGATCGACGTTTTTTGCGTGAACGATATGCGCAAAAACGTAAGGGGAAGCTTACAAAACCGAGCAAAATGCGAATTTTTTGTATAAAAGGTTGCAAAAGCAACATGGTTGTGGTAAACTAAAAAGACCGATCTATTGCGGAGGTGTTTTTGGATAAAGCGATGGAACCTACGGTATTGTTCGGCAAGTCCAAATGGATTTGGACGGCGGACGCCGACAAGAAAAATTCCAATATAATATTGCGTCGCACATTTTCGTTCGGGCAGGGAAAACCGCCCGCTCGCGCCGTGTGCCGCATTGCGTGCAATACGCACTACTGCATGTTCGTAAACGGCAATGCCGTCGTTTGGTACGGCGGGCTCGACCGCAGCGGCGATAGGGCGTTTTACGACGAGATAGACATCGCCAAACACCTTGTAAAAGGCGACAACGCGATAGTTGTATATTGCAAGTATTACGGCAATTCGGGGCGCGACCTTGTGGACGCGCCGCACGCCGGTTTTATTTTCGAGTGTCACGACCTGGAAATTTACAGCGATAAAAGCTTTACCGCGTACGAGAACGTCGCATACAAAGCGCCGCAATCGACAAATTGTTGCTATGCGGGCTGGGGCGTCAACTACGACGCCGCGCTCGAAGGGCAGATACAAAACGTGCTCGACCCGCTTTTCAGTTCGTCGCAGTTTGCGCCCGCTTTCGAGCACGGCTGTTATCCCGACGAACGATACGGCACGCTCGAACCGCGCCCGCTCCCGCTCGAAAGATTTTCGACGCAACGCGTTTTCGGCAAGTACAAAAAACTCACCGATCAGTTCGAGGGCGACAGGTACGTAATGCCGTTGCCGCGCGAAATGCGCGTAACGCCGTATATGGAAGTAGCGGGCAACGGACAGGAAACGATAACTATAACCACAGACCGCACCGAGTGCGGCGGCGGGTTCGGCGAGGAAAGCAGCGTATACAAGGCGCATTTCGTTATGTACACGACCAAGCCGACGCTCAACGTTTACGAAGGCATGTTGCCTATGGTGGGCAATGCGTTGATATTCACTATGCCGCGTTCCGTAAAGGTGATAAAGCTCGGTTACAGAGAGCTCGGTTACGGTACGA
This sequence comes from uncultured Clostridia bacterium, assembly GCA_947384195.1. Classification (GTDB taxonomy): domain Bacteria; phylum Bacillota; class Clostridia; order Christensenellales; family Pumilibacteraceae; genus Anaerocaecibacter. Next base: position 11,059 of record CANDGE010000008.1, read on the forward strand.
CGCGCACTTGCGATTTCGATACCGACGACGATAAGCTCTGCGCGCTGTATGAAAAAGCTATAAACACGCTTTACTGCTGTATGGGCTCGACGCTCATAGACACGCCCGAACGCGAACGCACCATGTGGTTGGGCGATGCGTCTATCGCGTCGCGCGCGCTGTTTCTTACGTACTACGACGCCGCGCCGCTCGTGAAAAAGGTTATATCCGACGTGCTCGATAATTCGGACGGCGACGTGTTGTATTCGGGAGTGCCCGGCGGCATACCCGCCGATATCCCGTCGCACGGTCTGCTTGCGCTCGGCGAGCGCGGCTTGTTTGCCAACTATCTCGACTTCGTCGGCGATGTGGAATTGTTTCGCGCCCGATACGAACAGCTTTGTTCGTACGTGATGCTTTGGGATATGACCGAGCACGGCGTGGCGCTCCGCGACGGCATGCGTCGGTGGTACGATAATCTTTATAATATAGACGAAGCGCTCGTAGAGAACGCGATGTATTATTCGGCGTGTAAATTCCTAAAACGCGTCGGTAAGCTCGTCGGCAATTACGATTACGACGAAACATTCGACGACCGCATGGACAATATCGCGGAATACGTGGAATCGTGCTGGGACGGCATGGGTTACACGTCGCGCGACGGCGGTTACGACGACAGAGCCAACGCGCTGATAACGCTCGCGGGGCTTGTGCCCGACGACAGAAAGGACGGGGTGGCGCGACTTTTGTCCGCGACGGTCTGCGCGTCGCCTTATATGGAATGGGCGGTCATAGAAGCGCTCGTCAAGCTCGGTCGCGGCGACCTTGCGCGCAAGCGGTTCGATTCGCGTTACGCAACGGCGGCGGAGTCCGAGCAGACGACGCTCGGCGAGGACTATAACGGTTACGGTTCGGGCTGTCAGAGTTATCAGGCGGCTGTCGCGACCGAGATAATAGCGATGTTCGGCGGGATAGGCGTTCGCGACGGCGGCACGAGAATAAACATAACGCCCGATTTCAGGGCGATAAAGGATATGCGGCTTTCGCTTAAAACGGCGAGCGGCGAGCTGGAAGTCAGGTACAAGTATTCGCCGACGCGTATCGACATATTGGTCGACAATCGCACTTCGGCAAAGGTCGAGCTCGACATCCTGCCCGAAAACATAGGGCGCGCGGTAGAACGCCGCACCATAACGTTGAATAAAGGAAAGAATAAGTTTACCGTTTGAATCGATAGGCAATAATCACGCTTGATATGAAACAAAAAATCTTACTGACTTATGTCGAATCGGGATTCGGACACATTTCCTCGATGGACAGTATCTATGACGCGCTGTGCGAAAAGTACGGCGACGTTTACGATATACAAAAAAGCTATATCCTTACGGAGGACGGGTTCCCCAACCTGACGCGAATGAACGGGTTTTTGATCAAACAGGTGCAAAACACCAACAAGATCCCGTACTTCGGTCGGTTTATTTTCCCTATAATCTCGTTGCTCGGCGGACATAAACTGTTGAGATTTTTTCATCGGCAAATGGCGGTCAAATCGTTCAGGCAGGGGCTGGAAGCCATAAAGCGCAGAAAGCCGAACGTGATAATAACCAATCATTATTTTACCGATCTTTTGGCGGTAGAATACAAACGTCGTATCGATCCCGACGTTGTAGTCATCAACTACAATCCCGATACTACGTTGCACACGTTTTGGGATAAGCGCGACGGGCTGTTTATAGTCAACAATCCGCTCGCATACGAAAAGGCGTTGAAATACAAGTTCAAGCCCGAAAACCTGCGGCAGGTAACGCCGTGCGTGCGCGGCTGTGTAGAGCGCAACACGTTATCGCGGCAGGAGCTTCGTGAAAAGTTCGGACTTTCTCGGGACAAGTTTACCGTCGTTATAGCCGACGGCGGATATATGTTGGGACGCGGACCTAAGTTCGCCAAAAAGCTAATTAAAAGCGGTCTGCCGATAACGCTGTGCGTTATAGCGGGCAGTAACAAAAAACGTTACGACTATTTTAAAGCGATAGAGGACGGCAGATCCAAAAAGTACAAAGTCGCGCAGGGCATGACGTTAAAGACATACGAATTTTTGTCCAACGCATACGAGCTGTACGGCGCGGCGGACGTGTTTTTGACCAAGGGCGGACCCAACGCCGTGCTCGACAGTTTGTATATGCACACGCCCGTCATGATCAATTATTGTCCGCACGTCATCGAGGCGGGCACTGTCAAGGTGTTTGTCGACAGGCACGGTTGCGGCGAAACGGTGTTCGCAAAGAAAAAGGCTATTCGCCGCATACGCTTGTTCATGCAGGATAGGTCGACGCTCGCGCGCTACGAGCGCAATATCGACGAACTCATAGCCGACGGAAACGGCGTGGCGGCTGTTGCGGATATCATAGGCGATGCGGCGCTCAAACAGAGCGAGGCTTATGCCGCGCGCGGCGTGATATTCGACGGTGCAGACGAACAAGCCGAGCGTGCGAGCTGCGCTCCGTCCATAACCATAGACGACGAAAGCTTATCGAGCATAGCGGACGACGGGATATTGATGGACGCCGATGACTTGGCGGCGGACGCCGTCACCGCGCGATGAACGCCAAAAAGTATTTGCACATGTTCGGAGAGCTCGCCGAGCGCAACGAGATCCCGCGCGAGCTTTACGACCTGCTCGTAGCGAAGATCGCCGAAAACGGCGGGCGCATGGATAAGCGCGTATATAAAACGTACTTGTCCGAGCTCGAAAAGCGCGGGCTGTTCGACGCGGAAGGCGCGCCGTTCGTTACGAAAAACAGCGCAAAGACGGACGGCACGTACAAATACCGTCATAAAAATCCGTTGCGGTATATCGCGCGAGCGGTCGCCGTAACGGTGTTAAAGCTTATAGGCTACGTTGCGGGCGCGCTGCTTTTCGGCGTGTGGCGGGTCAAGGGCAGGAAAAAACTCAAAGGCTTGCGTTCGTACATAACCGTTTCCAATCATATCGGGTATCTCGATATAGTGCTGACCCGTCGGGCGACGGGCGGTAAAAAGCTGTACGTTGCGGTCGCGCCGCACAACCGCAAAATGAATTTCGGCGGAGCGATACTCGCGGCGGCGGGCGCGTTGCCGTTGCCGAGCGGGTTTCGCGGCGCAAAGCCGTTTGCCGACATGCTCGAATATGTTTCGGCTCGCGGCGCGGCGGTGCACTTTTATCCCGAAAAAAGCATGTGGATAGGCTATAAAAAGCCGCGTCCGTACAAGGACGGCGCGTTCCATTACGCGTACAAGTTAGGCGTACCGGTCGTGCCCATGCTGTACTGTTACGGCAAGCCAAAGGGCTTGCGCAGGCTGTTGCATATGCCCAAGATGTCGATCGAGATAGCCGACCCGATATATGCCGACGCCGCATTGTCGCCGCGCGAGCGCAATAAGGATCTGGCCGACCGCGCGTACAGGGCGACGGTCGGATTGTACGAAAGCTTTTACGGGATACCGCTCGAATACGGATCCGAGCCGACAGCGGAACAAGATGCGCCGAGCGAAAACGGTGTCGATAAAGAAATAAACGTTTAAAGGACGAAAGAAGATATGGCAAAAACTATTGCGATAGCCAACCAAAAAGGCGGAGTAGGCAAAACGACGACGTGCGTCAATCTCGCCGCATATTTCGCGGCGTTCGGAAAGCGCGTGCTCGTCATAGACAACGATCCGCAGGGCAATGCGTCGAGCGGGCTCGGCGTGGAAAAGCATAAGCTCAAATATTCGGTGTACAGCCTGCTCATAGGCGACTGCACCGCCGAGCAAGCGGTGCTCGGAACGGGCGTCGACGGATTGGACATCATCCCGTCCAACATCGATCTTGCGGGCGCGGAAGCCGAGCTCGTCAGTCTCGACAAGCGAGAAAGCTCGCTCAAACGCGCGATCGCGCCCATCAAGGACAATTACGACTATATATTTATAGACTGTCCGCCGTTTATAGGGTTGCTAACGCTCAACGCGCTCACGGCGGCGGATTCCATACTGATACCCATGCAGGGCGAATATTTTGCGCTCGAGGGATTGAGCCAGCTCATGAACACGATCAAGCTTGCCAAAAAGATACTCAATCCGTCGCTCGAAATAGAGGGCGTGGTGGTAACTATGTTCAGTTCGCGCACCAATCTCGTCAATTCGGTCGCGGAAGAGATAACGCACTACTTCGGCAAAAAGGCGTTCGGCACGCGCATACCGCGTAGCGTCAGATTGGCGGAAGCGCCGTCGTTCGGTATGCCGATAAGTCAGTTCGATCCGACGTCCGCAGGCGGGATCGCGTACAAAAATCTCGCGGAGGAAGTGCTCAACCGCAATCGCGATCCGTTTACGCCCATAAAAAACCTGTCGGCGCTGAAAAAGAAGATCTGACGTTAAAACGTATCCTTACATATAGAAGAGGCATCATATGAAATTTATACATTGTGCGGATATCCATCTCGGGTCGAAGATGGAAGCCAAACTGCCCAAGGACAAGGCGGACGAGCGCAAGCTCGAAGTGCGCGCCGCTTTCGACCGCATGATCGATCACGCCGTTAAAAACGGTATATCGGTCATACTGCTTTCGGGCGACGTGTTCGACGGCGACCGCCCGCTCAAACGCGACAAGGATTATTTTTACGGCGCGGTGCGCAGTCATCCCGACATCGACTTTGTGTATCTGCGCGGCAATCACGACGTGCTGGAATCGTACACCGAGGACGGGCTGAAAAATTTGAAAACGTTTTCGGACGAGTGGACGGTTTACGAGTACGGCGACGTCGCGATATGGGGGATAGAAAGCGTCAAGAGCAACGCGACCGCGATGTATGCGGCGCTCAAACCCGACAAAGCCAAAAAGAACATCGTCATGTTGCACGGGCAGATAGGCGATTCCAACGGCGTATATAAGATCAATCTCGCAAAACTGCGCAACAAGCACATAGACTATCTCGCGCTCGGGCATTTACATACGTTTTCCGACGGCGAGCTCGAAGAACGGGGCAAGTACGTATATTCGGGCTGTTTGGAGGGGCGCGGGTTCGACGAGACGGGCGTTAAAGGCTTTGTCGAGCTCGACGTTACCGACAGCGGCGTCGCGTATAAGTTTGTGGAAAACTCGCAACGCGTGATATACGAGCTCGACGTCGATATAAGCGATGCCGACGATATTTACGCGGCGTGCAAAAAAGCCAAGGGGCTTATCGCTTGCGGGAAAAAGGATATGCTCCGCATAAACCTTACGGGCGACGTAACGTTCGACTGCGACGGGATAGAACGCGAGCTCGAAAAAATGACGGCGCGCGATTGCTTTTTCGTGTCGGTCAAAAACAAAGCGGTCAGGCGGTTCGACGTCGACGCGGTCAAGGGCGATATCTCGTTGCGCGGCGAGTATATCCGTACCGTGCTCGGCAGCGAAGGCTTTACCGACGAACAAAAACAGCGTATGATCTCGGTCGGGCTCAAAGCGCTCGGCGGACGGGAGGTGGAATAATGCGGCTTATCTCGTGTCATATAGAGGGTTACGGCAAGCTCGCCGACGTCGATCACGAATTCGGTGCGGGCTTAACCGAATTTTGCGAGCACAACGGGTTCGGTAAAACGACGCTCGCATCGTTTATAAAGGCTATGTTTTACGGCTTGCCGTCGGTGCGGAGCAATACGGCGGAATTCAACGACCGTATGCACTTTTATCCGTTCGGCGGCGGCAAGTTCGGCGGCAACATCACGTTTGAAAAAGACGGAAAAGAGTACCGTATAGAACGCTTTTTCGATAGGAAAAGCGAAAAGGGCGATACCGTCGCGGTTTACGAGAACGGGAAAAAGACCAATAAGTTCGGCAAGGACATAGGCCGCGGCGTGTTCGGCTTGGACAAGGAATCGTTCGAGCGCACCACGTTCGTCACGGCGGACGCGATAGACATATGCGCGACGAGCGGCATCAGTGCGAAGCTGAATAATTTCGTGGACAACACCGACGCCGAAAACACGTTCGACACGGCTAAAAAACGTTTGGAAACGGCAAAAAAGAAACTGCGCGCCGAACGCGGCGACAACGACCTCATAACCAAAAAGCGCGCGGAGATAGTCGAGCTCAAAGGCGATATCGACAATCTCGAAAAAATGTCGCGCGCGCTCAAAGGCTATTATGTGGAGTTGACCGAGATAAACGGGAAAATCCGCGATATCGAAGCAAAGCTCGACTGCGCAAACGCCGTCAATCTTGCTTTGGAACGGTGGGCGCGGTACGAATATTTGCTCGCGCGCAAAGCCGAATGCGAAAAACAGCTTGCCGCGCTCGAAGCCAAGTATCCGTACGGTTTGCCGTCGGCGGACGAGCTCGGCGATATAAAATCGCGCAATCAAAAAATGATCAAGCTCGGCGGGCAAAAGACGGCGACAGCCGAGGACGGCAGTCGCGGCAAACTGGACGAGCTGGCGCAGGCTTTTGCGGCGGGCGTGCCCGATTCCGAGACCATGCGCGCCGTACAGAACGACATCGACGAAATAAAACGATGGGAAACCGAGATATCGGCGAGCAACCGCTCGTCGCGCGCACGGCTCGACGAGCTGACGCAAAGGTTTAAAGACGACGTTCCGTCCGACGCCGAAATATCGGACGGCTCGACCGAAGCGGAGCGTTTGCGCGAGCTCGACGAACAGCTCAAACTGCGCATGAATCTTGTACCCGCCGAAGTCAAGCCCGAACGCAAGAGCGCAAAGCCCTTCCTTATATTCGCGGCGGTTGCGGCGGTGCTTGCGATAGCGGGCATAGGCGTGATGTTCGCGAGCGTTATAGTCGGCGGGATAATGCTCGGCGTGGGCGCGATCGCGTTGGGCGTCGACGGGTTTGTGTACTTTAAAAAGAACAGTGCGGCGGCGCATCCGTTTATCATGAGCGACGATATAGTCAAACAGCAAGAGGAACGGCAGGCACTCGAAAAGAAGCTTCGCGAGCTCGTCGCAAAATACGGCTATACGAGCGAGAACGGGCTGTTGTTCGACTTTGCAACGCTCAAAAAGGACTGGACGGAATTTGCGCGGCTGACTGCCGCCGCGCGCGAAACGGCGGAGCGCATCGAACAAATGCAAGCCGACCGCGTCGCGCTCATCGATAAGACCAAGGCTTTTTTTGCGGGGTACGGACTGGACGGCGACGACCTGCAAGATATGCACATACGCTTGCTCAACAGCGTTACCGAATACAAGACCGTGCATAATGCGGTCGCAAGCTCCGACCGAGAGTCCGAGAGCATACAGAACGAGATAAAAACGCAGAACGCCGAGGTCGAAAGAATGCTCGCGGCTTACAAGATCCCGTTGTGGGACGATCTTACCGAGCAGGTCGAATCGCTCGATAAAGCGGCGACGGAATGCGCGCGGTTAAAGATAGAAATCGCCGATATCGGCGCGGAAGCGCACGCGTACAAGACCGAATACGGCTTGACGGAAAAACCGACCGAGGAGCGTATAGACACGGTCGCGCTGTCCGAAAAGCTGTCCGAGCTGCGTCACGATGCGGCGGTCGCCGATACGCGCATATCGGATATCGAAAACCAAGTCGACTTGCTCGATTTGAAACGCACCGCGCTCGACGCGGCGGAGCAAGCGCTCGAACAATACAACGCCGAGCACGAGATACTTACGGCGGCAGTCGAGTTCTTGGTGCAAGCCGAGCAGAACTTAAAGGACGCGTATATCGCGCCCATACGCAACAACTTCCTTGTTTACGCCAACGCGATAGAAAACGCGCTCGGCGAAAAAGTGAGCATGGATCAGGACTTCCGCATACTTTTCGAGCGCGGCGGCGAATACAGGAGCGACCGTCATCTCGGTGCGGGACAACGCAGTATTTGCGCGTTGTGTTTCAGGCTCGCGCTCGTCGACAACATGTACAAGGACGAAAAGCCGTTTATCATCATGGACGATCCGTTCGTGCATTTGGACGAGGAACACATGCAAAAAACGGTGCAGACCGTTAAGGACATCGCGCGCGATAAGCAAATAGTTTATTTCTGTTGCCACGACAGCCGCAGGATAGAAAACAGACCGTGATGTGAGTGAAGTATACGACGCAGGACAGTGCGCAAGCAAAGTCCCGCGTCGTTTTTCTATGCGGGATCGAGAATGCGCGATCGTCGCCGAACATAATAGTATGTAAAGCGCTTTGTGTCGGCGCGATAAAAGTTTGTCGTTCCGAGCGTCGCGAACGATCTCGACGGCATATTCATCCGCATGATATAATAATACGGATTATATTGACAAATCACGCGGTTTATGATATTTTAAACAAGACATCACTTTTGTTAAGGGAAGATATAATGAAAGCAGACAATAAATTACGGCTTTGTGTGGCGGTCCCGGTGATACTCGGAATAGGATTGTTGATCGCGGGCATGATATCGGGCAATTCGACGGTTTTGTACGTCGGCATAGCCACGCTGTTCGGCGGGAGCTTTGTGGTCGCGTTGATCACGACCATTGTCTTTGTGGTCAAAGCGGCGCGCGGTAGCGATACGGGCTCAGACAGATTGCGGTCTTCGCGGCGTAAAGACGACGTTTCCGCAGGCGCGGGTAAAGCGTCCGAGCCCGACGAACGCGAAACGGAATACGAGCGCATACAAAACGTCAATTCGACGTACGGCTTGGATAATCGACTTGCGCAAGCCGAGCATCAGATATCGCACATACGCAAGGCGTACAAGCATTCGAGCAACAGCGAGAAAGTAAAGGGCTGTACGTTCGCGTTCTTTTTTGTGGGGAGCTTTATAGGCTGTGCCATAGGCGGAATGGTGCTTTTGAGCATGGATTATACCGTGCCCGGCATACTCGTGTTTTTATGCTCGTTTCTTATAATTATAGGCGCGCTAATCGTGGTCAAGATAAAAGAACATATTTCCATGTCGACCAAATACAAGCCCGAAGATTATACGCAAAAGATAGCCAGGGTCAAGCTGTGCGTTATATCAAGCTCCACGAGCACGGGCTCGCGAAGCACGCATATATCGTCCATGACATACCGCGTCGAGCTGGAAATAGACGGCAAAACGTACAATGCGTACAGCCATAGCTATTATAACGAGAACGATGCGATCCCCGTGCTTTTGCACAAAAAAGGAAAGATCGTCAAGATACTCGACAGTGAATTTATGTCGCGCAACCATATCGACGACGATGACGATTATGTCGATGATGACGATTACGTCGACGGCGATACCCCCATCGTTTCGGAAAGCGAGAGAAAGGCGTACGTCGACAGGGAGTTCGACCGCATCGTGCGCGAGAGAAGCGCACGCGGCGCCGACACGGAAACGGACAAACCGCCCGTTTCGGCTCGAAAGTCGAAAAAACCGTCGAGCGATACCGATCTTGAAAAAAAGAGTTTCGGCGAGATCGACGACATGATGAGCGAAGCCGAGGACGCGATGTTTGGCGCAATGGAAAAATTAGACGAAGAAACGTACGATATGCTGTTCGAGGCTTGGGGAAAGGATATAGATGAGTATGGGGACGGATCTACGCCCAAGGAGGTGTTTACCGGGCATTACAAGACGGCGGTCAAGTATTGCGCGCTCATCGACAAGTTTATCGCGCAAAGCGATCGCGCCGAAAACATCCGTATCACGCAAAAACAGTTGAACGAGTTTTTGGCGAGCTATGCCGAACAGGAGGGAGCGCCTGCGGCAAGCGCGGAGCAAGCCGACGGAACTGAGACGCAGGCAAAGCCCGACAAACCGAGCGCCACGCCCAAAACGCCGACAAAGCGTTCGACGTCAAGCAAGAAGAAAGCCGCGAGCAAAACCGAAAATACGGACGGTGCGGAACAAACGCCGCCTGCGTCCGACGTCGATAAAGCAGACGAAAGCAAAGTAAAAGCGGACGAGCCGTCCGTCGCGCCCGAAACGGAGAACGCGAAAACGGAACAAACGTCGATCGAGCCTTCCGCGCCGAACGCCGCAAACGAAGGCGCGAATGACGCTTCGACGGTCGCGTCCGAACGTCCCGCCGCAGACAAAGCGGAAGAGCCCGCTCGCCCCACATTGGGATATAAAGGGATCAAGCGCAAATAATGACGGACGATCCGAAACAGACCGAAACAGATCCCGACTTGGATCTTAGGATAAAGCCCGATAAGAGAACGGTGCTGTCGTGCTTGTTTTTGGTGTTGCCGTTTTTCGGCGGTATTATCGCGTGCATCGTGCTGTTGTCGCTCGGGTTTGCCGTCGGCTGGGGCTTGCTCGCCGTCGGGTCGGGCATTTTGCCCGTTTTGTCGTACGGCATATATGTCAAAGCCCGCGAAAAACATGCGATCGAAACGATAAAAAAGATAGACGTGAGCAAATACGAGCGCAGGGCGGGCAGGGTATTGTCCTGCGAAGTATCGAGCTATAAGCCCGGCTATTCCGCGGATCCGCGCCCCTATATGTATCGTATCAAAGCGGACGTCGGCGGGGTCAAGTATACCGTTTACGGTACGGAAAGGTACGGCGTAGGCGAGCCGTGCTTTATCTACGTTCGACCCGACGGAGGTTTCGCTCAAATTGCGGGGCGCGGCGACGGCGCTTCGGCGTTGAAGAGCGAAACGACGGTGAGCAAGCAAATGACGGCGGAAGAAGACGCGTTTTTGGACGATCTCAGCGAAAAGTGCGACGACTACACTTACGACATGCTTTACGACGCATGGGAGCGCGAATGCGAAGGTTTCGACAAAGATCAAACGCTTACTCGTAGCGAAACTCAGGCGGCGCGTTACGAAACATCGGTCAAATACCGCAAGCTTATAGCCGAGTGTTACGACGAGTATAATGGCGACAAAACGGACGACGGATTTATTTCGATAACACGCGAACGCATGTGGGAATATTTGCGCAGATACGAAAGCGAAAAGCGCAATATCGTCGCCGCGCCGCCAAAGTCGGATACGCCGCCCGAAAGCGCGGCGAAAACCGATGCGAAAAGGCACGAAGCGCAAGGCGATATCGAATACGGCAAAGCGCCGCCCGTCGACATACGGCAAGCTTCGGCGCGTTCCGCAACCGACGGCACGATTGCGCCGCAAACGCCCGACGGCGAAGAGCCGTCGCCGCCCGTTCGCGGCGGCGTTCGCCCGACTGTGGGGTACAAAGGCATAAACCGAAAAAAATAGCGCGGGCTCGTCCCTTTTTATTTCGCGCCGCCCGCCGTAAATACGTGACGTCCGCACATGCGCCGCGCTCGACGCGTCGCAATGATGCGGTGTTTTGCCCGCACAGTACGGTGCGGGCTGTTTTTATGTGCGTGCGGAAATTATGGACGAGTGTCGTTTAAATCCGAAAATCCCGAAAAAATATGAAAAAACAAGGCGCAAACACTTGACGGGGGGGGGGTAGCGTTTTATAATATTCATGCATTCGGCGCGGAACGCGCCGTTATTTGCGAGGTGTTATAAAATGAAAAAATCAGGCAAAAAATTGTGCGGAGCCGTGGCGGTGTTTACGGCTTGCGCGACCGTTTCGGTCGCGCTTGTCGGGTGCGGGCTGTTCGGAGACGACGGTGACGGCGAAAAATGCACCGTGTCGTTCGACGCGGGTTGGGGCACTGTTTTCGGCGACAGATTTTACGAAACGGAAGTCGACGTAAATTCGTTGATCGCCGAGCCGAGCGAAAAACCGGTGTACGAAGGATACTTTTTTACGGGCTGGAACTTGACGGGCGACGCGCGCGACGCTATGTGGAATTTCGACGCCGACAAGGTGACGGGCGACATCACGCTTTGCGCCGTTTGGGCGCGCGGCTGTACCGTTACGTTCAACGCCAACGGCGGCACGTTCGATAACGGCGAAGCTACATATAAAATAACCGTCGCGGAAAATTCCAAGCTGACCGCACCGCAAATAACCGCGCCCGACGGGTATCGAAAACTCGACGGGTGGCAGAGCAATCTTTCCTACGGATTATGGGATATGGAAAACGACATAGCGGAGCGAGATATGACGCTTACCGCCAAATGGTCGTTAAAGGACGACGTTGTCGCCGCGCTCAGACCCTTCGGTTTTTCAGAGAGCAACGGCGAGTTTACAATAGTCGGCGTGTCAGACAAAACAACGACTTCCGTGACCGTACCCGACTTTGTGACGCATATCGGGCGGGCGGCGTTTGAAAATTGCACGGAGCTTGTGTCCGTGGTTATACCCGACAGCGTAAAAACGATAGGCGATTCGGCGTTTGAAGGGTGCGCCAAGCTGAAAAGCGTCACCCTGCCCGTGGGGCTTACGGAAATTGGAGCGCGCACGTTCTCGAACTGCGCGGCGCTCGAAAGCATAGATATTCCCGACACGTTGACGGAGCTCGGCGATGCGGCGTTTACGGGCTGTTCGTCGCTTAAAACGATAGAGCTCCCCGTCGGCGTTACCGAAATAGGTTATAGCGCGTTTGAGGACTGCACCGCGCTCGAAAGCGTCGTGCTTAACGGTGCGGTCACGGCAATAGGCGCGAGCGCGTTCGAAAATTGCGCGGCGCTCGAAAGCTTCGATATCCCCGCGGGCGTCAAGGGCTTGCCCGACAGCTGTTTCCGCGGCTGCGCTTCGCTTACGAGCGTAACTGTGCCGACTGCTTGCGCGTCGATCGGTTGGAGCGCGTTTCAGGATTGTACGGGGCTCGTATCGGTCGATATAAACAGTCAAACGATAGGCATTCGCGCTTTCTCCGGGTGCACGGCGCTTGCCGAAGTCACGATAGGCGCGACGGTAACGAAAATAAATTCGAGCGCGTTTTCGAGTTGTACGGCGTTGACGGAGATAGATATCCCCGACGCCGTGACAGAGCTCGGCAGCGATGCGTTTTCGGGCTGTTCGTCGCTTAAACGCGCCGCGCTCGGCGACGGTGTCACGACGCTGGCATACGGATTGTTTTCCGATTGCTACGCCTTGCGCGACGTTACATTCGGAGAAATCGCGGAAATAGGAGAAAAAGCTTTCAGCGGTTGCGTGTCGTTGACGAGCTTTACCGTTCCCGCGAGCGTTACCGAGATAGAGAGCGACGCGTTTTACGGATGCGCGCGACTTGTGGAAATATACAATCTTTCCGCGAGCAGTGTAGTCAAACCCTATTCGTACACAACGATCCATACCGCTCTGACCGATCCGAGCGTTATAAAAAATGCGGGCGACTATGCTTTTTGTTCGATCGAATATCCGTATGACTTCGGACACGGCGAAGAGACGTTTTTGCTGGATTATCTCGGCAACGACGAAAATATAGTTTTGCCCGACAGCTTTGAAAACGACGTTTACGGTATAGCCGACTATGCGCTCGCGTGTAACGCACGTTTGAAAAGCGTCGAATTTTCCGCGGGCGTAAGTCGCATAAAAAATAATGTTTTGTTCGGTAGCGCCAACGTAACGACGCTTACGGTGGCGAGCGGCAATTCGGCGCTTACGGCTGAAAACAATTGCGTGATACATACGAGCGAAAACAAGTTTGTGCTCGGTTGCAAAACGTCGGTAATACCGACGGACGGAAGCGTGACGACTGTCGGTTCGTACGTGTTTTGCCAAAACGCAGCTATCGCGCTCGCCGACTTTAAGATCCCGTCGAGCGTGACGGTAGTGGAAAGCAACGCATTTGCGGGGTGCGAAGGGATCATACGCACCGCGGAAAACGGTGTGCGATACGTGGATAAATGGGCGGTCGCGTTAGCCTATCGCGACGGCAACGATATGTTCGATCTGCGGTTGGACGACGGTACGGTAGGAATATCGGCAAGCGCGTTCGGTACCGACAGCGACTACGGTATCAGGCGCAGGATAGCGTCCGTTGCGTTTAATGCCGAGCTGAAATACGTCAACGACAGTGCGTTTTTCGGTTGCGACAGGCTGACTGCGGTGACGCTTAACGACGGACTTTTGAAGATAGACAGAGCCGCGTTCGGCAGCTGTGACGGCTTGACGGAAATAGAAATGCCCGACAGCGTGACTTATATAGGTCCGGCGGCGTTTATGTCGTGCGATAAGCTTGCTTACGTCAAGCTGTCCAAAGGCATAACTACCATCGAACATCAGGCTTTCGACGCATGCAAAGCGCTCCGCGCGGTCGTTATCCCGTCCGACGTTACTAAAATAGCGCATGACGTATTCGGCGAATGTCCGACCGATATGACGGTGTATTACGGCGGCGACGAGAGCGAGTGGCAAAAAATAAGCGTCGACAACGGCAATTCCGTTATAACAAGCAGTTCGGCGCATATAGTATATTATTCGGAAACGTCGCAGTCGGGTCGCTGGCATTTCGGTGCGGACGGCAAACCCGAGCTTTGGCAATGATGCGTTGCCGTACCGAATATTAAGTAAAGGCACGACCGACTTCCTTTTATATTTCACGACAGACCATATTTCCGCCGAGTGCGACAGCAAAGCGGTCGAGTAACGGTTTATCGTTAAAGTTATGCTTTTTTGCCGAATAAAACAAAGCTCCGAAAGCAAACAGCGATCGGAGCTTTTATATTATAAGTATGACAGACGACTAAAAGACGAAGTAGCGCAGCAGAGCGAACAGGACGAGCAGTGCGACGAGCGACACCGCTGCGATCGTCACCGCGACGTTGAGCTTGGCTACGGTGTGACCGTTTTGTTCCTGTTTGCCGTACAGCTTGTGATTTACGCTGTTTATCAGGCGCGATATGCGCTTGTAAACGAGCATGGTCACCGCGACGGCGACCGTACAGCGCAATAGGTTGAACGGCAAGACCGACGCCCATAGATAGAAGTTGTAAAACGTTTCCTTTGTGCAGTTTGAAAAAAGCGGCGTCATCATGCCGACGAGCGGATCCCAATTCCCGTTAAAAAACACGCGCACGTAAAACGGGACGAGCACAAACCTGTTAAACAGCACGGCGACCGTCACTTGTGCGAGCGTTCCCGCCGCCATTGCGACGAGCGCGCCCTTGAACGTGCGGTTTTTGGAATAAATCAGCCCCGCCGTCACGGCGAACGCACAGCAGGTCACAAGGTCGGACAGCTCGCCGACAAACATGGTCGACGTGCCTTTTACGACGAGCTTGATAAGTATATGAACTACCGTTATGATCGCGCCCGCGCCCGGACCGAGAGTGAACGCGCCTATGAGTATGGGTATGTCGGACAGCTTGAATTCGAGAAAACTCGGGAATGCGAACGGCAACGCGAAATTGAGTATGTACAATACGCCCGCAAACGTTGCGAACATTGCGATAAACGCTATGCGCGTCGAACTGAAATACCGTGACGGCGAATTGGATGTGTTTTCCATATGACGACCTCGTTCGTGTTTTAAGCCGTTCTCCGAACAAAAAACGCCTCTGAAAATCAGAGGCGCAAACGTAAATCTATTACGTTATTCTTTTAACATCCGGACTTTACCGTCGGTACGGGAATTGCACCCGTTCGGGGCGCGACGACAAACGCCGTGCCTTTGCAGACTTTACTGCCGGTGGGGAATCGCACCCCGCCTCAAAGAATGACTTCTTCGATATTATATCGCGGCACCGTCGATTTGTCAACAGTTTGGCGGGGATCGTCAGAAATTTTTTCGTTATGCGCCCGATGAAACGGGGTTTTTGATCCGATCGACAAAAAACAAGAAAATTTAACAAAAATTATGTCGACGATGTTTATATTTTTGCGAAAAAAGTCGACAGGCGTCCGTTATTATATTTTGCGAAAAATTTTCAAAAGCCTTGATATTTTTCTCTGAATGTAGTATAATCAAATAGGTCGGGTCGCGGACGTCGGCGGCGCACGCGCACGGGCGTGCCTAATTTATCTGTCGGCGACTCGAAAGCCGCAATATATAACAGGGAGATCACAATGGATATCAAGCTGCTCGATCCATACCATCACGGGGACATGTATGACGCCTACAAGTATTTGGGGTGTCATTTTGACAAGAAATCGGGAAGCGCGATCTTTCGCGTTTGGTCGACACGGGCGAATTATGTTTCGGTCGTAGGCGATTTCAACGGTTGGGATACGCACGCGAACCCCATGACAAAAGTGACCGATGCGGGGATTTGGGAAGTCAAGATCGACGGCGTCAAGCTGTACGACAATTATAAATTTTATATAGAAAACGGGTTTTCCGCGCCTATATACAAATGCGATCCGTTTGCGTTTCACCGCGAGACGTTTGAAGGCACCAACGCCAAGGTCGTCGATATAGATCACTTTAAGTGGACGGATGCGGATTATTCGGCGAACAAAAAAGATCCGTACGACCGACCGATGAGCGTTTACGAAGCGCATATCGGATCGTGGCGGCGGTATGCGGACGGCAACACCTTCGATTATCGCAAGTTTGCCGACGAGATGAGCGAATATCTGAAAGAAACGGGCTACACGCATTTGGAGCTCATGGGCATTGCCGAATATCCGTTCGACGGATCGTGGGGATATCAGGTGACGGGTTATTTCGCGCCGACGTCGCGCTACGGCACGCCCGAGGACTTTGCGTATCTCGTAGACAAAATGCACTCCTGCGGGATCGCGGTCATTCTCGACTGGGTGCCCGGACACTTTCCCAAAAACGGCGACGGGCTTTACGAGTTCGACGGCGGTCCGCTGTACGAACACAGCGACCCGCTTCGCATGGAGCATAAGGAGTGGGGCACGCGGTGTTTCGATTACGGACGCAACGAGGTGCGTAACTTCCTTATTTCCAATGCGTTTTTCTGGATGGACAAGTTTCACGTCGACGGTTTGCGCGTAGACGCGGTCGCGAGCATGCTGTATCTCGATTACGGCAGATACGAATGGCGTCCCAACATGTACGGCGGCAACGAGAATTTGGAAGCGGTCGACTTTTTGCGCAAGCTCAATACCGCGATATTCGCAAAGTATCCGTACGCGCTCATGGTCGCGGAGGAATCCACCGCGTGGGGCGGAGTTTCGCGCCCCGTAGATATGGGCGGGCTCGGCTTTAACTTCAAATGGAACATGGGTTGGATGAACGACACGCTGTCGTATATAAAGACCGATCCCGTATTTCGTAAGTACCACCACAACACGCTTACTTTTTCGATGGTCTATGCGTATTCGGAAAACTTTATACTGCCCATTTCGCACGACGAAGTGGTGTACGGCAAGGGCTCGCTGATCAATAAAATGCCCGGCGATTACGATATGAAGTTTGCGGGCGTGCGCAACTTCCTAACCTATATGTTTTCGCATCCCGGTAAAAAGCTGTTGTTCATGGGCGCGGAGTTCGGGCAGTTCAACGAGTGGAATTTCGCAAAAGAACTCGATTGGGGCATACTCGAATATCCCGCGCACGCCGATCTTAAAAAGTTCGTTTCGGTGCTTAACGGCATATATAAGAATTATCCCGCCATGCACCGGATCGATTACGATTGGCACGGGTTCGAGTGGCTCGTGTCCGACGATTATCTGCAAAACATACTGGTATACGAGCGCCGTGACGAAAACGAAAACCGCATGGTCGCGATAATCAACTTTTCGCCCGTACCGCATAGCGGTTACCGCTTCGGCGCGCACGCGGGCGAATATACGGAACTGTTGCGCACCGAGATTTACAAATGGGATCAATCGGGCAAAAAGTACAAGACCGAAGAGATCGCGAGCCACGGTAAGGACGATTCGCTTTGCATAGACGTTCCGCCGATGGGCGGCATACTGCTGTACTGCCCGAACACAGGCAAAAAAGCAAAAGCCAAAAACGTCGCAGAGCCTCAAAAAGCGACGACGGCCGCAAAGCCGACGGCAAAGCCTGCGTCGACAGATAAAAAGGTCGCCGTAAAAAAGCCCGCGGCAGAGCCCGCCACGTCGAAAGCCGCCGCCGCGTCGACGGCAAAGCCCGCAACGTCGGGCAAAGCAAAAACGGCGTCGACCGCAAAAAAGCCCGCCGCAACGACGGCAAAGCCTGCCGCAAAAAAGCCCGCGGCGGCAAACAAGACGGGACGATCCGAGAAGTAAACAGTCGGACGAAAACACGATAAAATGTCGTGCGGAAAACGCCGACGGTCCCGTCGCGACGCGCTGTCGTGACGGAGCGGCGTAAGTCCTATCGCAAGCGCGACATGATATAAAGTATCGATTTCGGAGAGCCGAAAGGAGAAAAAGAAAATAATGGCAAAAGCAAAAGTGCAAAAGGTGTTGTTTGTGACGACGGAAGCTGTTCCGTTTGCTTCGACGGGCGGAATGGGCGAGGTTTGTTCCAATCTGCCGCGTGCGCTAAACAAGACCAAAAAGACGGACGCGCGGGTAATGATGCCGCTTTACGAGGAAGTGGCTTATCACTTTAAAGACCGCATGACGTTCGTGTGCAACATCACTGTCGGATTGGCGTGGCGCAATCAGTATTGCGGGCTGTTCCGCATGGAGCACGACGGCGTGGTATACTACTTCGTCGATAACGAATACTATTTCAAGCGCGTCAATATTTACGGCTATTACGACGATGCGGAGCGGTTCGCGTTTTTATCGCGCGCCGCGCTCGAGCTATTGCCGTATCTCGATTTCAAGCCCGACGTATTGCAGTCCAACGATCACTTGACGGCGCTCGTGCCGATATATTACAAACTGCATTATCAAAACCGTTCGGGCTACGAGCACATAAAAAACATATTCACCATACACAACATAAACTATCAGGGTATTTATCCGCTCGTGATAGCGGGCGACGTGTTCGGCTTGTCCGAGAGCGAGCTCAACGTCGTGGAATTCAACGGCAAGATCAATCTCGCCAAGGGCGCGATAGTGTCCTGCGATAAAATTACCACCATGTCGCCGCAGTACGCGCGCGAGATACGTCTTCCCGAATTTTCGGGCGGGCTTGACGCAATACTTATAGAAAACCGCGCAAAGATAGTCGGTATTCTCAACGGCATAGACGTCGACGAGTTCGATCCGTCGTCGTCCGAATCGCTGTTCGTCAATTATACTGCGGAAGAGATAGAAAAGAAAAAACAGAATAAGCTCGAATTGCAACGTATGCTGTCGTTGCCGGAAGACACCGATATGCCGCTCGTGTGCATGATAGCGCACATGGTGCCGCACAAGGGATACGATCTGTTGCGCAAGTCGATAAACAAACAGGGCGAAGGCAACATTTTGGAGAATATACAGCTCGTGATACTCGGACAGGGCGATCCCGATATCGAAGGATATCTATCGCACGTTCAAAACATGTATAACCGCAAGGTGCGCGCGCTTATCACGTACAACCGCGATCTCGCGCAAAAGGTGCTCGCCGCGGCGGACATGTGTCTTATCCCGTCGCGCATGGAGCCGTGCGGACTGACGCAGATGTATGCGTGCAGGTTCGGCGCGGTGCCTATCGTGCGCGCCACGGGCGGGCTCATCGATTCGATCGTCGATTGCGGCAAGGGCGATACGGGCAACGGGTTCGTGTTCGAGGAATACGACTCGGACGTTATGGACAAAGCGATCGAGCGCGCGGTCGCGATGTACCGCAAACAGAAAAAGGCGTGGCTCGAACTCGGTAAGCGCGCCATGACTTGTGACTTTTCCTGGGGCAAGGCGGCGCTCGAATTCAATGTGCTGTACCGCGTGCTCTCGGCGTAACTTATTATTCAGGGCAACGGAGGAATTGCATTATGAACAAGACTGCGGAAGAAGTACAGGAGCTTATTACCGATAAGCTCGCACGATATTTTGCGATAACGCCGGACCGCGCAAGCGAAGATCAGGTCTATAAGGCAGTCGCATTGGTCGTGCGCGACATACTTTTGCAAAAAAAGCAGGAGAACAACGCGCGTATCGCCGAAGGCAAGTACAAACGCGTTTATTATCTTTGCATGGAGTTTTTGATCGGCAGGTCGCTCAAAAACAATCTTTACAATCTCGGGCTTATCGAACAGTTCGATAAATGCCTTAAAAACATGAAGTTTTCGCTCGACGATATTTTCGAGCACGAGTCCGACGCGGGCTTGGGCAACGGCGGGCTCGGACGGCTCGCGTCCTGCTTTATGGACAGCCTTGCCACGCTCAACTATCCCGCGATGGGCTTTACGATCAGATATCAGTACGGCTTGTTCCGCCAGCGCATAGTGGAAAATCAGCAGGTCGAACTGCCCGATATGTGGTTGCCGAGCGGCGAAGTGTGGATGATGCCGCGCTCCGATAAGCGGTTTACCGTTCAGCTCGGCGGACGGGTGGAAGAACAAATGGTCGACGGCAAAATGCAGGTGCGGTATGTGGGCGGAAACCCCGTCGACGCGCTCGCTTACGACGTTATGATCTCGGGCTACGGCGACAATGCGGGCGTAAGCGTCTTGCGGTTGTGGTCGGCTACGTCCACCACGCAGTTCGATATGCGTTCGTTCTCGCAGGGCGATTACGAAAAGGCCATGCAACGCGAAAACGAAGCCGAGCTTATTTCCAAGGTGCTGTATCCGTCCGACGACCACAGTCAGGGCAAGCAGTTGCGATTGCAACAGGAATATTTTCTCGTATCGGCGTCGCTCCAAAGCATACTCAAAGATCATTTGCGGCTTTATAAAAGCGTCAAGAACCTGCCCGACAAAGCGGCGATACACGCCAACGATACGCACCCCGCGCTCGCTATACCCGAGCTCATGCGGCTTTTGATGGACGAACACGGCTTGTCGTGGGACGAAGCGTGGGACATCACGACGCGCACGGTCAATTACACCAACCATACGGTCATGGCGGAAGCGCTCGAAAAATGGGATGAAAATACGTTCCGCAACGTGTTGCCGCGCATATATTCGATAGTGCGCGAGATAAACCGCAGGTTTGTCGTCGCCATGGAAGAACGTCGCGCGGACGGGCGCAAGATCGACGCAATGCGCATAATAAATAATAACCAAGTAAAAATGGCCAACCTTTGCGTTATCGGATCGGAAAAGGTCAACGGCGTTTCGGCATTGCACAGCGAGATAATCAAGGACACCATTTTCAGCGAGTTCAACGAGATATATCCCGACAAGTTCACCAACGTCACCAACGGCATAACGCACAGGCGTTGGCTCATACAGTCCAATCCCAAGCTCGCGGCGTTTATAAAAGAGCTTATCGGCGGCGATTTTTACACCAAGCCCGAAACGTTGAGCGGGCTCATGAAGTTCGTGTCCGACAAGTCGGCGCTCGAAAAAGTATGGCAGATCAAGCAAGCCAACAAAAAGAGCTATGCCGATTACGTCAAAAAGACGAGCGGGCACGCGCTCAATCCCGAGTCGCGGTTCGATACGCAGATCAAGCGTTTGCACGAGTATAAGCGTCAGCTTTTGAATGTGCTCAAAATAGTGCATTACTATTTGGAGCTGCTCGACGACCCGCAAAAGGACGTCACGCCGCAAACCTTTATATTCGGCGCGAAGGCGGCGGGAAGTTATATGCACGCCAAGCGCATAATACAGTTGATAAACTGTCTGTCGCGCGAGATAGGCAAAAATCCGAAGATCAAAAGCAAGCTCGACGTCATGTTCGTCGAAAATTACAACGTGACGCAGGCGGAGCATCTTATCCCCGCATCCGAAGTCAGCGAACAGATCTCGCTCGCGGGCAAGGAAGCGTCGGGCACGTCCAACATGAAGTTCATGATAAACGGGGCGGTTACGCTCGGCACATGGGACGGCGCCAACGTCGAGATCGGCGAGCACGTCGGCGACGAAAATATTTTCGTGTTCGGGCTCAGGACGGAGGAGGTAGAGCGCGCATGGCGGAACGGGTACAATTCGTCCAACATTTACACGCATAACGACCGCATAAAACGCGTGGTCGACAGACTGCGTCAGGGCTTTGACGGCGAGAGTTTTTCGGACATTGCCGATTACCTGATCGCGGGACATTACAACGTCGCCGATCCGTATATGTGCTTGCTCGACTTCGACGATTATCTCGATAAGGCGGATAAGCTGAACAAGGCGTATGCCGACGCGCAAAAGTGGAACAAAATGGCGCTCGTCAATATCGCGCAATCGGGCGTGTTCTCGTCCGACAGGTCGATCGACGACTACGCCAAGGGCATTTGGCATTTGAAACGGGTCAAAAAATAGCCCGCCCGATGTTCGGTCGTACGGCGGATGAATTTTCGGTAAAATTTCTATTCTGTAATATCGTGTAGCCGAGGCTACGGGAGGTAATATGAATAAAACTGTATCGTTCTTTCCAAATTGCAAAAAGCACAAAACGCCGATAGGCGCGGCGACTGTCAACGAGCCGATCGAGCTCACGCTCGAATTTACGCGGCCGCAAAACCCGTCGGAGGTGTTTTTGGTTTTGACCAAGGACGGCGAGGACGCCGTGCGTTACGCCATGAACGCGGTCAAGGACGAAGACGGCGCGTATACGTATTCCATTGCGGTCAAGGTCACCAGCGCGGGACTGTACTTTTATCACTTCGAGATACAAAACGAAGAGCAATCGTTCCGCGTCGGGAGCGACGTCGATCTGCACGCATTGCTCGGCAAGGGCGGCGAGTGGCAGCTCACCGTCACGGCGGACGAGTATAAACCGACGGCGCTCGACGGCGGCGTGATATACGAGATAGTGCCCGACAGATTCTTTATCGGCGGCGAGCGCAACAAGACGAAAAGCTATGCGACTTACCGCGACGATTGGGGCGGCGTGCCCGAGTTCGCGCCCGATAAGGACGGCAAGATCCGTAACGCCGACTTTTTCGGCGGGAATATTAAAGGTATTGCCAAAAAGCTTACATATTTGAAAAACCTGGGCGTTACGTGCCTGTATTTGACGCCGATATTCGAGGCGCGGTCCAATCACAAATACGACGTGGGCAATTATATGCGCGTAGATCCCGACTTCGGTACGATAGACGATCTTAAAGACCTGATCAAAAAGGCGGGCAAGCGCGGGATAAAGATAATTTTGGAAGGCGTGTTTTCGCATACGGGCGACGACAGTATTTACTTCAATAAGTACGGCAATTACGACGGAACGGGCGCGTTCCAATCGGTCAAGTCGCCTTATTATTCGTGGTACAAATTCAAACAGTGGAACAACGACTACGAGTGCCGCGACAACATAGATATCATGCCGTCCGTCGACGATCGCAATACGCTGTACGACGAGTTTGTCAACGGGCATGAGGGCGTTGTCAGATATTGGACGCGGCTCGGTCTGGGCGGATGGAAGCTCGACGTTTGCGAGCAGTTGTCCGACGGGTTTATAGAGCACTGTGCAACGGCTGTCAAAAAGGAAAACGCAGACGCCGTCGTTTACGGCGAAGTGTTCGTCGATGCGTCCAATATGATAATCAACGGGCAAAGACGGTGCTTCGTAGGCAACGGCAAGCTCGACAGCGTGACCAACTATCCGTTCAAGGAAGACATACTCAATTTCGTAAGATGCGGCGACAGCAGTCGGCTCGACAATACGGTCGGGTTTGTGGTAAACAACTATCCCAAGCACACCGTCGACTGTTTGATGAACGTGCTCGGCAATCACGATACCGCGCGGCTCATGACGGTGCTCGGCGATAACGGCGACGTTTCGGATAAAAAGAAAAAGTCGACGGCAAAGGTCAAAAACAGAGAGGAAGCAGTAAAACTCGTCAAGCTTGCATCCGCATTGCAGTATACCTTACCCGGCGTGCCGTGCCTGTATTACGGCGACGAGATCGGCATGGAAGGGTTTGAAGACCCGTTCAACAGAAAATGTTATCCGTGGGGCGGCGACGAGATAGATAAAGATTTGCTCAAATGGTATAAAAAGCTCGGCGCGGTGCGAGCGAACGAGCGCGAAATTTTTGCTCACGGCAAGTATTGCGGAGTGGATACCGAACACGGCGTGATGTTCTTTAAGCGCAAGCTCGACGACCAAACGGTGTACGTGATAGTCAATAATTCGGGTAGCGAGTACGAGCCGAAACTGCCCAATGGCGATTATACCGATTTGATGACTTTTAAACCGTTCGTCGGCAAGGTCGCCGATAAACAGGCGGTCTTATTCAAATCCACCAAACAGACCAAGTTCCCCGAAAAACCGAAAAAGAAAAGTTGATACGGCGCAAAATCGTTTGGAAAAAGCGAACTAACATGTTATAATGATTAAGCTTAAAAAAAGCAAAACTTCTTGTGATAAAAAGCAAGGATATAAGCGCCCGTAGCACGGCTGTCAGTATCAAATGACGAGAATGGAACGGGGAAAGAAAAACAAAAGTATATAAGCAAACGTCCTTGTGTAAAAGCAAGGGCATAAGCACCCGTAGCTCAGCTGGATAGAGTATCAGATTCCGATTCTGAGGGTCGCA
>CANDGE010000009.1 GCA_947384195.1 uncultured Clostridia bacterium
GAGATTGACCTTAGTGACTGGAGTTCAGACGTGTGCTCTTCCGATCTGTCACTGCGCAGAGCTTAAAGACGGCATTGCTGTTTTCTTATGCTTTCAACGAGCTCGGTTATGAAACTTTGCCGAAGCCGTGCGATAGATTCGGCGATATAATTTGCTCCGTCAAATTCGGAGATGAAGCCAAATTGATAGAGTTTTGTCGCGCCGTGCAAAGCGTTTCGCCGATAGACAGCTTTGCATTGCCCGAGCCGTGGGATATGCCGGGATATAACGATCGGGTAATAATGGCGGCCGGCGCGTTTGTGCAGGGCGCGTCCATAGAGCTTTCCTGCGACGCGCCGATACGTCCGCCGTATATAGCGTATTTGCAAGGCGGACTGACGTTCGAGCACGGCGTTATCGCGCTCGAAAAGTGTTTGGACACGTTATCGAAAATATAGTTTTTTAAAACCGCATCGCCGCAAAATATTGTGCCTTTTTTATTAAATCACTTGATTTTTGGTCGCGGTTGTGCTATGCTTTAAATGGTCTTACCAAATACATATTCAAGGAGTAATCATGTCTGAATTGAAGATCAAAAAAGTTGTCGGACGCGAGATAATCGATTCGCGCGGCAACCCTACGGTAGAAGCCGAAGTCATACTCGAAAACGGTGTGATCGGCAGAGGTACGTCGCCTTCCGGCGCGTCGACGGGCGAGTTTGAAGCAATCGAATTGCGCGACGGCGATAAATCGAAGTTCGGCGGCAAAGGCGTTTCCAAAGCCGTCAACAACGTTAACACCGTGATCAACGAAGCGCTCAAAGGCGTCGATGCGTTCGATACCTATAAGGTAGATAAAGTCATGCTCGATGCCGACGGCACGGACAACAAGTCCAAGCTCGGCGCAAACGCCATTCTCGCCGTTTCCATTGCGGCGGCAAAGGCGGCGGCGCAATCGCTCGATATCCCGCTGTACCGCTTTATAGGCGGCAGTGCGGCTACGCGGTTGCCTGTTCCTATGATGAACATTCTCAACGGCGGCGCGCACGCTACCAACACGGTCGACGTTCAGGAATTTATGATCATGCCCGTAGGCGCCAAAACGTTTGCGGAAGGCTTGCGTTGGTGCACCGAAGTGTTCCACACGCTCCAAGCGTTGTTAAAGAGCAAAAATCTCGCCACGTCGGTCGGCGACGAGGGCGGTTTCGCTCCCAATCTCGCCAGCGACGAGGAAGCTATCCAAAACATTCTCGAGGCCGTCAAAAAGGCGGGCTTTAAGGAAGGCAAGGATTTTGTTCTCGCTATGGACGCGGCGGCAAGCGAGTGGAAGGGCGGCAAGAAAGGCGAATATCACTTCCCCAAAGCCGGTACAAACCTGACCACCGATCAGCTTATCGATCATTGGAAAAAGCTTACGGAAAAATATCCTATATACTCGCTCGAGGACGGCTTGGACGAGGAAGATTGGGAAGGCTGGCAAAAGCTTACCGCGGCGATCGGCGACCGTGTACAGCTTGTCGGCGACGACTTGTTCGTTACCAATGTAAAACGCTTGCAAAAGGGTATCGATCTCGATTGCGGTAACTCCATTCTCATTAAGCTCAATCAGATCGGTTCCGTATCCGAAACGATGGAAGCGATCAAGCTTGCGCAAAGATACGGCTATACCAGCGTCGTTTCGCACCGCAGCGGCGAAACCGAGGATACGACTATTGCCGACCTTGCGGTCGCGCTCAATGCCGGTCAGATCAAGACCGGTGCGCCCAGCCGTTCGGAACGCGTTGCCAAGTACAACCAGTTGCTCCGCATAGAGGAAGCTTTGGGCGTAGCGGCAAACTATCCCGGCATCAAAACGTTCAACGTAAAACGTTAAGTAAACGCCGATCGGCGATATGATCGTACGATATACAAAAGCGATACGGCTTAGGTCGTGTCGCTTTTTGCGTGTGGCAAATCAAAAATGTAGTTATATATTATTGCAAATTCGTCCGAATTGTTGTATAATATATTCAAAGTAACGCGACCTGTGCGTTTAAACACGTATGCGAGGTATTTATGGACGATTGCATTTTCTGCAAGATCGTTGCGGGCGATATCCCCGCAAAAAAGTATTACGAAGACGAGCTGATGATCGTTATAGCCGATATTTCGCCCAAAGCAGAAAAACATTATTTGGCTATACCCAAAAAGCATTATAAGCTGTTTTCGGAAATGACCGAAGCCGATGCCGCCGATTTGGGCAAATGTATTCGCAAGATCGGCGAGATCGCTCCGTCGCTCGGGCTCGAGAACGGTTTCCGTTTTATCGTCAATCAAGGCGATGACGCCGAACAAACCGTTTTCCATTTGCATATGCACTTGCTCGGCGGACAAAAGCTGTCTACGCATAGCTATAAGCGCGATGCGTGAAAAGTCTGTCGTCACGAGCGGAGAAAAAGTCGTTAACGCATACAATGAGTCGCGCTTTGTCGATTCGGCGATTGGCGAATATGTTTTCGGCGATATGGGATATCGAAAAGCGTCGGACGCATTTCGTCGCGAATGCCAGGTGCTGTTTGCGTTGTCTGTCGGTGACGGGCTTGTGGAGCGTCGAGAAGATATGCGCAATTATATTGTCAAAATATTGCTGTATATCGGGCTGTTGCCGCGCGATAACGGGTTTGCGGTAGTGGCGCGTCTTATCGAAACGGCAGCTATTCGCGCCGACATGGAGCTTGAAAGCGTAATAGACGGTTTTGCGAAAGCGCACGGCGCGGATCGTGCGGCAGTCGAAAGGATAGTCGAAAAGAATTTCGATCCGTACGACGCCGAGCTTGTCGATCGCGTGACGACGCTTATCGGAACGCAACCGTTTACGGCAAAGGACGTCTTGTGCGATATCGCGGTGTTTGTACGCCTTAGATACTATGACGGGATATATCGCGATGAACGAGTTTTTTGAAAATAAATACTTAAAATCACGTAAGCTCGATTTTAAAAACTACTCGATAGACGATTTTTTGTATAACGAAACGGCGGTCGAAAAGTGTGTAGATCTTTCCGCGGTAATGCTTGCGGTATGCGGACTGCTGATTATGTCCGGGTTCGATATACATTTGCGCGGAACGCATTATTTGACGCAGTTGACAGCCGAGCGTTCCGTAAATGCTTGGTTTTCTCTCGACGAAACGATCGAACGCATAGCGCGAGAAGGCGAAACGGACAGCGCTTCCGTGATAGCGGAGATAGATGCGGCATTAAAGCGAAATTCGCGTTTCGGCGTTGTGATGTCGAGCTTGCTCGGCGAGTCTGTCGGCGACATTAACGGTCTCGGGCTTGCCGATATAACCGAGATAGTCGTCGCCGCATTTAAAATATATTATAACTATGTGACGGATGAGTCCGTTGCGCAAAGGTCGGTCGGTAATGAACAACGAAAGTAAAATAAAGATTTTGATCGTCGACGACGACGAAAATATTTGCAGATTGCTCGAGCTGTATTTAAAGCGCGACGGTTTTGGCGCAGAGTATTGTCATAACGGCGAAACAGCGTTGTCTAAACTGAATTCCAATAGCTACGACGCAGTTTTTCTCGACGTGATGATGCCCGTAATGGACGGGTTCGAGGTCCTGTCGGCTTTGCGCAAATTCTCAAACGTGCCCGTTATCATGCTGTCGGCGCGAGGCGAATCGATGGACAAGATATCCGGGCTCGATTGCGGCGCGGACGATTATATAACCAAGCCGTTCGAGCCGGGTGAGGTAATAGCGCGGTTGCGCGCAGTATTGCGGCGTTTCAAACCCGCGGATGAGATCAAACGTGTAGATCTTTTCAATCTTTCTGTCAATATTTCCGATTACACCGTCACGCTCGACAACGAAAAGCTCGACATGCCGCCGAAAGAGATAGAGCTGCTGTATATGCTCGTCAAAACGCCGATGCACGTTTTTACGCGAGACGATCTTTTAAAAGAAATATGGGGGCAGAGCTATTCGGGCGATTCCCGTACCGTCGACGTGCACATCAAGCGCGTGCGCGAAAAGCTCGGCGAAAACGCACACTGGCGGCTTACTACCGTATGGGGCGTCGGTTATAAGATAGAAGTTTTTTAAACAACGGAGAAAGCATGTCGGATAAACAATCCAAATCCAAAAAATTTTACAGATCGCATATTTTCAGGATAATCGTCGGCGCGGTATGCTTGTTTAGTACCGTATTTTTTCCGTTTGTATTTGCTTATCCTGCCGTCGATCGTATAATGCGCGCGGTGATAATAGGATGTGTGTCGGCGGCGTGCGTTGCCGAGACAGTAATATTTGCCGTTGTTACGCATTTTTGCGTGTATGCGCGTATCGAACACGCTTCGGATTGTCTTAACGATATGGCCCACGGCGGGATATTGCAAAATATCGACGAATGTGAGTCGGACAACACCGCATCGAGCGTTGTTGCGGCTGTAAACGCTACCGTCGACGAATATGCAAGACTCGAACAAGTGCGCAAATCGTTCGTTGCCAATGCGTCGCACGAATTGCGTTCGCCGCTTACGTCGGTACAAGGATTTTTGCAAGCGGCGTTGGACGGTACGGCAGACGATGCAGATAAAGGAAAATATCTCGAGATCGCGTTGAGCGAAACAAAAAGGCTTAACGGTTTGATTAGTTCAATGCTCGATCTGTCGCGGCTCGATTCGGGTAAAAATCCGCTTGTTATGACCAAATTCAATATAAACGACGTGATAAACGACGTCGTCGCAAAATTCGAGCCCACGCTCGTTAAAAAATCGATCCAGACAAATACCGATTTTTCGGCGCCTACTTGTTATGTTTTTGCCGATAAGGATAAGATCATACAGGTCATGACAAATCTTATCGATAATGCTATAAAGTATTCGCCCGTGTATTCGCGAATAGAAATCATGACCGAAGTGCATGAAAGCAAAGTGCAGATAACCGTACGTGATTTCGGCTACGGTATCAGCAAGCGCGATCAAATGTTGATATGGGATAGGTTTTACATGACCGATAAGTCGCGATCGCCCGTCAAGACCAAGGGCTCGGGATTGGGACTTTCCATAGTAAAAAAGATAATCGACGAGCACGACGAAATAATTTGGGTGGAAAGCAGTCGCGGCGCGGGCGCGAAATTTATTTTTACTTTGACTTTGTTCGATCCGAACAAGCATAAAGTTTCGACGGGCAACGTTATAAAAACGTCGGACGTCGTCGGCGCAGGCATAACGGAGACAGATAATGATATACTTGGATAATGCCGCCACGACGCGTGTGTTCGATCGTGCGATATCTGCGGCAAGCGAGGTAATGCGCGAAAGGTTTTACAACCCAAACGCTACGTACGAAAGCGGAGTAAAAGCGCGTGAAAGCATAGAACACGCGCGTAGAACGATAGCCGACGCCGTCGGCGCCGCGGCGGACGAGCTGATATTTACTTCATGCGCTACCGAGTCCAATAATTGGATTTTCGCTTGCGGCAAGAAGTACAAAAAAGGCAATATAGTTATCACGGCAGGCGAACACGCATCGGTATACGAACCTGCCATGCAACTTAAAAGTCGCGGCGACGACGTTCGTATTGCGCCGCTTACCGCCGACGGGAATGTGGACGAGAACGCACTTTTAAGTCTTGTAGACGAAGAAACGTCGCTTGTATCGCTAATACACGTCAACAACGAAACAGGCGTCGTAAACGATATCGAGCGGCTTGTCGCGGCAGTAAAAGCCCGTTCGCCGCGTGCATACGTGCACAGCGACGGGGTCCAAGGTTTGCTTAAAACGGGTATGCCGTTGCGCGATCTCGGCGTTGATTTTTACAGTGCGAGCGCGCATAAGCTCGGTGCGCCTAAGGGGATCGGCTTGTTATACGTAAAACACGGAATAAACATATCGCCGTATTTGTCGGGCGGCGGACAGGAGCGTAATCTGCGTTCCGGCACGCAAAATACGCCGTATATCGCCGCTTTTGCGGCGGCTGTCGAAGAATTCGGTAAAGCGAACGATCGTATGCGGATTTCGGCGTTGCGTGCAGAGCTGTGCGAATATTTCGTATCGCACGGCTGCAAGATCGTCGGAAATCATAATAATTCGGGATATATCGCTTGCGTGCTAGTACCGAATGTAAAAGCGGAAATATTGCAAAATGTTGCGCACGACAGCGGAGTCGTTATAGGCAAAGGCGCGGCATGTTCCGGATCTAAGCGCGGCAATCGTGTTTTGAGTGCCATGGGCTTGAAGCAAAACGAAATAGAAAGCTGTATAAGGTTAAGTTTGTTTGCGGACACAAAGCGCGACGACGCGCTCGAAGCCGCGCACATAATAATCGACGCGGCGCGTCGGTTGGGGAGTAAACATGTCGGATAACGTTATTTTGATAAGGTTCGGGGAGCTTTATCTCAAAGGCAAAAACAAAGACTACTTCGAGAATATTCTTAAAGATAATATACGAAAAAAGCTCGCAGGGCTCGACTGTAAGCTGTATTTCGGGCGCGGACGCTATGTCGTCAAAGATTACGATCGATCGGACGAAAGCGCCGTTATAGCGCGATTAAAGCAGGTTTTCGGCGTGCATTCCGTGTCGGTTGCACGACGGTGCGGTTATGATATGGACGAGATAGCCGCGCTCGCCGTCGAGCTTACTCCCGACATCGGCAGTTTCAGAGTAACGGCGCACCGTTCGTATAAAAAATATCCGCTCGATTCGTTGCAGATCAATAAGCAGTTGGGCGAGCGTATATTACAAGCCAAACCGCAGTTGACCGTCGATCTTCACAGACCCGACTGTGTTTTGCATGTCGAAGTGCGCGAAGACGGCGATGTGTATTTATACGACAGCTCGGAGCGTTGCGCCGGCGGTATGCCGTACGGAACCGGCGGTAACGGCTTGTTATTGCTGTCGGGCGGTATAGACAGTCCCGTAGCAGGTTACATGCTCGCCAAGCGCGGTATGAGCATAAAGGCATTGCATTTTCATTCGTATCCGTATACGTCGCAGGCCGCCAAGGAAAAGGCCGTCAAGCTCGCTCGCATACTCGGCGAATATTGCCCGAGCATAAAATTGATGTGCGTATCGCTTACCGAGATACAGGAAACTATCCATAAACAATGCAAACCGAACTATATGATAACGCTTGTCCGACGCTTTATGATACGTATAGCGAATGAAGCGGCAAAGCAAAACGATTGCGGTTGTATTATAAACGGCGAGAGCTTGGGGCAAGTGGCAAGTCAGACGTTGGAGAGCATAACCGTAACTAATGCCGTCGCGGATGTGCCTGTTTTTCGTCCGCTCATAGGCATGGATAAGGACGAAATAATCGAGATAGCACAAAAAATAGGCTCGTTTGAAACGTCGATCGAGCCGTTTGAAGATTGTTGTACAGTTTTTCTGCCCGAGTTTCCGCTCATCAAGCCGACTGTCGAAAAGGTCGAGGAACAGGAAGCTCGTATCGAAAATTATAACGAGTTGATACAAAAAGCGCTTGAAAATATCGAATATATCGATCTTTAAGCTAATTTTCTTCCCATACGAATTTATCGTAAAAATCGATGATATCGATACTTTTTCTGATGGGCAAATGTCGTTTGGAAAGCAATGCGCGCATTCTGTAACGCGCCGGTAATGTTGGATCGGCAAGATATACTTCATGCGATTTGTTAAGCTCGCTCGCATCTATCTCGTAATAAGCGACAGAATCGGGCATGCGGAACTTGCCGTTTGTACCCATATCGGCGTTGTCGCAAATATATTTGATGATGTTACAACAGCTTGCGCCTGTGATCTTGTTATCGATCAAGCCGTCGGTCGGCGCGCCGAACCAAACGGCGATAGTATATTCGGGCGTGTATGCTATGCCGTAGCAGTCGTAATTTCCGTCGGCGTCGCCGTTCGTGCCTGTTTTGGCGGCTATCGCCCCCGAATATTTAAGCTTTTTAGCCGTGCCTGTTTTGGCGCACTCGCTAAGCATATCCGTCAATAGAAACGCGGTATCTTCTCCGACGGCACGGGTTTTAGTTGTCTCGACAAAACGATCGCCGTCAACGGATCCGATCGTTTGCGCATAACAAACGGGCGAGTAAACGCCGTTGTTTGCAAGCGTGCGATATGCGTTTGCAAGCTCCGTCAAAGTGACGCCGTTTGTCATTCCGCCTAATGCAATCGATAACGAGTCGTCGGTATCGGCGAATGTCAGACCGAACGAGCTCGCGGTGGATTTTGCGGATCCTACGCCTGTTTGCTGTAAAAGCTTGACGGCGGCGACGTTTGACGAATATATCAAGCAGTCTTTCAGCGATATATAGCCGCGATAAACGTTTTTGTAATTGCTCGGCGAATAGTCGCCGAAAACGGTCGGTTCGTCAACGATCTGCGAAAGGGGATTTGCACCGTTTTCGAGCGCCGGAGCGTAGGAAATAAACGGTTTGATCGTAGATGCGGGCGAGCGGCGCGGATCGATATAGCCGGTCGTATTGGTTTCGTCGCAAACGATATTACCCGAGTCATTGTCGAGAATAAGCACTCGGGCGACATATCGTTCGTCGGTATCGGCGAATTGTGCCAGCGCTTGTCGCGCCGCTGTCGCTATGCTTTTGTCATATGCGGTTTTTATCGTAACGTTTTTGCCGAATAACGCTTTTTCGGAGCAATGCAATCGAGCGCAAGCGTCTTTCAAAACTCCCGAAACATATTGGCTTTGCTGGTCCTTGGCGAATACGATATTTTCGTCGAGCGCCGCAGAATACTCGCTTTCCGAAATATAGCCCTGATCGAGCATTTGACCGAGCACCAACTCCTTACGCCGTGATAGGTTTTGCGGATTGTTATACGGACTGTATTTTGACGGATTATTGATAATGGAAGCAAGCGCGGCGGACTGGGCGAGCGTAAGCTCGGATGCGGGCTTACCGAACATGACGCGGCTTGCCGTGCCGAGTCCGCGTATTCCCGAACCGAAATACAGGATATTCAAATAGCTTTCCAATATTCGGTCTTTGTCGTACACTCGTTCGAGCGCGCGCGCAAGACGAATTTCGGTAAGCTTGCGTTTTAAAGTCTTTTCATTGGACAAGTGCGTATTTTTGATAAGCTGTTGCGTTATTGTCGACGCGCCTTCGCGGAAACTGCGCGATTTGACGTTCGCAATAAAAGCCGACGCCATTCGTTTATAATCGATCCCGTCATGCTTGTAAAAGCGTTTGTCCTCTATAGCGATAAACGCGTTGAGCGTGTAGCCGTGCAAGTCGTCTATATCGACGTAGATCTTATTGTTGTCGTACAGCGCGTCATCCAAAGGTTTACCGTTTGCGTCTAAAATCGTTACCGTATCCGTGTATGATATAAGCTTGTCCGTGTCAAGCTCGGTCGAATCAAACAGCTTGAATTCGGGTTCTATCAACAAAAAGAAAAATCCGACCGTGAGTGCGATCGTTACGACAAACACCGTTACGCATATCAATGTGATCTTAGCCGATCTTTTCATATGAATAGTATCGAATATAATAACGGTTTTTATGTGCGATAAAATTGTCGTAAAGCGTTCGCGATAAGTCCCCGATAAAGCGTATAAGGTCTTTTAAAGAAATTGAGCAAATAAAGATAAAGTCGTATATCGTATAAAACATCCCCATAAAAACCCCTTAAAACACTATTATCACTTCGCAAAAGCTGTCTTTTGCGAAGTGATAAGTTTTATGCTATCGACAAAATTTTAGTTCCCTACTTTGGTCTTAATATCGTTATGAGTTGTTTTTCGAGTGTTATATTTCGGGTGCATAAATCAAGCAACAGGTTCACCGAGTAAGCCTGTGCCATACGGTTTTACGAGTTTAAGATCGGTTATTTCGCCGCAGTTTGCCGTCGAATAAACTTTGATATAGTTTTCGGTATATCCGACGTTAAAACCGTCTTCGGAGTCTTCTACGTAAACCGATTGAACGGTATCGATATTTTTCAACAAAAATTGGTTATGCAATGTGTTTTTGACATCAAGCAATCGATCGACGCGGGCTTTCACCGTATCGGGCGGTAATGTCGAGTATTTTTTTGCCGCCAATGTCCCCGTTCGCCGACTGTACGGAAATACATGTATATCGGAAAATGCACACTTTTCTATAAATTCGAGACTTTCTTTAAAAAATTCGTCCGTTTCGGACGGAAAACCTACTATAACGTCGGTCGTTATGCCTGCCGACGGAAAATATTCGCGTATCATCTCGATTTTTTCGTAATATAGTTCTGTATTGTACTTGCGGTTCATCGTTCTCAATACTTCACTGCTGCCGCTCTGTAAAGACAAGTGAAAATGAGCGCAATATCCCCCGTCGCTCATTGCTTTAAGAACATTGCGATCGATAGCTTCGCATTCCAGCGAACCCAATCGTTTCCGAACTTTTATTGCGGATAAAGCCGATAACAACTCCGCAAACGTATGCCCTATATCTTTTCCGTACGCAGACATGTCTATCCCTGTCAGCACTATCTCACGCGACGCTATCTCGTCGCATTCGCGCAGGATATCTTCTATCGATCTCGACCTGCTCCTGCCGCGCAAATACGGTATAATGCAATAGGAGCAAAACCTGTCGCACCCGTCCTGTATCTTAATAAATGCGCGAGTTTTGTTTCTTAACGGATAACTTTCGTAACAATACTCCCGTTTTTCGCTCGAAATGAGCGATTTATTACTATGTATTATATCTGATAGAGTATTATAATCATTACATTTATATATGTTTATTATGGCATTTAAGACCGATCTTGACTTATCGTTTGTTCCGTATATGGCTAAAACATTGTTTTGAATGAATTTTTCGGGAGCGTTTTGAGTGCTGCACCCTATTGCTATAATTATGCAATTCGGATTCAGCTTGCGCATTTTTGCGAGATATTGTCTTGACTTTTTATCGGCTTCGGCTGTTACCGAGCATGTGTTCAATACATAAACGTCGGCAGGCTCTAAGCCTTCCGACGCATTGTATCCGTGCGCGACGAGCGTCGCAACTATGGACGCGCTTTCGCATTGATTGACCTTACAGCCGAGCGTAACTACCTTGACGATCAAAGATCCCACTCTCCCATTTCGTAATACACGACAGAAAGCGCGGCGATAGCCGCTGTTTCCGCGCGGAGTATGCGCGCGCCGAGCGTGACCGCTTTTGCGCCCGCTTGTGTGAGCGCTGTTTTTTCGGGCTCGGTTATTCCGCCTTCCGGACCAACGAACACCGCAACATCCGTTTGTGTTTTGTCTATTGCAGATTGCATTGTACCGTGAAGTTCTCTTTCCCACAGAAATATCATGCTCGTATTTTTGGCGCGATCGAGCAAAGTATCAAAGTCGATCGCTTGTTCTATGGTCGGTATCACGCTCCGCCCGCACTGTTCGCACGCCGCGATCGCTATTTTGTTTAATCGGTCGTAGTTGAGCGAAAAACTGCGTTGAGTAAACGTCGTAAACACGGGTACTATTTTGTTTACGCCGAGCTCTGTCGCTTTTTGAACAGCCATTTCAAATTTATCTTGTTTGATGACTGAAAGATACAGCGATACCGTTATTTCGGCTTCGCCGGTATTTTGCGCCGTCTCGATGATTTCGAGCAAGGTTTTATCTTTTTTGATATCCGTCACTTTGCAAACGTAATCGTTGCCATTTCCGTCGAAAACTGTTATACGGTCGCCTGTTCTGATACGCAAGGCATATGCGGCGTGCGTATGTGCTTCGCCTGTAAGCTCGGGTTTGGTTTTATCTATGTTCGGGTAGTAAAATCTCATGATTCAAACAGGAATGCGCTCCATTCGTTTTTTTGTATGTGTTCTTTCAGCGTAAAATCGCGTGCATACGCTTGCTTGACAAGTTCGGTTTTATCCGAAATTATACCGCTTACTATGGCATAGCCGCCCTTTTTGAGCGCCGATCTGACGATAGGTTCGACTGCCGTCAATACGTCTGCCGTTATGTTTGCAATGACTACGTCTGCGGGCTCTGTCAGTTCCCGTACGTCGCGTAAAAATACTTCGGGGTCTTTTATTCCGTTGATCTTGCAGTTGTAATACGTGGCGGTGACGGCTTGCTCGTCGGTATCGGCAAACAATACCGATCCCGCGCCGAGCGCTGTCGCGCAAACGCCCAAGATCCCGCTTCCGCAACCGAAATCGAGCACGCGTTTATCTTTGAGTTCTATGCGTTGCATCAGATCGATGCACATCGAAGTGGTTTCGTGCATGCCGGTCCCGAACGCCAAGCCGGGATTGAGTTTTATCGGTATATCGCCGCCGACGGCGTTGTAGTCGAGCCATTCCGGCACGACGACGATCTTGCCGATATTGAACGGTTTATAATATTTTTTCCACTCGTTTTCCCATTCTTCGGAATCTATCGTTTCGATACTTGTTTCCATACTCGAAAAATCGGCAAAGTCATTTTTTCGCAATTCGTCGAGCTTGTGTAATACCGTATTTTCGTCCGTTTCGATCGTAAAAAAGCCGCCGACGGCACAACCGTCGGAAACGTCGAACAGCGAAGCGTCCGCATAGTCCCAGCGTTTTTCGTCCAATACTTGTTTTACGTCGTTGTAATCGTCGAAAACTTCGCCCATGCTGCCCGCTTCGTGCAGTGCGTACGCGATCGTTTCCGCCGTATTCGACGTGCATTTGACGGTGATCTTTTTAAATTTCATATTAAGCGATCATTTGCCGATCGTGCTTTGCAAAGCCGTCATAGCTACGACGTTTACTACGTCCTCGCTACTGCAACCGCGCGACAGGTCGTTTACGGGACTGTTAAAGCCTTGACAAATAGGACCTATTGCTTCCGCGCCCGCCAAACGTTGAACGAGTTTATACCCGATATTGCCCGCTTGCAGGTCCGGGAAGATCAAGACATTTGCTTTGCCCGCGACGGTACTGCCGGGCGCTTTGAGATCGGCTACCGTCGGCACGAGCGCGGCATCGGCTTGAAGTTCGCCGTCGATCTGCAAGTTCGGGCGTGCTTTTTTGACGATGTCGAGCGCGGCGGTCACTTTGTCGACGAGCTCGCTTTTTGCCGAGCCTTTGGTGGAGAAAGACAATAGTGCGACTTTGGGCGTGATGCCCGCAATGGCTGCCGCAGTATCCGCCGAAGCAATGGCGATGTCGGCAAGCTGTGCCGAATCGGGATTGGGATTGACTGCGCAATCGCCGAATACCATTACGCCGTTTTCACCGTATTCGGTGTTTTTGTTCAACAGCATGATAAAGCACGAACTGACTGTTTTAATGCCCGGGGCCGTTTTGATTATTTGCAATGCGGGACGCAAAACATCGCCTGTCGCGCGTATCGATCCTGCGACCATGCCGTCCGCTTCCCCGCGTTTTACCGACAGAACGCCGAAATACAGCGGGTCGTGCGCGAGCTTGCGCGCAGTTTCCATGTCCATTCCTTTGGCTTTACGCAGTTCGTACAACAATTCTGCATACGGCTGTATATCTATCTTATTAACGTCGATTATTTTAATGCCCGAAAGATCTGCGTCGGGGCATTTCGCGGCTATCGTTTCGGGGTCGCCCAAAAGAATAAGCTTGGCAATGCCTTCCGCTTGGATCTTTACCGCGGCGGTGATGATGCGCGGCTCTTCGCCTTCGGCAAGCACAATGGTTTTTTGCAAGCTTTTGGCTTTTTGACGTACGGACTTTAATAAATCGTTCATAATATCCTCCGATTTGTATTTACTTTTTTTCGCGATTGTGTTACAATCATATTGTATGTACACGAAATATTATACTCCGAATAACGAGCAAAGTAAAGTGAAATCATGAAAAATTGTGCTGTCGTTTGCGAATATAACCCTTTTCACACGGGGCATGGATATCAATTGCGTCAAGCGCGCGAAAGCGGCGTCGGATCGATAGTTTGCGTAATGAGCGGAGCGTTTGTTCAGTCGGCTATGCCTGCGTTTTGCGATAAGGCTTTGCGCGCCAAATGTGCGGTAGTCGGCGGTGCGGACGCGGTGATCGAATTGCCGACTGTTTATTGTACGGCAAGCGCACAGCTGTTTGCCGAAGGCGCTGTCAAAATCATCAAGGAAATAAAAAACATCGGATATATGGCTATGGGTGCGACTGCCGAACCCGATTCGATATGCAAGATCGCCGAATTTAAGATAAAGCATAACGCTAAAATAGCCGATAAATTAAAAACGCTTATGCAGTTCGGTAAGAGCTATAATGCGGCGAGCATGACCGCTTTGACCGAGCTGTACGGCAATGCTTATCCCGCCGACGGAGATATCGGGAATATTCTTGTCGAGCCTAACAATATGCTGTGCGTCGAATATATCGCCGCGGCAGACAAGCTGTGCGCCGATGTTGAGCCGCTTATTATAAAGCGTGTCGGCGCGACGCATAACGACGCCGATCGATCGGGAAAATATATATCCGCTACGGCGATACGCAATGCAGAACGCGACGGGAACTTCGCGTCAGTACTCGATCGTATCCCGCACTTCGCCGACGAAATAGCCGAGTGGCGCAATGCTCACTCGCCCGACATGTCTGCTTTTAAGGCTTTGATCGTTTTCGCGTTGAAATGCGCCGAGCCGTACGCGATAGCCCAAGCTCGAGATTGCTCCGAAGGGCTCGAATATTTGTTGAAAAACGTGTCAAAAACGTATGACTACGACGGAATAGTCGACGCGGTATCGGGTAAACGCTACACGAAAAAGCGTATAGCGCGATTGTTGTTGGATATATTGTTATCGATCGATAAGTCCATGACGCAAAAACGGTTTTGCACTCGCCTTTTGGCATGCAAAAACGGTTTTGACTTCGGCATTTTACCCGACTTAGTCAAGACCGACAACGCGTCGATAAAAGCCGCCGCAAATGCCGACGACGAAGTGCGCGACGTGCTGAACGTCGATATAAGAGCAACGGCGTTGTATAATACCGTTTGCAGGACGGACGGCGATTACTTTAATTATTCCATCGTGAAAATATGATGAGATCGAATATCCCCGATAGCTTGCTTTATAAATTGGCAGACGGCTCAAAAAACACGTGCTTTCGCGCACAGGTAGACAGAGCCGTATCGATCCGTTTTCGCAGTGTTCATTATCTGTCGAGTATTTCGGTCGCCGATTGTATTACGCTTAATCTATTGCTTAACGATAAAATAACGCCGTATTCCGCCGACACCGTCATAGCGAGTATGCGTCGTAAAAACAGATCGTTCTATACCACTACGGACAGTGCGTTTCGGGCTATATCCGATCGCTTCGACGAATATGCAAAGCAAATACTCGGCGACGATCGCGAGTCCGTGCTCGCGCTCGGAATGCGCTCCGTCAATTATATCGTATATGTGATATCTCTTGATCTGTCTGCAAATGCGAAGCTCAATAAAAACGAAATATTGTATACGGCGCTCGATTATGACGAATTGCGGGAATACAGGGATATTTTATCGAACGATTAACGTATCTCGACTATCGTAACGCCCGTATCGCCTTCCCCGTAGCGCCCGTATCGAAATGTTTTTATGCGCGGTAACCGTCGCAAATATGCTTGTATGCCTTTACCGAGCGCGCCCGTGCCTTTGCCGTGAACGATGCGCAAAGTGCTGTGCGGCGGAATATCGGATATTATTCGGTCCAGCTCCGCCGTCGCATCGTCGACTGTCATGCCGAGCATCATTACTTCCTTATCTATCGGTTCGCCGACGGAGCTAACGATGTGCTTTTGTTTGGGTTCCGTTTGCGTAACTATCAGCGAGAGCGACGCTATCGGCAGTTCGGTTTTGATCGATCCGATCGCTACGACGGCTTTATTTCCGCGCAGTGCGCTCGCTATAACGCCTTCCTTATCCAACCCGTTCACGTATACGCGCGTTCCGACCGTCAAGCGTTCGGGAGTAGCGGGCTCTTTCGATCTTATCGGCTTTACGGTGTCCGCAGGCACGGTATCGGCAAGTTTTTTGGCGGCTTTGCGCGCGCGGAACAGCGCCGCTTCGTCGGCGGCTTTAAGCTCGGCTTTTATTTCATCTATTATGCTTTCGGCGCGCTCCGCATAATCGTCGGCACGCTTGCGTATTATAGCGCGCGAATTCTCGTTTAGTTCCGCGAGCTTGTTTTCGTATTCCGCACGAAGCTTGCGCGCTTTCTCGTTGTGCTCGCGCGCTTCGCGTTCGAGCGCGGCGCATTGTTGTTTTTCCGCTATTATGTCGTTACGCAATGTTTCGGCTTCCCGCATTATGGTGTCGAACGCTATTTTTTCGTCGCTCAACGCCGAGCGAGCATCGTTTATCAATGTTTTGTCGAGCCCTAATCGTTCGGCTATTTCGAGCGCATAGCTCGACCCCGATACTCCCTGCAAAAGCTTGTATGTCGGTTTAAAATTGACGGGATCGAACTGCATACAAGCATTGGCTATTCCCCCGCACCCGAGCGCAAACTCTTTTACGGAATTGAAGTGCGTCGTTACTATCGCGGTAACGTTCGCCGCAAGCAATTTTTTAATGATCGCCGTAGCGAGCGCCGCACCCTCGTCGGGATCGGTCCCGTCGCCGGGCTCGTCGAGCAATACGAGCGAGCGTTCGGTCATTTGCGAGATTATACGCGAAATATTGACTATATGCGCCGAAAATGTACTCAGTGACTGTGCGATGCTTTGAGAATCGCCGATATCGCAATATATGTCCTTAAAGATACATATCTCGCTGCCGTCCTCGGTCGGCAAATATACGCCGCATGCGGCAAGTAACGCAAACAATCCTACGGTTTTGAGCGCGACCGTTTTTCCGCCCGTATTCGGACCCGATATCAATAAAACTCTCTTATCGTTAAGCGAGATGTCGACCGGTACGACGGTATCTGCGGAAATAAGCGGATGGCGCGCGCCTTTCAGCGCGATACGCCCGTCGCAATTTATAAGCGGACGGTATGCGTTTATATGCTTGGAGTATTCGGCTTTGGCGAATATGATCCCACACTCGATCAAGATATCGTTGCCTTTCGTCAGCTCCGACGCATTGGCGGCTACCGCTTTACCGAGCTCGGCAAGTATTCGTTCGATTTCGTACGCTTCTTCGTTTTTGAGCGTAATGAGCTCGTTGTTAGCCTCTACAACGGCGAACGGCTCTATAAACACGGTCGCGCCCGTCGATGAAACGTCGTGAACAAGTCCCTTTACGTGCGATCTGCAATCGGATCTGACAGGCAAAACATATCGCCCGCCGCGCACCGTGACTATGTTGTCACGCAAATATTTGCCGATCTCGCTCTGCCCCGTGTAACCGTCGAGTCGATCTTTCAGTTTTGCGGCGGCACGCAATATGGATCTGCGCAAAGACCGAAGTTTATCGCTCGCATCGTCTTTTATCTCGTTCTCGTTTTCGATAGTTTTATCTATCGAATATTCCAGTTCGTCGCAGTTTCGCGCACCTTCTATTATATCTTTCAGCGAATCGCAACCGTCGGTGGCGTTAATACTGTTTTTGACCGAACGCAAGCACGATATGTTTGTTTTGACCCGCAAAAATTCTCGCGGCGTAAGCGTTGCGCCGACGCAAGCCTTGTTGACTATGGGCGCAATATCGTCGAATGCGAGATCGGGACGGTGCGACGCAAGAACCTTTATCGCATCGCCCGTTTGCGTCAACAGCTTATCGGCAGTATCGAGATCGGTCGTCGGGACGCTCGATATTATTTTTTTCGCCGTGATGTCCGCCGCCGCATACGCCGCGATCTTTTGCAGTACGGTATCGAAATCGAGATGTTTTGTATCGTTCATTATTTCAAGCCTTTATTTATATTGCCGCGCGTGTATCCGCCGCTCGGACATTCTCCGTCCAATATCTTCGATATGGTCGTCTTGTCAACGACCGTGCAATCGTAAAATGTGTTTTTGTACGACTGTATCTGCGGAATATCGCATAAATAATGCGGAACGCAATTGAGTAATTGCCAATAGCAATGCGCGGCTTTATAGCGACGCAACGCGAAACGTCGTCCGCTATCGTCTTTGAGCGTGTCCGAACCGGAGCAATCAACGCATTTGCCGTACGGGCAATGACAAAGCGTCATTACGGGCGCATAGCCGAAAACATACGCGAATCCGCCGTCGAAGTCGTCCGCTTCAAACGACCGCACGTGCGGCATATCGCATTTTCCGATAATATTATGTCCGTGACCGAGCAAAACGGGTTTGTCGGTGAGCGATAGCGTGTAAAGGTTATTCGATATCACGCCGAATATCCCGTCGCGTTCGATCGCCGACGATATTACTTCCCTGTCGTTTCCGCGCATTGTTATAGGAGCGTTTAGTAGAATCGGCTTGCTTATTTCGGGGATATCGAAGCGCGTATAATCGCGCGGATTGAGCGCCACATAATCTACTTTGTCGAGTATCGATTTGTCGAGTTGATCGGACGTTTCCACCATCAGTATGCGACCCTGTCCGTCGAAACGATCGTAATCGAGCCCGATATACGGTACGGACACCCGACGCGGCTTATTGCCGTCTGTAATTGCGCGTTCGAGCGCATTGTAAGCCTTGCGCCTGAATTCGTTTAACGCCGATATCGGCATGAACGCATTGTCGGCTATTTCGATACTTATTTTCGGCGCAAAAGGTTTATCGGAAGTTTTGGAAAATGCGCGCAAAACGTCGTCTGCCGACAACGCGCGCGAATGCGCGGGCTGAGCCCTATCGTCACCTGTCACGGTCACCGTTGTTCCGTTGTGTTTCAATACCGCGGTCGGGAACGCATCGGCGGCAAGCGTGACCCGTACGTCGACATCGAGCTTGCGCGCGATTGTTTTTATCTTTTGCGCAAGCTCCCCGTCGAATGTCAAATGCAAGCTGTCGCCAACTTTGCAGTCGCCGTCGGCTGTCAATTGTCCGCCGCGCACGCTCGCGCCGCAAAGCTCCCGTCCGTCGCGTATGACCTTGTACCCGTCGAGCGCGTTGGGAGAATGTCCTTTCACCGTAAGTTTTTTACCGCTAACGGCAGAAACACTGCCTACGAATTTGCCTATATTCGATTGTGTTTGCGGGTATATGACACGAAACGGCGCGTTTACGTCTAAGTATCCCGTGCAATAATTTCCGCGATTAAACACCGATTTAAGCTCGTTTAACGCACGATCGGTCGGCATACCCGATTTATAAACGCTCGCCGCTTTATATGCGTATTCTTCGGAACGCATACGCCCTTCGATCTTGACGGCGTCGACTCCGAGCGATTCGAGTTCGTGTAATTTGTCGTAAAGACACAGATCTTTTGCCGACAAATAATATCCGCGCTTTCCGCCGAATTCGTATTGTTTGCGGCAAAGTTGCATACATTTTCCGCGGTTGCCGCTGTACGACGATGCGAGCGACGAAAAATAGCAGTTGCCCGAAAAGCATACGCACAGTGCGCCCTGCACGAAGTATTCGATTTCGAGCCCGGTCGCCTTGATCTCGACTATGTCTTGCGGCAATGTTTCGCGCGCGAGCACTGCGCGTTTGATGCCGAGCCGCGCCAAAGCTTTTGCGCCGTCGGCGTTGTGTATGCCCATTTGCGTGCTCGCATGTAACGGGAGATCGGGCAAACGATTTTTCAACAGCTCAATAAAGCGCAGATCTTGAACGATCGCCGCATCCGCACCGCTATCGTATACGAACTTCGCGGTTTTATAAGCTTGTTCGATCTCGCTGTCTTTTATCAATGTGTTAAGCGTAACGAATACCTTTACGCCGAAAAGATGCGCATATGCGACAGCTTGTTTAAATGTTTGCTCGTCGAAATTTTCGGCTTTTGCTCGCGCGCCGAACTGCGGCATACCGAGATATACCGCGTCCGCACCGCCGTTTATGCTTGCGCGGAGTCCGCCGAAGCTACCCGCAGGTGCGACCAACTGCATCAGCGTAGCTTTGCTCCGTAGTCGGCTTGCGCCTTTTCTATTACGGCGTCCATTATAGCTTTTATTTCGCCGTCTGAAAACGTAGTGTCGGTCGGCTGTATTCGCATGGAAAACGCAACGCTCTTGTATCCGTCCGCTATCTGTTCACCGTCGTATATGTCGAATAACTTAACGTCCGCGATATACGGACTGACCGTTTTGACGGCGGCAAGCATATCGCCCACCGCTATGCCTTTTTCGACGACGAGCGCGAGATCGCGGTCGACGGGATGAAGCTTGGACAGCGGTGTATGCTTGGCGATCGTCAAAGGGCGTTCGAGCGCATCCGTCAAATCGATATGCGCGACGAAAACTTCGGCAGGCAGTCCGAAATTCTCGCAAACAAGCGGGTGCAGTTTTCCGAATTCGCCTGTCACGCCCGTTGCTTCTATGCGTAACGATTGTTTGGGGTGCAGATATGCTGCGGCGGATACTGTAAACTTAGGTGTTCCGAACAGACTCGCCACTTCTTTTACCAGCGATTTAAGCGTGTAAAAATCGCCGTCGTTGCATGATCCGGTACACAAAACATCGCGTTCACAAGGCAATTCGACGATCGGCAACGCTTTGGGTATGAAAGTTTTTCCGAGCTCGTAAAACCGCATTTTGTCGTTTTTGCGCGCGCAATTTCTCGCCATCGACGTAAGCATAGATGATACGAGTTGTGTGCGCATTACCGAAATATCGCGGCTGATCGGGTTTTTGAGTGCAATTTCGTTGCGCAATGCGGAGTTTTGAGCGATAAGCAGTTTATCGAGCGCGTCGGGCGAAATAAACGAGTAGTTAAGTATCTCGTCGGCGCCGAGCGACTGCATCAAGCTTTTAACGCGTTCGACATTTTCGTCGTGGATATTTCTTCCGCCGCGTGTTTGA
The DNA here is from genome assembly GCA_947384195.1 of uncultured Clostridia bacterium. Lineage (GTDB taxonomy): Bacteria > Bacillota > Clostridia > Christensenellales > Pumilibacteraceae > Anaerocaecibacter. The sequence continues at coordinate 20,760 of CANDGE010000009.1, forward strand.
TGAGTATTTTCGGAGTGTGTCGACACGATGTTGTCGTAACCGTAAAAACGCATAACGTCTTCCGCAAGATCGGCGTAGCCATCTATGTCTTCGCGTACGAGCGGGATCGTGCATACGAGCGTCTTGCCTTCGCTTTTTACGTTAATGCCTTGTTTTTTGAGTATAGATACAATTACTTTTTTATCTATATCTATGCCGAGCAAGCCGCATATCTCCGATTTGGTTGTGCGTATAACTTTTTCGACGGGCTGTTGCTCGCCGTCCGACGTTATGCCTTGCATGACCTTACCGCATTCGAGCATATCGACAAGCGCAAGCGCGCGTTCCGAGCCGAGCTCGACGGAACGCCAATCGACGCCTTTTTCAAAACGTGCCGACGAATCGGAGCGCAAGCCGATGTTGCGCGACGTGCGCCTGATATTGCTGCGCTCGAATCGCGCCGCTTCCAAAAATACGTTGCGCGTGTCGGGAAATATGCTTGTATATTCGCCGCCCATTATGCCCGCTATCGCAAGCGGTTTGCGCGCGTCCGCAATGACCAAAACACCGTTAACTTCGTACTCTTTGCCGTCAAGCGCCGTTATTTTTTCGTTCGGGGCGCCATTGCGAACGATTATGCGCTCGTCGATGTATTTCATATCGAACGCATGTAACGGTTGTCCGAATTCCAGCAACACGTAATTTGTAATATCCACAAGATTGCATATGGGGCGGATCCCGCACATTCTGAGCCTGTCGCGCATCCATTTGGGCGATTTTTCTATTTTGACGTCGGTTATCGCGCGTCCCAAATACCTGCTGCAAAGTGTTTTGTCCTGTATGGATACGTGCGGTAGCGCATATTCGCCGTGACATTTGTAGGTAAGCTTCGGCATCTTGAACGGTTTATCCAATAATATGGATATCTCCCGCGCAAGATTGACTATCGCTTGACAGTCGGGACGGTTTGCTGTGATCGATACATCGAGAACGGTATCGTCTATTCCGAGCGTCCGCATGATGTTTTCGCCTATCGTCGAGTTTTCGGGCAATATCAATATACCGTCGACGCTCGCGCCGTCTATAACGTCGTCATCCACTCCGAGCTCGCTTCCGCCGCATAACATGCCGCAGCTTTCTGCGCCGCGTAATTTTGCCGCAACGATCTTTTTCCCGTCGGGCAACTCTGCGCCCACGGTAGCGACGGGCACGCGATCGCCCTGTTTGACGTTTTGCGCGCCTGTAACTATTTGCACGCGTTCCGAGCCTATGTCGATTTGACATATCCACAGCTTGTCCGAATTTTCGTGACGCGCGATTTGCTCGACGCGTCCCACGACCACGCCCTTTATATCCGTGCGCGGCGAAATTATTTCCTCCACCTCAAACCCGATGGACAGCAATTTATCGGCGAGCTCTTGCGGAGTTGTTTCGCCAATATCCACATAATCTTTCAACCAACTTAAAGGCAGTTTCATAACATTCTCCTTACTTGAATTGCCGCAAAAAGCGCACGTCGTTTTCCCATAACAACTTGATGTCGTTTATGGCGCATTCTATCATGGTTATGCGGTCGAGCCCCATGCCGAAAGCAAATCCGTGATATTCGTCAGGGTCGATCCCGCAATTTTCGAGCACTTTGCGGTTAACCATGCCCGCTCCGAGAATCTCTATCCAACCCGTGTTTTTGCAAACTCTGCAACCTTTGCCGCCGCATTTGAAGCATGAAACATCGACCTCGACGCTCGGCTCGGTAAACGGGAAATAGCTCGGGCGAAAGCGTATAGTCGGTTGTTCGCCGAAGATAAACTTGGCAAAGCTTTCGAGCGTGCCTTTAAGATCGCACAGCGTGACGTTTTTGTCTACCACCAAGCCCTCCATTTGGTGAAACACGGGAGAATGCGTGGAATCGTCGTCGTTGCGAAATACTCGACCGGGGCATATCATTTTTATCGGCGGCTTGAATTTTTCCATGAGCCTGATTTGTCCCGCAGACGTTTGTGTGCGCAATAAAATGCCGTCGTTTATGAAAAACGTATCCTGCATATCGCGCGCGGGATGATCGGGCGGTACGTTGAGCGCCTGAAAATTATAGTAATCGGTCTCTATTTCGGGGCTGTCGTAAACTACGTAACCGTTGCCTATAAAATAATCTATCAGCCTGTTTTTGACGGTATTGAGCGGATGACGCGCGCCGACGGTGCGGCAAGGCTTGTCTATCGAAAGATCGATCTGCTCGGCGTTCAACGCTTCTTCTATAGCGAGCCTGTGCAATTCTTTTTCCTTTTTGTCGCACAAGGCGGCAAGCTCGACGCGCACGTCGTTGATCTCCTTGCCTGCCTTGGGGCGTTCGTCCTGCGGAAGGTCTTTAAGCGACTTCATCAGTCCCGTCAAAACGCCCGATTTGCCGAACAAATGCGTTTTGAGCGCGGCAAGGTCGCGCTCCGATCGTGCGTGCATTGCCGCGAGTTTCTTTCGCGCTTCTTCGCGAATTTCGTTTAGTTTCATGGTTCCTCCGAAAATTTCAAACAAAAAGCCCCGATAGGTATCGGGGCGTGTGATAACGCTGTACCACCCGAGTTTGGGCTCTTTATGCTCGTAACGCGGCATACGCCGTCGCTTAATATAACTTTCGGCGACGGTGCTCGTACGGTGAATATTTTGAAGCGCGTACCGTCTTTCAGCCGCGGACGGTTCTCTGTTTTTTGCGCTTTGTCTTGTGCCGTACTCAAACGCATCTTGTATTACGCATATATTGTAACACGTTTAGCTTCGTTTCGCAATCGTTTTAACGTCGTTTTCGAGTAATTTTACGATTGATTGGCTGCAAGGTCGAGAAGATCGCCGACAGAAGTCGATTGTAAATATGTAGGCGGAACTTCGCCTATTATTATCATTTCGCTCATCAATACTTGCGTTTTGGTGTTGACGGTGGACGGCAATCCCGGGACTGCGACCGCAACAGAGCTCGCTATGTTGAAATACAGCCTGTGCAACGTTTGATTTATGCCCGATTCGGTAAACTCCGACGTGATCTGCGTTTTTGTAGAGCCTACGAGATATATCTTTATCTTGATATCGGGTCCCAAGCCCGTAAACAGCGTAACGCCGCTTAGCGAGCCAACGGGTATGGCTATGCCGTCGTTGCCTACGGCATTGATATTGCTTTGCGCTTTTATCGTTATTCTTTGTGCGAGATCGTTTATCGCGTCGATGTTCATATCGACGCTTTTTATCTTTTTGTCGTCATCGCGTTCGATCTTTAAAAATTCCAGTCCCGAGTTTTCGCTCATCACGTCGAGCACCGCCGCGCTCACGGCTTCGGTAGTCATAGCGCGTATCTTCTCGTTGGAGATAGTGACGATCATCGGATTTACGTTTTGCTTGATGAATAAACAAACGCCGACGACGATCGCGCCTAAAAACAAAAGCACAACAAACAATATCTTTCGTTTGCTGCGCTTGCGTTTTATCGTTTTGCACCGTACGCTCATAGCATTATATATATGCCGATAGATGCGTATTTGATACGAAATTATTTTGTACGCGGGTTGAATACCAGCGTGACTATATAGCTCATGACTACCGCCGCGCCTACGCCGTACGCCGTGCGTACGAGTCCGCCCGCAAACGCGCCCAAAAACCCTACGGAACGCGCCATTTCTATCGAACCTTTTGCGAGCGCCGCGCCGAATCCGACTATCGGCACGCTTATGCCCGCCTGACACACCTTGAATATATAATCGTATACGCCGACGCTTTCCAGTATTATTCCCGCTATAAGAAATATTACGAGAATTCGCGCAGGGGTCAGCTTTGTGCGAATGACCAACAGCTCGGCGATCGCGCACAACGCGCCGCCCGTCGCAAAAACTATTGCGTAAGTTCCTATGTTTTGCAGTACTTGCATTATTTTTCACCCCCGAACGGACTCTCGACGATAACGGCGTGCGAAATGCACGGTATGGTTTCGCCCTGATAACAGCTTTGCGTGCTCATCAACGCGCCTGTCGCAAGATACGCGACGCGCCTGTATTCGCCCGAAATAAGCTTTTCCATGATGAACGAATTGAAAATAGTTGCCGAGCAAGCGCAACCGCTCCCGCCTTGATAGCATTTTTGTTCGACGTCGTAAATGATATTGCCGCAATCGATATAGTTTTGACCTAGCTTTATTCCCCGTTCGCGCATCAGATCGCGTAAAATATCCGAGCCGAGCTTGCCGAGATCGCCCGTAACGATCATATCGAAGTCGTTTTCCGTAAAGCCCGACTGCGTAAGCATGGTATACATAGTATCGAGCGCGGCGGGCGCCATTGCCGCGCCCATGTTGTTGAGATCGTTGACGCCGTAATCGGTGATAAGACCGGGGATCGCCGCCACTATCTTGGGAAAGCGTTCGGTCTGTTCGTTGTTTGTCGAAATTACCGACGCCCCCGCGCCCGTGACCGTCCATTGAGCGTACGGCGGACGTTGACAACCGTATTCCAACGGGTACCTGAACTGCCGTTCCGCCGTCGCGAAATGGCTCGACGCCGCGCAAACGACGTTTTTGTAATACCCGCTGTCCACAAGCGTCGCCGCAAGCATCAATCCTTCGGTCATAGTCGAACATGCGCCGTATATGCCTATATGCGGTATGCCGAGATCGCGCGCGGCATAGCTCGACGTAGTCATTTGGTTGAGCAGATCGCCGGAAACCATTACGTCTATATCGTCCAGCCCCAAACGCGCGTCGCGTATCGCGCCGCGGACTGCGGTATCGAACATGCGTATCTCCGCGCGCTCGAATGTTTTTTCGCCCATTTTATCGTCGGTTTCGCACTTGGCAAAATATTTGCCGACGGGTCCCTTGCTTTCTTTTTCCCCTACTACGCTCATTTTGCCGACGATACGCGGCGTGTTGAAAAACCGCATCACGCGTTGTCTCGGCGACGGCGTGCGTAACGGAAATTCGGCGCTGTTTTGTTCGACTTGCGTTTCGGCGGTATTCTTGTTCGATCTTTTAAACAGCGACATTATTTCATCCCCAGTATCAAAAGGTTGATAAGCCCCGCGACAGACGACCATACTATGCCGTTGACTACGACCGGACCTACGACAGAAAAAAGCTTTACGCTCGTACCGAATATCAAGCCTTCGGTCTTGAATTCCATGGACGCGCTTGCCATTGCGTTTGCAAAACCCGTAATGGGCAAAAACGAGCCCGCTCCGCCTTGACGCGCGATCACATCGAAAAAGCCGAGCCCCGTAAACAGTATGGCAACGGTCACCAATATCATGGATGTGATGTTGGAAACCATATCGGTCGGCATAGTCGGCGAAATGAGTTTGACTATATCGCCTATTCCCTGTCCTATGACGCAGGTAAGTCCGCCTACCGCAAAGCTGTGAAAAAGCGCTTTGGGTATGCTCGTTTTGGGCGTAACTGTTTCTACGTATTTGTTGTAGCGCTCATTGCGCGCTTTGACGGCATTCGTATTCTCCGACATGATCTCTCCTACAACTTTTCGCGCGGCTTATCTTTTTTCGGCGCCCATTGCTCGCGTTCCGATACTACCGTAAGCCCTTCGCCTATGTGATTTCCCGAATTTTTCATATAATTAATTTGTCGTAGAGAATGCGATAATATTCAATCGGCGGTCAAAAAACCGCAAAAAAATAAAAGGTACCGCAAAATACCTTTTATCCCGATATGCCGTTGAAAGTAGACGCTAACCGTTTTCGGCGTATTCCGTGCGCATTTTGACTAAAATCTTGTTTTCCAAGCGCGATATCTGCACTTGCGAAACGTGTAAAACGCGTGCGACCTCCGATTGCGTTTTATCGGCAAAGTATCGCAAAAGAATGATCTTTTTATCGCGCGCGGGAAGATCGTTGAGCATTTTTTTGAGCATCATTTTATCGAGTTTTTCTTCCTCGTTTTCCGCCGTTTGAAGTTTATCGAGCAGAGTACGCGAATTATCGTCGTTGCTGTCGTAAATGGATACGGGATATCTGCCCGAATCCATGATGAATACGGCTTCCTGCGGCTCGATGCCGAACTTTTCGGCTATGACGTCTATCGTCGGCGATTCGCCGTTTTCGTGCTTATATTCTTCTGTAAACCGCGCTATTTTGATTGCGGCGGCTTTTGTTCCGCGCGACACTTTGATAGGTCCGTCGTCGCGCAAAAAACGTTTCACTTCGCCGGCGATCATCGGTACGGCATAAGTGGAAAATCTCACGTCGAACGCCGTAGAAAAGTTTTTAATCGCCTTGATAAACCCTACGCAACCAAGCTGATAAAGATCGTCGTATTCCACGCCTTTGTTTTTATAGCGACGTATCACCGACTTTATCAGCGGAGAATTATCGGTAAGCAGTTGCTCGCTCGCCGTTTTGTCGCCGTGCTGAGCGCGGTCTATCAGTTTAAGTGTTTCTTCTCTTTCCAATCCGCACCTCGTATCGTTTTTATCATGGTAACCACCGTACCCGACGGTGTGTTATGCTCCACCTTCAACGAATCCATAAAAGATTCCATTACGGTAAAGCCCATGCCGCTCCGTTCCTGATCGGGTTTGGTCGTATAAAACGGCTGTACGGCATCGTCGATATTGTCTATGCCGACGCCCGTATCGGAAACGACGATATGTACGGAGTTATCCATGATAGTCGTGGTGACGGTTATCTTATTGTCTGCGGTGTTATCGGGATAAGCGTGGACTATACAGTTGGTCACGGCTTCCGACACGGCTGTTTTTATATCGTTGATTTGGTCGACGGTCGGGTCGAGCGTAACGCAAAACGCCGCAACCGTATTGCGAGCGAATGCTTCGTTTTCCGACAAAGCGTCGAAAATAACAGTCATTTCGTTTTTCATAAATCAACCTGCCTTGATCATAATATTGTAAATTCCGGACAACGCCAAAACGCGGTCTACCGTCGGTCGCGGCGATTGGATAAAAATAGGCACGCCGCGCGGTTTGAGCCGCTTATATCTGCCTATCAATACGCCCACGCCCGTCGAATCCATAAAGGCGAGTTCGGACATATCGATAAACAGGCGTTTGATGTTGCTTCCGTCAATGAGCGAATCGAGCGACAAGCGAACATACCCGCTCGTGTGTTCGTCCAGCTCGCCCAACAGCTTTACGTGTAATTCATCCGATTTTCGGAAATGCTCGATCTTCATGGTTTTAGCTCCCGTGTATAAGTACCAGTTGCGACCTTTTTTCTTCGTTTCTATGATAGCAAAAAAAATACGGTCGATTTTGACCGTATTTGTCGCAAAAGCTGTGATTTGATCGAAATGTAGTGAGCGTATCTAAGCTATAATCGGATCTATCCCAAATTAAAGTCGCGCTGTGACAAGAGTGCGTTTTTGATATTGATATAACAGGCGTTGCATATTTCGCAATCTCTAGTTGCTCTGTGCGCGCCGTCGGTCGCAATGCCGTAATACTCCGCGATAGTCGTTTGTTTGTGGTTCGGTAAGTGCGGCAACGCCTTTCTCGCGAGCCGCAAAGTGTCTACAAACGAATTGTCGAGTATAAGACCGTTGTGCGACAGCAAATTGTCATATAGAAAATCGACGTCGAAATTTACGTTATGTCCGATGATGATATCTTTTTCTACAAAGCCGTAAAACGCCCGCATTACGTCTGCGACGTTAGGCGCGTTTTCAACCATTGCGTCCGTGATGCCCGTAAGCCGCGTAATAAACCGATCGATATGAGCGACGGGTTTGATAAGCGTCGAAAATACGTCCCGCAATTTTTCGTTACGGTATTTCAGTGCGGCGACTTCTATTATTTCGCAAGCGCCCGCTATAAGTCCGGTCGTTTCTATGTCGACAACGGTATAATCGGACGGAAACGCAAACAGACTCTTGCCTTTATGCTCTCGTATCGTCATGCTATTTCGCCTTTCCTTTCGCGATGGCGTAACTTGCGTCTACAAGACCGAATACGGTAGATACATCGACCGAGCCGTCCAATAACACGCTTATCCAATTATCTTTGTATAAATGATATGCGGGCAAAAAAACCCGCTTGTTTCTGAAAATTTCACGTACGACGGTATCGCATTTAACGTCCAATATATCCACATGTTCCCGTCCGTCAAGACCTAACTTATACTTCGGTATATCCATGATGACGGCATACCATTTTTTATTGTCGGGTCGGCGAAAAATCGAATATAACGGAAAGCGTAGCCATAAAAATTCGGGCGGAGTGCCGTATGTTTTTTCGGCGTATTCGGTCACGGATCCGCGCGTTGCGCCGTTTTCTATACTTACGTTGTCCATTGTCGTCACCGTTTATTGTTAAAAAGCCACCGTGTTACCGATGGCTTTTTATTGCATTGTTTGGTTGTATCATTACTTTGCATATTCGACTGCGCGAGTTTCGCGTATGACGTTGACTTTGATCTGACCGGGATATTGCATGTCTTGTTCGATCTGTTTGGCGATCTCTTTGGACATATACATCGCTTTGACGTCGTCAACGACTTCGGGCTTGACGATTATGCGGACTTCGCGTCCCGCCTGAACGGCAAACGCCTTTTCTACGCCGTCGTAGCTGCTTGCTATTTCTTCGAGCTTTTCCAAGCGTTTGACGTAGTTGTCGAGCGATTCGCGGCGCGCTCCGGGACGTGCGCCGGATATGGCGTCCGAGCACTGAACGATAATGGCCTCGACCGTTTCGGGCTCTACATCGTTGTGGTGCGCCGCTATACAATGCACGACTTCCTTGCTCTCTTTGTATTTTTTTGCGACGTCAACGCCTATCGATACATGCGTACCGTCTATCTCGTGGTCGAGCGCTTTACCGATGTCGTGCAAAAGCCCCGCGCGCTTACAAAGCTGTACGTTTGCGCCGAGCTCCGCCGCCATTATACCGGCAAGATTGGAAGTTTCGATCGAGTGACGCAATACGTTTTGTCCGTAACTCGTGCGGAACCGCAATCTGCCGAGTATGCGCGCAAGATCGGGATTGAGCCCGAAAACGCCCGTTTCGTACATTGCGTTTTCGCCCGCTTCTTTGATCTTGGCGTCCACTTCCTTTTGCGCTTTTTCCACAAGGTCCTCTATCCTGCCCGGGTGGATACGCCCGTCGCTTATAAGCTTTTCGAGCGCGATGCGAGCCACTTCGCGGCGGATGGGATCGAAACATGACAACACTACGGCTTCGGGCGTATCGTCGATTATAAGATCGCAACCCGTCGCTGTTTCCAAAGCGCGTATATTGCGCCCTTCGCGACCTATTATACGCCCTTTCATATCGTCGTTGGGCAAAGCGACTGTCGAAACGGTGATTTCCGCACTGTGATCGACAGCGCAACGCTGAACGGCGAGCGACACTATTTTTTGTGCGCGCTTATCGGCTTCTTCCTTAGCTTCCGCATCTATCTCGCGTACCATTTTCGCGGCGTCGTGCTTGGCTTCGTCGCGTATGGCATCTATGAGCTGAGCCTTGGCTTCGTCCTTGCTCATATTCGCGACATGCTGGATCTCTTCCAATATCTTGCTTTGCGCGCCTGCGAGCTCCGTTTTGAGCTTGTCCGTCTCCGCGTGCTTTTGCGCAAGCGCTTTGCGTTGAGAGTCGAGTTCATCCGCCTTTTTGTCGAGATCGTCGGACTTTCTGTCGAGCTGTTGTTCCTTCTTGTCCAAGGTCTCCTCGCGTTGCAATATCCTTTGCTCGGCGCGGGAAATATTGGCTTGTTTTTCGCGAAGTTCTTTTTCTTGTTCGCTGCGCTCTTTGTCGAGCTCGTCTTTCGCTTCGCGAGCCGCGGCTTTGCGCATTTCTTTTACTTCGTTTACGGCGTCTTCGACCATTTTATTTGCGGTAGCTTTTGCGGCGCCGAGCTTTTTGCTTTGGTACAGTTTGAAAAACAGCACGCCGAATCCTGCGCCGACAATTACGCCGATTATAGGTAAAACCGCATATAAAACAGCCTCCGTACTTGAAAGTAGGGTCATGACATTCTCCTTTAAATATTTTTTTGCGTTTATTATATGCCGTAGCAAAATTATGCCGACGGCCTAAAACTCACACTGCGGCGCAATACAACGCCTACCGATATTCTAACATTTTCGGCATAGATAGTCAAGTTATTTTAAGGATATTTATCTACGAAAAAGAGATATATCCGTTTGCGGCGCATCGAGCAAGGGGCGTTCGGGCACCGACGCAAAAGTCAAAACGTACACGCTTTTTGCGCCCGCTCTTTTCAGTATTCGCGCACACTCGTTTACGGTCGCGCCCGTAGTCATAACATCGTCTATCAATACGACGTTATCGGGCGGATCGCCGTCCGCTTTAACGGTGCCTTTAAGATTTTCAAGTCGTTTTGCTCGGTCGAGCTTGGCTTGATTTACGGTAGCCGTCGTTTTTTCGAGCAAAGAAATGCACGGCGCGTCGATGTGCTCGCACAGCTCGAGCGCGATCAGTTTTGCTTGATTATAGCCGCGCTTGCGTTCTCTTTTGGCGTGCATCGGAACAAATGCGATACAGTCCACGCGCCAATCGGATAACAGTAAAATGTCGAGCAAAAACTGTGCGATCGGTTTTGCGAGATACCGCGCGCCGCCGTATTTGAGTCGTTGCACGATATCTTTTGCGGTCGCATCGTAGTTGACCGCCGAACGCGCTTCGTCGAAATATACGTGACTGCCCGCGCACTCGTCGCAATGATCGCCCGTTCCGACTTTATGCCTGCCGCACCGTACGCAATAGTTGACATTGATATCGAGCTTGCAATCGCCGCACAGTCCGTAGCGGTTGGGATGTATTTCCCTGCCGCAAACGATACACTTTATATCGTCGGGATACAGCACTTGGATCAGCTCGTTGACGATCGATCGCTTTTTCAATCGTTTTTATGTTTGACCGTTTCGCGCGCTATATACAGCTCCTCATTGGTCGGGATAATGAATATCTTGACCTTGGAAGTTTTTGCGCTTATCTCGAATTCGGTGTCGCGCGGAGCACCGAGATTGAGTTTGCCGTCGAGCTTAATGCCTAAAAACTCCATATCGGCGCAAACGGCTTCACGCACGCATTCGGTATGCTCGCCTATCCCGCCCGTAAATACCAAGCAGTCGAGCCCGCCCATTGCCGCGGCATACGAGCCGACGTATTTTTTTACGCGGTACGAGAACATATCGAGCGCAAGCTTGGCGCGCGGATTTCCGTCCTTTACCGCCGCTTCGAGATCGCGAAAATCGGAGCTGACGCCGCTTACGCCCAAAACGCCGCACTTCTTGTTGAGATAGTCGGTCATTTGATGAACGTCCAAGCCTTTCTTGCCCATAAGATATTCGACTACCGCCGCATCTATATCGCCGCTGCGAGTGCCCATTACCAATCCTTCGAGCGGGGTCAAGCCCATAGACGTATCTATGCACTTGCCGTTTTTGACGGCGCTTATGCTCGCGCCGTTGCCGAGATGGCAAACGACGGTTTTTATTCGATCCGTACCCATGAGCGCGGATGCTCTGCCCGATACATACGCATGGCTCGTTCCGTGAAAACCGTATTTACGCACTTTGTACTTTTTGTAATCGTCATAATCTATGCCGTACATATATGCGTGATCGGGCATGGTCGAGTGAAATGTAGTGTCGAACACCGCTACCATCGGCGCGTCGGGCATTACCTTGCGACACGCTTTTATCCCCATGATGTTGGGCGGCATGTGCAACGGACCGAGATCGGTGTTCTTTTCTATGCGTTCGAGCGTTTCGGGCGTAACGAGCACCGAGTCGTCGAATTCCTCCCCCGCATGCAATACGCGGTGACCGACGGCGGCGATCTCCGACATGGACGAGATAACGCCGTGCTCGGGATCGACGAGCGCGTTCAAAACAAGCTGTATCGCTTCGTTGTGTGTGGGCATAGGCGCGTCGATCTTAACCGCTTTTGCCCCTTTATGATTGAGCGTGGAGCCGTCGGTGCCTATCCGTTCGCAAACGCCTTTGGCGAGTACGGCTTCGGTTTCCGTTTCGATCAATTGATATTTGAGCGATGAACTTCCCGCATTGATTACGAGTACTTTCATGACTGTCCTCCGTGACGATATGTTATTGCGCGACCGCACGTTCGCTTGCGGACATGCTTGTCCGAATAAAGTACGGTCGTGGTGATTTTTTAATGAATAAACGTTTTGCGTCTATGTTGAAGATAATGTTTACAAACACAAATAACCGCCGATATTATCGGCGGCTTTGCGTCGTTTGATCACTTTTTAATGAATTCCCGTGCTTTGTCGTACTGTTCGGGCTTAAAGCTTTCGTGCAGTTCCTTGATCTTTTGACGTTGCTCTCGGGTAAGATTTTTGGGCAACTCTATATCGATGGTGACGAGCAGATCGCCTTTGATTTGTTTCTTGGGATTCTCCAAGCCCTGTTCTTTGAGCTTGAAAGTCATCCCGCTTTGCGCGCCTTCGGGCAAAGTGAACGCTATCTTATTTCCTTTCAGCGCGGGCACGAGCACTTTGTCGCCCAACAACGCTTGCGTAAACGATATTGGAATATCGACGAGCAGGTCGAGTCCTTTGCGACGGAACAGCTTATGCGGCTGAACGGTTATCGTAAGAATGAGATTGCCTGCTTTCGCGCCCGAGCGCGTGCGTTCGCCCTCGCCGGGAATTGTCATTATCTGATTGGGCTCTACGCCCGGCGGGAAGGTTATGCGCAGATTGGAATTTTTACGCAACGATCCGCGACCGCCGCACGAAGTGCACGGTTCTTTGACTATACGTCCGGTTCCGTTACACACGTTGCACGACTTCATGCTTACGACCCTGCCGAAAGGCGTTTCCTGCGCGTACCGCACTTTACCCGTGCCGCCGCAGTTTGTACATTTGACAAACTGCGTTCCGCCCTTGGCGCCGGTACCGCGGCACGCCGCACAGGGCTCGAAACGGTTAACGGTGATCTCTTTTTGCGTGCCGAACGCCGCCTCCTCGAACGTAAGCGTAACGTTAAGGCTTATATCTCCGCCGTTGCTTGTTTGACCGCCGCCGCCGTGGTGGTCGTTGTTGAACATGTTGACGAACTCGTCGAAAAAGCTGCTGCCGGCGTTACCGCCGCGCTGACCGCCGCCGAAACCTGCGCCGGAGCCACCGCCGCCCGCTTGGGCGGCGTCGTACTCCGCGCGTTTTTGTTTGTCGGAAAGCGTTTCGTAAGCTTCGTTCACTTCCTTGAACTTGTTTGCCGCAACTTCGTCGCCCGGATGCAGATCCGGGTGATACTGTCTGGCAAGCTTACGGAATGCGGCTTTTAGCTCATCGTCGGTCGCGGTCTTAGACACGCCCAACGTTTCATAATAATTCTTTGCCATTTTTAACTCCGCGATCCGAAAGACTCATTATCCGACACAACGATCGGATACGGTCTGTCAGTTGTTGTCGTCGGACGGTACTTCTTCGGGATTGTCGACAACGACGTCCTCTTCGGGCGCTTGCGCTCCGCCGTTCTCGTACAGTTTGGAGAATATGCCGTTGGACAGCTTTTGGAGCGTTTCCACCGCGTCGCGAATAGCCTCGAGCTCGTCGGTCTTTATGACTTCCTTAACGTTAGCCATTTCTTTGTTGAGCTCCGCTTTGTCGTCTGCGGAAATGGTGTCGCCGTTTTCGTGCAAGAACTTTTCGATAGAGAATACGAGCATATCCGCTTGGTTCTTCGCATCGACTACTTCCTTGCGCTGAGCGTCCTCGTCCGCGAATTTTTCCGCGTCCTTGATCGCTTGCTGTATCTGCGCTTCCGTAAGATTGGTGGACGCAGTGACGGTAACGCGCTGTTCCTTGCCCGTGCCCTTATCCTTTGCCGATACGTGCACTATGCCGTTTGCGTCGATATCGAACGTGACCTCGATCTGAGGAACGCCGCGCGGTGCGGGCGGGATACCGCCGAGCTCGAACCGAGCAAGCGTCTTGTTGTGCGCGGCGATCTCGCGCTCGCCCTGCAAAACGTGGATGTCGACGGACGGCTGATTATCGGTAGCCGTGGAGAACACCTGCGATTTTTTGGTCGGTATAGTCGTGTTTCTCGGAATAAGCTTGGTAAATATACCGCCGACAGTTTCGATACCGAGCGAAAGCGGCGTAACGTCCAAAAGCAATACGTCCTTGACTTCGCCGGCAAGAACTCCGCCCTGAATAGCCGCGCCGACCGCGACGCATTCGTCGGGGTTGATGCCCTTGAACGGCTCTTTGCCCGAAAGCTTACGAACGGCCTCGACGACCGCGGGGATACGCGTCGAACCGCCGACGAGTATGACCTTGTCGATATCGTTGTTAGTATAGCCTGCGTCCGCCATCGCCTTTTTGGTGAGCTCGATGGAACGGTCTATGAGTTTTTGCGAAAGCGCTTCGAACTTGGCGCGAGTGATCTCGTATTCGAGATGCTTGGGACCCGTCGCATCCGCCGTGATAAACGGCAGACTTACCGTGGTCTTTTGCGTGCCCGAAAGGTCGATCTTGGCTTTTTCCGCCGCTTCTTTAAG
>CANDGE010000010.1 GCA_947384195.1 uncultured Clostridia bacterium
TTCGACGGAGGATAGGACGTACTTCGATTTTATCGGGGCGAGCGCATACGCCGACGAACTGTCGGACGCGCCGCAATCGCAAAAGGAGCTGTCGGCGCTCATAAACGGCATAGCGGACGACCTTACCGTGCTTGCGCCGCTCGACGAGCTGAAAAGCAAGTGGTACGGATATTACGGCATGATCAAGACCAAGCAAATGTTTCGCAAACAATAACGGCGAAAAAGGAGAGTACGGTGAGCCTGATCGAATTCAAAAACGTAAGCAAAACGTATAAATTCGGCGAGGTGGAGATCCAGGCGCTCAACGGCGTGGACTTCACCGTCGAAAAAGGCGAGTTTGTGGTGGTGCTCGGCGCGTCGGGCGCGGGCAAGTCTACCGTGCTCAATATTCTCGGCGGCATGGATTGCGCGTCGGGCGGCGAAGTGATGGTCGACGGCGAGGATATAACCAAGTACAGCCAAAAACGTCTGACGTTGTTCAGACGCGAAAAAGTCGGGTTCGTATTTCAGTTTTACAATCTCATAGCCAATCTCAACGCGCTCGAAAACGTCGAGTTCGCGGCGTCGGTCGCGCCCAATCATCTCGATCCTGCGGAAACGCTCGATCGCGTGGGGCTATCCGACCGCGCGCGCAATTTTCCGAGCCAGCTTTCGGGCGGGGAGCAACAGCGCGTGGCGATAGCGCGCGCGGTAGCCAAGAACCCGTTGCTGTTGCTGTGCGACGAGCCGACGGGCGCGCTCGATTACAAAACGGGCAAAATGGTTTTGGGCTTGCTCGAAGAGGTCAATCTCAAATACAACAAGACGGTGATACTCATCACGCACAACGGCGCGATCGCGCCCATGGCGGACAAGGTCATACATATGCGCAGCGGCAAGGTGGAAAAGATCGAGCATAACGCCGAGCGCACGCCGGTGGAAAAAATAGAATGGTAATGTTTGCTTTCGGCGGCGATACGCGCTTTGATAAGTAAAACGGCGTTGCGGGCGTTTGCTCGCGGCGCTTTTTGTTTTGCGGGAAGTTCATGCGCGTTGCCGCGGTTTTATCGTCGGGCGAGCGCGTCGATCTTGTCGATTTTCCGAAAGTGCTTGATTTTCGTTGCGCAATGTATTATAATGGTGTCGGATGCTATCCGCAAAAGACGGATAACGCACACGGAGAAATTATGGGACTGTTCAGAAGCAAATACGACAAGCTCACGCGCGAGGAAGTGGTGGACGCCATATGCCAATTGGAAAAGGAATCCCAACGCATAGAGGACGAGCTTGCCGAAAAACAAAAAAAGATCGACGAGCTTATGGCTAAGGGGCGGACGGAAACCAACCGCGAGATCAAGCTGTTTTACGCCAAAAAGATAAACGCGCTCAAAGCCGAACGCGAGGACAGCGTCAAGCGCGCGATGTATTTGCTGTACAACATCAGATTGTTGAACAAGCTCAAAAGCGCGATCGACGACAACAAGTTTTTCAAGACTTCGTCCAAGATGTCGCTCGGCGGTTTGCTCGCCGATCAGCGCGGGCTTGCCAAGTTTTTGAATAAAACGCTCGATACGCGCATAGCGGCGGAGGACGTGTTGACCGCCGCCGACGAAACGTTCGCGACGGTAGAGGACGCTTACGAGCAAAACGGCGCAATATACGGCAAGAGCGATGACGACGATCGCTTGCTCGCCATGTTTGAAACGGAAGAGGCGGTAGCCGCCGACGAAGATATGTTCGCCGAGCGTGTCGAACCCGCGCCCGTCGCCGACGGCGTCAAGCCCGATCCCGCCGAAACCGACAAGGATAACGATAAGGAGCAATAATGGCTACGTCAAAGAAAGAAATTGAAAAGCGTATGCTCGTCAAAAAGACGATCAACGCGATGAACAAGCAGATCCAAAAACTGGAAGAGCAAAAAAAGGTGTACATAGAAGCGGGCAGACAGGCGCGCGCTCAGGGTCTTACCGCGCAGTACAATCTCGCGCTCGCGGGATTGCGCATGACCATAGCGCAACAGCGGCGCGTGTACGAAATGAAACTCAACTTCGAGATCACCTCGCAAATGAAGGACATGTCGGTGATGACGAGCGAGTTTTTGGAAGGCATGAGCACGCTCAGCAAGGATATGTTAAAGCTCACGCGCGAGCGCGATTTTTTGCGCGTGCAAAAACAATTCACCGACGCGATGGCGGGAGTGGAAATGCAGACCGAGCAGATGGAAAGCTTCATGGAGGAAACGGAGGCGGCGTTCTCGACGAACGCATTCGGCTCTGCGACCGAAAACGCCGAGCTCGAAAAGTTGATGGACAATGAAGCGGCGTCCGACGATATGACGGAGGCCATGATCGACCGCGAGCTCGAAGAACTAAAAAAGAAGATGAGCATATAAGCTTTTATGGATAACGTGAGCATACTGAACGAAACGTTCAATCTATATTACGGCAAAGCCAAGGAATGCAATAAACGCGGCGAAAAAGCGCTCGCCAAGCGTTACTATATGCTCGCCGCCGAACAAATGCTCAAAATGGCAAAGGCGAGCGACGGCGAATTGCAAAAAGCGCGTTACGCTCGCGCCAAGCGGCTCGTCGAGTGCGCCGAAAGCATTTCCGCGCCGAAAAAGAAAACGGACGCGCCCGCGGACGAGCTGTCGACGGTAGAGATAAAGCGCAACGAAAAGGTCACGCTCGAAGCGGCGCTCGCCGAACTCGATAAGCTCGTGGGGCTGGGCGCGGTAAAAAGCAACGTGCGCGATTGGGTAGATCAGATAAAGGTCTTTCAAATGCGCAAAGATCGCGGTATGCCCGTTCCCGACATGTCGTACCATTTGGTGTTCACGGGCAATCCCGGCACGGGCAAAACGACCGTCGCGCGGCTCATGGCGCAAATATATTGTGCGCTCGGGCTTATATCCGAAGGGCATTTGGTCGAAGTAGACAGGAGCGCGCTCGTCGCAGGCTATATCGGTCAGACGGCGGTCAAAACTCGCGACGTATTAAAAAAGGCGTACGGCGGCGTGTTGTTCATCGACGAAGCGTATTCGCTCGCTAACGGCGGAGCCAACGACTTCGGGCAAGAGGCGATAGACACCGTACTCAAAGAGATGGAGGACAAGCGCGACAATCTTGTCGTCATCGTCGCGGGCTACGACGGGCTCATGGAAAAGTTCATCTCGTCAAACCCCGGGCTGAGATCGCGGTTCAAAAATTATATACGCTTTGCCGATTACGACGGCGACGAGCTTTATAAAATATTCCTGTCGCTGTGCGCAAAAAGCCGTTATACCGTAAGCGTCGACGCCAAAGCCGCGCTCGTGCGATACTTTTCCGAGCTGTACGAAAATCGCGATAAAAACTTCGGCAACGGCAGGGAAGTGCGCAACACGTTCGAGCGAATAATAACGCGGCAGTCGCGCCGAGTGGTGCGGCTGAAAGATCCGACGGATGTGCAAATGACCGAGATAACGATAGACGATCTGCCGCCCGTCATGCTCGGCGGAAAGGATGCGCCCGATCGTCCCGCGCGCGTCGGCGGCTCGGCGAGCGACGACGTAAAAAAGCGCGCGACCGAGCAAGCGTCGCCGCTCCGTCCCGAGGACAAGGTGCTCGACGGCGCGTTCGGCGATCCCGAATATGCGTTCGATTGGGATAAACTGCCCGTGATAGGTTTCGACGATATAGCGGGCTTGGACGACGTTAAAGAGATAGTCAAGGTCAAGGTATTGTTGCCGCTCGAACATCCCGAGGTGTTCGAGGGTTATGTGCGCAAAAGCGGCGGCGGGATGTTGCTGTACGGACCGCCCGGCACGGGCAAGACCATGATCGCGGCGGCGATAGCCAAGGAGATCGGCGCGGCGTTTTGTTCGGTCAAGCCGTCCGACCTGTTGAATCAGGGCGTGGGCAATACCGAAAAGGCGGTGCGCGCGCTGTTTGCGCAGGCGCGATCGTTCCCGTGCGCCGTCGTTTACTTTGACGAAATGGATTCCATCTCGCCCAAATCTACAAAATCGCAATACGCCAAGCAGTTGCGGTCGGAATTGTTGGCGCAGTTGCAGGGCATAGAAGAGTACGGCAAAAAGAGCGATAATATTTTGTTTCTTATCGCCGCCACAAACAAGCCTTGGGACGTCGACAGCGCATTTATACGTCCCGGACGGTTCGGGACGCGCGTGTACGTGGGGTTGCCCGACGCGCCTGCGCGCAGGTACATGATAGAGCGCCGACTCAAAAAGATAGCCCAAAACGGAGTAGTGCGTGTATCGGACGAGCTCGACATCGACGGCGTCGTCGAAAAGACAAACGG
The DNA here is from genome assembly GCA_947384195.1 of uncultured Clostridia bacterium. Taxonomy (GTDB): domain Bacteria; phylum Bacillota; class Clostridia; order Christensenellales; family Pumilibacteraceae; genus Anaerocaecibacter. Next base: position 4,282 of record CANDGE010000010.1, read on the forward strand.
CTTCAACGGGTCGGACATGACCAATCTTTTGGACTGTGCGGAGGAGATATCCGCATTGCGCGGCGTAAAAACGGGCGAAAAAAGCATGACGCAGGATGACTTCGACGGCGCGCTTCAACGCGTTACTTCGTCCGTTCAGCGCGACGATATAGAAAAGCTGCTGGAATGGAAAAGCGCAAACGACAAGTAGATAATGTTTGGTTAAGAACGCCGAATGATCGTCGATAGATAGCGGTGCGGCAGAATAACGTAATTATCGAAAGGACTTTGGATCAAAGGAGAAAATATGAAACAGTGCAAACCGTGCGGGATAGAATATCCCGACGATACGAACTTTTGCTCCAAGTGCGGAACAAAGCTCGAAGCGGTCAAGCCCGTCGACCCCAAGTGTCCGTCATGCGGCGCGGACGTTTCGCCCGATGCGGCGTTTTGCTCGAAGTGCGGCGCAAAGCTTTCGGGGAGCAAAACTTGCGCGCGTTGCGGAACGGAGCTTTCGCCCGATGCGGCGTTTTGCTCGAAGTGCGGCGCAAAGCTTTCGGGGAGCAAAACATGCGCGCGTTGCGGAACGGAGCTTTCGCCCGACGCGCGATTTTGCGAGAATTGCGGTGCGCCCGTCGGCGCGACGACGCGTTCCGAGCGGACCGACGGCATGTGCTCGCCGCCGCGTCGAGCGGCAAAACGAAACGTCGTCGGACCGTTTATAGACAAGGCGGTATCTTTCGAGAGATCGCGGCATTTCGTTACCGATACGCTCGTTATCGCGCTTGCGCTCGTGGTCATACTCGTCGCGTTGCTATGCCCGATAAAGATCGCGGTTAACGGCTTAGGTAATTCGATCTCCGAAGACAGCGAATTCACGTCCGAAATCACCGTATCGCAATCGATATGGCAGATCATGGGCGCCGTCGGATATTTGAATTTGGACGTAAACGACGCCGACGATAAAGCAAAGATCCGCGAGATATACAACGAGTATGCCGCCGCGGGGAACGAAGCTTATACCGAGTTTCAAAAATGGTATAAAAACAATCAAGATGCTACCGAAACCGAGATTATAGATAAGATGGTCGCATTGGCGGTAAAATATCTCGGCGATTGCAATATCCTTGCATATCAGCTTGCATACACTACGCTGGGTGCGCTCGATATGATAATGGGGAGCGACGTCGAATCTTCCATGAACGATCTGCTTGTCACCATGCGCAGCGAAGCCGTTCTGTCGCTTATTTTCGCGCTTATAGCGGTCGTCGTACAGATAGCGATAGCGGTAACTTCGCTCGCGTTCATGATATCGGCGATAATAGGCTTGGTGCGCGCAAAGCCCGTCAAGCTCTTTGCGTATTTGCATTCGACGCTTATCGTGGCGGGCATAGGGCTTGCGGCATTGTCCTGCGGACCGACGCTCGCTCCGCTCGGCGCGATGCTTGCGATAGCGCTCACCGTCGCCGTCGTATCCTTTGTATGCGGATTGACTCGCGCTATATTCACGCGGAAAAAGGTTGCATACATCATCAAGCGCGCGGTATGCGCGGCGCTCGCTCTTACCGCGTTCTTCCTGTTGTGCGCGCCCGTTATAGGCGTAGATATCGTCGCGAGTACGAGCGCGCTCGGAGCAAGCGAAAAAAACTCGATGAACCTAATGCTCGGCGGCTCGATGAGCGCCCTGATCGTATGCGCGTGCTTGGGCGCTTTGGGTAATACGCACATAACGTATTCTGTTGCGAGTACGGTCGGATCGATCGCTACGTTCGCCGTCGGCGTATTCGCCTTGGTGTTGTTGCTTTGCGTGCTTTGGCGATCGCTCGAACGCCTTGCGCGCGACGTCGAGAGCAAAAGACGCATAAATGCGCTCGCTTTGACGGGCGCGATAATGCTGTTGTTGTTTGTTATAGTGCCGCCGTCGATCGGCGCGGCGGGCAAAGCCGCGACTAACGGGAATGTCGCGACAAACGCGGGTATGCACATGGCGTTTTACGCACGCGCTTACGTTTACGTCGCTTTGGCGTTTACTATAGCCTTGTTCGTGTTCGGCATAGCGTTCGATCCCGATAAGATCGGGACGCATGGCGGCGCGTTTCGATCGTACTTTACCGCAACCGAAGCTCCCGTGCAGTCGGCGTACGATGCGCCAGTCGGCGCGACCGAAACGCCGTTCGCTCGCAACGCACAGAACGAGCTCGCGGACGCGAGCATATCGTCGTCCGACATATAGTCGCGGCAAAACGGCGGACGTTTAAAATATCGCTAAAACGCCCCGTCAAATACTTGACAAAAATCAAGCGCTACTCGTATAATAACAGCGTAGTTTAAGCAAAGACGCTGTAAATTTTACGGCGTTTTTGTATTTTGCGCAGGAGGTTATAAAATGACAAAAATACCCGAATTGTTCGGCTCTATGGTTTTTAACGAACAGGTAATGCGCGAGCGGTTGCCCAAGGATGTTTTTAAGGCGTTGCAAAACACTATGAAAACGGGCGAGCCCATATCTTCGGCGGTCGCGGACGTGGTGGCTAACGCCATGAAGGACTGGGCGATAGAAAAAGGCGCTACGCACTACACGCACTGGTTTCAGCCCATGACGGGCGTGACGGCGGAAAAGCACGACAGCTTTATCCAACCCGCGGAAGGCGGTTGCGTTATAATGAACTTTTCGGGCAAACAGCTTATAAAGGGCGAGCCGGACGCGTCGAGTTTTCCGTCGGGCGGATTGCGCTCTACGTTCGAGGCGCGCGGCTATACCGCATGGGACCCGACGAGCTATGCGTTCGTAAAGGATTCCGTATTGTACATACCGACTGCGTTTATCTCTTTTTCGGGTCAGGTGCTCGACAAAAAGACGCCGCTGTTGCGATCGATGGACAGTCTAAATAAAGCGGCGTTGCGCGTGTTGAAGCTGTTCGGCAAAAAGCCGTGCCGCGTCACGCCCGCCGTCGGACCCGAACAGGAATACTTTTTGATCCCGCGCGAGCTGTACAAACAGCGTCCCGACCTTATAATAACGGGCAGAACGCTGTTCGGCGCGAAACCGCCTAAGGGACAGGAACTCGACGACCATTATTTCGGGCACATCAAAACGCGCGTGCTCGAATACATGGAGGAGCTCGACGCCGAGCTGTGGAAGCTCGGCATATACGCCAAAACGCGGCATAACGAGGTCGCGCCCGCACAGCACGAGCTCGCGCCCATATATTCGACGGTCAATATAGCGACCGATCACAATCAATTGACTATGGCGGTCATGCGCAAGGTCGCAAAAAAGCATGACCTTGTATGCTTGCTCCACGAAAAGCCGTTTGCGGGCGTAAACGGATCGGGCAAACACAATAACTGGTCGATGTCCACATCGGACGGCGAAAATCTGTTGGAGCCCGGAAAGGATCTTAAAAACAACTTGCAGTTCATGCTGTTTTTGACGGCTGTGATCAAGGCGGTGGACGAACATCAGGATCTGTTGCGCCTGTCCGTCGCATCGGCGGGCAACGATCACCGCTTGGGCGCTAACGAAGCGCCGCCCGCGATAATATCCATGTTTTTGGGCGACGAGATAACCGACTTACTGGAAACTCTCGCATCCGACAGGGAATACAGCAATCACGTAGGCAACAGGCTGTCGACGGGCGTCGAGTCCGTGCCCGTCATTTACGAGGACACGACAGACCGCAATCGCACGTCGCCGTTTGCGTTTACGGGCAATAAATTCGAGTTTCGTTCGCTCGGCAGCGCGCTCAATATCGCCTGTCCCAATATAATGATAAACGCCGCCGTTGCGGACGTGCTCAACGAGTTTGCGACCGAGCTCGAAAAAGTCAAAGCCGCGGAATTCAAGAAGGCGGCGATCGAGCTTATAAAGCGCGAGTATATAGCGCACAGGCGCATAGTTTTCAACGGCGACAACTATGCCGACGCATGGCGCGAGGAAGCCGAGCGCCGCGGCCTGCTCGATCTTAAAAGCACGCCCGACGCGCTCGCTTACTATGACCGCCCCGAAAACGTAGAGCTTTTTAAGCGGTTGAAGATATATACCGACGAGGAAGTGCGCGCGCGCAAGGATATCCTGCTCGAAAACTATTGCAAGATAATCAATATCGAGGCGCTCACTATGGGCGAGATCGTGTTGAAACAAATACTGCCCGCCGCTATGCGGTTCACTACCGAGCTCGCCGACAATATAGCCAAGCTCACGGCGCTCGGCGCGCAAGCTTCGGCGCAAAAAGACATGCTCGATAACGTTTCGTCGCTCGTCACGTCCGTTTACGGCGCGGCGCAAAGATTGTCCGAAACTCAGCTCGCCGTCAAAAACGAAAACGATCTCCAAAAGGAAGCCGACATGTGTTATTCGCAGGTGTTTGCGACCATGCAGGAGCTTCGCACATACTGCGACCGCTTGGAAACGCTGATGCCCAAAAATTTGTGGCCGTTCCCGACATACGGCGATCTGTTGCTGTATGTTTGATCTTTAACGCAAGCCGTCCGAGTTCGGGCGGCTTTTGCTATTGCGGTGTTTGTTATTGACAAACTCGATAAAACGCTGTATACTGCTCGTATACATCTTTGCGCGACATCGGAGGCGTTATGCTCGAACCGTATTATTGGTACGTTTTGTACGTAAAGACCAATTCGGAAAACCGCGTGGTGCAGGATATCTCGCGGTATATAGCCAAGCGCGCGTTCGACTTCGAGTTCGATCCGTTTTGTCCCGAGTCCGAGTTTTACTACCGCAGCAAAGCGGAGCGTCGGCTCGGCAAGACGTATCGCAAACGCCCGTTGTTTCCCGGTTACGTATTTGTGGAGACGACAATGCCGTCGCCCGAATTTTTGCGTGAGTTCGGCACGTACGCGCGCGGCTCGGACGACGTTATCCGAATATTGCGCAACGGCAATTCGGAATACGTCGCTTTACCGATGGATGAGCGGCGCAGATTGGAATTTTTGTTGCGCGGCAAGCGTTGCTTGGAGCATTCGATAGGCGTTATCGTCGGCGATAAAGTGATGGTGCACGACGGACCGCTCAAAGACTTCGAGGGCTGTATCACGCGAATAAACAGACATAACCGTAGCGCCGAGATCGAACTGGAAATGTTCGGCGGCACTATCAAAGCGCAGGTCGCGCTGGAAATAATAGAGAAAAAGCAATAATACCATGTTCCAAGACAGCGAAAAACGCGGCGATATATATCGTGCGACAGCGGAAACAGAGCTCGACAAGCGGTTGAAAGCCTTTTGGGAACGGCTCGAAGGCGGTCCGCGCGATCGCGCCGAGCCGCAAGCTCGCGAAACAACGGAATACGACGACAAAACGGGATCGGAGCGTTACGGCGATCTGCGGTCGCGCGCTATCTCGGTCGACGACAAAACGTGCGGAAAGCCGACCGCGCGCAATATCCACGTAGGGCATAGAGCAAGGCTGAGGCGGTCTGCGCTGCGCGACATGGAGCTTGCTGGGTTCGGCGAGATAGATCAGCTCGAGCTGTTGTTGTCTTTCGTCGTTCCGCAAAGGGACGTAAACCCGACGGCGCACGCGCTTTTGGATAAATTCGGGAGCGTGGCGGCAACGCTCGACGCTTCGCCCGAGTCGTTGGCGGAAGTGAGCGGGGTCACTGCCGACGCTGCGGTAATGCTGTCGGTCGCGGGGCGCATGAGCATGTGGCGGCGCTGGCGCGGATTAAGGCTCGCGTGTCCCGCCGATACCGCGGACTTTTTCGGGAGCATGTTTATAGGCGGAGCGGGGCTCGGTACATACGTCGCTTATCTCGACAGTCGGTTTTCGATCGTTTCGGTCGAGCGCTACGATAAGTCGGGCGTTCCCGTACGCGAGATAATCGGTTCGGCAGTCAAGTACGGCGCGCGCAACGTAATAGCGGTCAGGCGCGCCGACGGACTGTTCCCCGATGCGTTAGGACTGACGCGCGCGGTGTCGCGGCTTGCCGCCGCGCTCGAAGCGACCGGCGCGCGGCTCGTCGATCATATAATGTTCACCGATTACGGGTATTATATGCTCGGCGAACTGCCCGAGTCGAGCGGTGAGTGGTATCCGCAATACGTATTCGTGCCCGAAAAGCTGTACTCGCGGTCGGCGCGCGCCGCCGAGCTTGCACGCCGATGCGTCGAGCGCGAAAACGACGAAAAATAAATATTCCGCACAATATATTCGCGTGATTGCATATAATAAGTTTGCCGCAATAACGGACTAAATGCGATCGAGAGGTGGATATGTGCACGGCAGTTAAGTATAATTCGGACGGTTTTTATTTCGGGCGTACGCTCGATTACGACGTATCGTACGGCGAAGAGATCGTCATCACGCCGCGTCGGTACAGGCTTTCGTTGCGCGACTGCGGCAAGACGATACAGGCGCACAACGCTCTTATAGGCGTTGCGGTGGTCAAAAACGGATGCCCGCTATACTGCGACGCAGTCAACGAGAAGGGGCTCGCCATGGCGGGACTCAATTTTGTGGGCAATGCGTTTTACCGCGCGCCGTGCGGCGGTAAGGACAATGTGGCTAATTTCGAGCTGATACCGTATATTCTCGGGCTGTGCGCCACCGTCGAAGAAGCTAAGCGAATGCTCGCGCGTATCAATATAACCGATACGCCGTTCGACGCGAACACGCCCAACGCGGAACTGCACTGGATAATAGCCGACCGCAACGGCGCGATAACCGTCGAATGCGACGAGAACGGTTTGAACGTTTACGACAATCCCGTCGGCGTGTTGGCAAACAATCCGCCGTTCCCGCAACAAATGACCAATCTCAATAACTACATGGGGCTTTCGCCGCGCCCGCCCAAAAACATGTTTTCGGATAAACTGAGCCTGCAACCGTACAGCCGCGGCATGGGCGGCATGGGTATGCCGGGCGATCTTTCGTCGGAATCGCGGTTTGTACGCGCGGCGTTCACCGCGCTCAATTCTCCGCCGTGCAAGGATTGCGGGTCGAGCGTAGAACAGTTTTTCCACATACTCGACGCGGTGGCGCAACCGCTCGGAAGCTGTCAGCTCGATAACGGCGCTTACGTAACGACTATATATTCGTCGTGCTGTAATGCGGAAAAAGGGATATACTATTATCATTCGTATTACGACCGTTCCATACACGGTGTGGATATGCACCGCGTAGGCATAGACGGCCCGGCGGTCATACGCTATCCGATGTTGAGCGGCGGCGGCATAAAAATGCAAAACTGAAATACTGTGACGGCAAGCGCTTTTGCGGCGTTTGCCGTTTTTCGTGCGACTGAAAACGGCTGTGCGCTATCGACGGCGCGCGATTATTAATTGTCGCGGGTTTTTGCGTTTTACTTGCCAAAGGGCGCGTCGGTATGGTATAATGATAAACAACAATTTCGCGCGACTTTCGGTCGCAATCGAGGCGGATTGAAAGCGGTGGATATGAAAGCGGTCGTATCGGTAATAGGTAGGGACAGAACGGGCATAATCGCGGCGGTCGCGAGCGCGCTCGCCGAGCACAATATCAATATAGAAGATATCTCGCAAACGATAATGCAAAACAACTTTGTCATGATAATGCTCGTCGACGCATCTGCCGCCGACGTTTCGTTCGACAAGATAGGCGAAGCTTTGCAAGCCGCCGTCGCCGAGCTCGGCGTCACGGTGCACGTTCAGCGCGAAGATCTGTTGCGCGCGATGCAAAGGGTGTAAAGCGATATGTTTACCGAAAACGAGATACTCGAAACGATAGATATGCTCGACAACAGACATCTCGACGTGCGTACGGTCACGCTGTCGCTGTCGCTGTTGGATTGCATAGATTCCGATGCGAAAAAATGCGCGCGCAAGGTGCACGACAAGCTCGCGCGCGTGTGCGCGCGGTTAGTGCCCGTGTGCGACAGCCTGTCGGCGCGTTACGGAGTGAAGATCGTAAACAAGCGCATAGCGGTCACGCCGATATCGATAGTCGGCGCGGCGAGCGGCGGATATACGGAGCTTGCGCGCGCGCTCGACCGTGCGGGCAAAAATCTCGGCGTCGATTTTGTCGGCGGATATTCCGCGCTCGTTCAAAAGAGCGCAACGCCGTCCGAAAACGCGTTTTTGGACACGCTCCCGCAAGCTTTGTCCGAAACGGATATCGTTTGCGGTTCGGTCAACGTCGCGTCGAGCAAGACGGGCATCAATCTGGACGCCGTGGGCAAGCTCGGCAATATCATAAAGGATCTTGCGTACCGCACGCGCGATATAAATTCGTTCGGTTGCGGAAAGCTGGTCGTGTTTTGCAACGCCGTTGACGACAATCCGTTTATGGCGGGCGCGTTCACGGGGCTGTCGGAGGGCGAGTGTGCGGTCAACGTCGGCGTATCGGGCCCCGGCGTGGTGGAGTATGAGATAAACAAACACCCCGACTATGACATAACCGAGTTGTGCGAAGTGATAAAACGCACCGCGTTCAAGATAACGCGCATGGGCGCGCTCATCGGTACGGAAGCGGCTAAGGAGCTCGGGCTCGCGCAAGGCATAGTCGATCTTTCGCTCGCGCCGACGCCTGCGATAGGCGATTCGGTGGCGCGCATACTCGAAAGCATCGGCTTGTCGCGCGTCGGTTCGTGCGGCACTACAGCGTGCTTGGCGTTGCTGAACGACGCGGTCAAAAAGGGCGGCGTCATGGCGGCGAGCCGAGTGGGCGGACTTTCGGGCGCGTTTATCCCCGTTTCTGAGGATGCGGGCATGATAGAAGCCGTGCGCGCGGGCGCACTCGGCTTGGAAAAGCTGGAAGCGATGACCGCCGTGTGCTCGGTCGGGCTGGATATGATAGCCGTGCCCGGCGATACGACCGCGGCGCAGATATCCGCCATGATCGCCGACGAGTGCGCGATCGGCATGATAAACAACAAGACGACGGCGGTGCGCGTCATACCCGTTTACGGAAAGACCGTCGGCGAAGAAGTGGATTTCGGCGGGCTGTTCGGCACCGCGCCGATCATGGCCGTAAACGGCGGCGATCCTACCGCGTTCATCAAAAGGGGCGGGGTGATACCTGCGCCCATACACGCTAACAAAAATTAGTTCGAGCGCGGATACCGCGCGTGATACCGCGTTAAGCGTCGCGTCCGTTTGGGCCGCGTACCCGAAGTGCGCCCCGTGCGCAGACGCTCGCTGTCCCGGTCGGACGCGGGTCTACGCGCTCAAACGATACTATTCATTATTTAAGGAGCTTATCATGAAAAGAAACGAAGTCGAAAAAAAGTATCACTGGGATCTGAGCGACATGGTCGCAGACTCCGAAACGTTCGAGAAGCTGTTCTCGGAAGTGGAAAGCGCGTTGCCCGCGCTCGAAGCGTATAAGGGCAAGCTGGGAAACCGCTCGGACGCATTGGCTTGTTTTAAACTGGATGCGGAGCTGTCGCAGAAGTTCGAGCTGATCTATATCTATTCGCATATGTACAAGGACGAGGACGCGGGCAACGGGATCGCGACGGGCTTGTCGAGCCGAACAGACGCGTTGGCGGGCAAGTATGCCGCGGCGGCGTCGTTTATGAGCAGCGAGCTCGGCGAACTCGACGGGAAAGTTATCGACGCGTATATCGCCGATCCCGATTTCGCCGATTTCGACTTTATGCTCAAAGAGATAATCCGCAACAAGGCGCACATACTGTCGGACAAGGAAGAGCGGTTGCTCGCGATGAGTTCGGAAGCGCTCCGAACGACGTACAACGTCGCGCACATGCTGTTCGACGTCGATCTCAAATTCAAGCCCGTCAAAAAGGGCGGTAAAACGGTCGAGTTGAACAACGGGTCGTACGGCGAGCTGTTGGCGGACGGCGACCGCGCGGTGCGGCGTTCGGCGTTCGACAATCTGTACGACGGATATACCGCGCACATAAACACGATCGCCGCCAACTATGCGGGCAACGTCAAAGCGGATAATTTTCTCGCCAAGGCGCGCGGCTACGGCGATTGCTTGGAACAGTCGTTGTACGGCGACGGCGTGCCGACGAGCGTGTATACCAATCTTATAGACGCAGTCGGCAAAAATACCGCGCCGCTCCACAGATATATCGGCTTGCGCAAAAAGCTTTTGGGGCTCAAAGAACAGCATATGTACGATCTGTACGTGCCTATCGTCGAGAACGCCGAAATGAAGCTTCCGTACGGGCAGGCTTGCGAAACCGTCAAGGCGGCTATGCGTCCCATGGGCGACGACTATGTCGAGCTTTTGCGCCGCGCCATGACGGAAGGCTGGATAGACGTAATGCCCAACGACGGCAAGCGCGGCGGCGCGTACAGCTGGTCGTCGTACTCGGCGCACCCGTACGTGTTGTTGAACTACGCGCCGACGACGGAGGACATATTCACGCTCGCGCACGAGCTGGGGCATTGTATGCACTCGTACTATTCGCAAAACGCTCAGCCGTACTCCAAGTGGGACTATCGCATATTCGTCGCCGAGGTCGCGTCCATATGCAACGAAACGTTGCTCGACGCATTTCTTATGAGCAACGTCAAGGACGACAACGTCAAAAAGTATTTGTTGAGCCTTAGGCTCAACAGGTTCCGCACTACGGTGTTCCGTCAGGCGATGTTTGCCGAATTCGAGTACAACGCGCACAAAATGGATCTCGAAGGCACGCCGCTCACCGTCGATAATCTTTGCGGCATGTATCTCGATCTCAATAAAAAATACTACGGTGCGGACGTCGTTTCGGACGACCGTATCGCGTACGAATGGGCGCGTATCCCGCATTTTTATAATGCGTTCTACGTGTACAAGTATTCGACGGGCATGACCGCCGCTACGAGCATCGCGCACAAGATAATGTCCGAGCCCGGTTATGTCGACGTATATAAAAACAAGTTTTTAAAGGCGGGCGGGCACAAACTGCCTTACGACATACTTTGCGACGCGCAGATCGATCTCGCCACGCAAAAGCCGTACGACGATTCGTTCGCGTTTTTCAACTCCGCGCTCGACGAGTTGGAAAAGCTTTGTAAATGACGGGCTTACGCTCCGAAAAAGCGATAAAGCTCATAGCGGTCGTGTGCGTCGCCGTCGTCGCGATGTTGCTGACAGGTTGCGGCGCGAGCATATCCGTATACGACTATACCGAGAACGGCGTGCGCTATAACGAGTACGAAGTGACGATCGATAACGCCGTCGTTGCCGAGATGGAACGAACGGCGACGACCGACAGGTACGGCGAAACATACACCGTCGCGAGCTATCTCGAAAGTTTGTTCGGCGAGTACGGCTATTCGCTGGTCGACGCGAGCAAGACCGACGTCGCATATACGGCGGCGTTCCGAAAGGCGATCGCGGGCGAGCCCGAGCTGTATCGCGTAGGTAACGCCGTCGAGTTTGTCACCGAAACCGACAGCGGGGCGTTTGTGCGCACCTATACCGCGTCGGCGAAAAACCCGTTCGACGGCGTGCGCGAAAAATTCGACGCGCTCGAAAGCGGACAGGCGTATACGGTGCTCGACCGTATCAAGTTCGGCGTGACGGCGCACGACGAGTACAACGAGCCCGTGATAGTTTTTCCGTCGGTGTATACGGCGTTTCCGTATTTGGACGGCATGAGCCCCGACGGATTGCGCCTTGACTATTCGCGCAACGGATCGAGCCGCATGAAGTCGTCGGGCGCGGCGATCGAGCTCGGCAACAAGACGAGCAAGTATACTTTTTCGCGGTACTTCGACGGGACAGACAACGTTATCGTATTCGAGTACAAGCGTCCCGTGCCGTACGGCTGGTACGCGGTAGCGGTCGCCGTCGGCGGGATCGTGCTCGCGATATTTGCGATCGTCGTCAAGAGAAAACGCGCGGAAGCGCAAACGCAAGACAGCTCCGAGCCTACGGTTTAAAGGAGAAAAAATGGCAAAACGGGAAGACAGAGAACAATTCGTTAAAAACCACCCGCACGTAGTCGCGCGCGAAACGCCCAACAGTTACGAGGCGGAGACCGCGCTTATAGGCGGCGTGCTCATCGACGGGCAGACTGCGACTAAGTTCATGCCGCAACTCGGCGCGGACGATTTTTACACGCCCGCGCACAAGTTTATTATCGAAGCTATACGCGACTTGTTCAACGCGGCTAAGCCTATCGACTTGGTCACGGTGGTCGGGCAGCTCGAAAACAAAGGCACGCTCGAGCTTGCGGGCGGCGTGGAATATTTGTCCAAACTGATCGCCGCAGTGCCGTCCGTCGCCAATGCCGAATATTACTTCGACACAGTCAAAAAACACACGCGCCTGCGCGCTATCATAAATATAGCCAAAAGAATGGCGGACGAGGCTTATGCGCTCGATCCCGACGACAACGCGCTGTCGCGCGCCGAAGCCGCATTGTACGGCTTGGCGGAATCCAACCGCCGCGGCAAGCCCGAACAGCTCGGCGGATTCGTGCGCACGGTGCTCGAGGACTTGAAGGACAGATCTACGCTCACAAACGTGTTTCGCGGTGTGCCGACGGGCTTTGCCAAGCTCGATACGGTGCTGGGCGGCGGATTTCAAAAGAGCGACCTTATAATACTCGCGGCGCGTCCCGGTCAGGGCAAGACGAGCTTTGCCATGAACTGCGCGGTAAACGCCGCGCGCCGTCGCCGTCCCGATACGGGTAAGCCGTACGTGGTGGCGGTGTTCTCGCTGGAAATGAGCGCCGTTCAGCTCGCCAAGCGCATATTGTGTTCGGTGGGCGAATACGACATGTCGCGCGCCAATCGCGCGGTCGTCAGCGAAACGGAATGGGACAGACTGTACGCCGCCAACAACGAGTTGGCGCAAACACAGCTGTACGTAGACGAGTCGGGCAATATCACGCCCGCCGAAATACTGTCCAAATGCCGTGCGCTCAAACATTCCGTCGGGCTCGATTTTATAATGATCGACTACTTACAGCTCATGCAGAGCGGTAAGAATCTGGACAACTTCGTTCGCGAGGTCGCCGAGATCACGCGCGCGATCAAGCTTGCCGCAAAGGAATTGGACGTGCCCATACTGTTGCTTTCGCAGATGTCGCGAAGCATCGAACAGCGCAAGGGCAACGATAAGGAATCGCGCTTGTCCGACCTGCGCGATTCGGGCGCGATCGAGCAGGACGCGGATATCGTTTTGTTCATAGACAAAAAGGACGCGCCGTCGGAAGGCGGGGACAAGGCGTACAGCAAACCCGCTTTGCAGGACGTGTACATCAATATCGCAAAGCACCGTAACGGCGAAACAGGCAATATCAAGCTCGTATGGCAACCCGCCACTACGACGTTTAAAGATCCCGACGCGGATTCGCGTCCCGAGCCGCCGCGCGGATATTCGGGGTTGGACAACAACTTCGAGCAGTCCGCTCCGCCGCCCGATTACGACGCGCCGCCCGAATCGCCGTCCGCACAGGGCATGGCGCAGGAAAGCGATCTTGCGGGCGCGGATATAGACATTGCGGACAGCGGACTGCTCGACGAATAACAAGCGGCGAATATCGTACGTATTTTCACAATGCTCGGTACGCTTGACAATTTCCGCGCATAGTTGTACAATTAAAATGCAAAGTCGCGCGCCGCGACAGACCAAAGTTTGTTTATCCTACTCGGGGACGAGGAATAAATGAAGAACTACTATCAGATCCTAAACGTTCGACCGACCGCTTCGGAAGCCGATATAAAACGCAGTTATCGCGTGCTTGCCAAGCGTTATCACCCGGACGTCAATCCCGGCGACGCCGCCGCGGCGGATAAGTTTGCCGACATAAACGAAGCGCACAGCGTGCTTTCCGACCCGAAAACACGCGCGGAATACGACGCCAAATTGCAGGAATCCACGGCGACGCGACTCAACCCGGAGGACGTTATCGCACGTCAGCGCGCGCAAGCTCAGGCGGCGGCGCGTCAGGCGGCAAAGCAGGCGGCGTACCGTAATAATATGAACGCTACGGCAAACGCCAACGCCCGTCGCGAAGCCACGATGGCGCGCGTGCGCCAGGCGGCGCAGGCACAGGCGCAAGCTCAGGCTATGCGCAACGCCGCGCAAGCGCAAACGCAAATGCAGTTTCAAAGCGCACAGTTCCAAGCCCAGGTACAAGCCTTGCGCAATCAGGCGTACCGCAGCGGCAGGGAGCAGGGCGTAAACGAAGGCAAGTCCATATCGGAAGCGGAGATAACCCGTCTTAATGCGAGCTTGCGCGCCGCGACGGAGGAAAACAAACGACTGAAAAAACGCGTCGACGACGAGTCGGCTTTGAAAAAGCAGTTGATAGACGCCGAGCGCGACCGCCGCGAGCTCGAACAGGAATTGTTCAACCGCGACCGCGAGCTTTCTCAGGAAAAATTGCGCGCAAAGGACATAGAGGATCAATTACAGGCGTTGCGTGCGGAATCGGGCGAGTCGATCGAAGAAGCGCGCAAGGCGAAAGAAGAATGCGAAAGCTTGCGCGGCGAGTGCAAAAGCTTGCAAAAGACGCTCGACAAAGCGCGGCTTTGCATAGACAAGCTCGAACAGGATAAAAAGACGCTCGAACAATCGCTCAATCAGGCGGAACTTAAAAACAAATCGCAAATCCAGTTACAGCAGGAAAAGCGTCGGCAAATGCAGGAGGAGATCGACGAGCTCAACCGTCAGCTCGGCTCGCTCACTTCGGAGGTGGACGCGCTCCGCTCGGAAAACGAGCAGTGGCAACAGTACGCCAAGAGCGAGCAGTTCCTGTCCGACGCCGAACGCAAGATCGACGAGTGGAGCAAAAAGACCCAAGCCGACCGTCGGCTTGCCAAGCCCACGCTTTACGGCACGCTCGGCGTGCTTATTTGGGCGACCGCCGACGAGATCGAGGAAGCGTACGGTAAGCTTGTCAAGCGTTATTCGGGCAAGACCGACGAAACCATCGTCGCCAAGCTCGAAAAGGTCGAAGAAGCGCACGATATCCTGTCCGATCCCGAAAAACGCGCCGATTACAATATGTCCATAGACATATCGCCCGAACGCATAGCGGACGAGCGTCGACTCATCGCCGAAAACGAGAGCTTGATGGAAGAATACCGCAACAGCCTTGCGGGCAAGGAGTTTTGGGCGCATTACGACGACATCAACGCCGCCGCGCTCGCGGGCGATGCCGTCGCGCAAAACACGCTCGGCGAAATGTTCTATTACGGCGACGAGATCGAGCGCGATCTCGAACAAGCGGTGTTCTGGTTCAAGGAAGCCGCCAAGCAAAAGCACCCCGACGCCATGTTCAATCTCGGCATATGCTTTGTCAACGGCGAAGGCATCGAAAAGAACAAAACAACGGGCGAAGGCTTTATCCGTCAGGCGGTCAAGCTCGGGTCTAAGCCCGCGCAGCAGTACGTCGCGTCCAACCCCAAAAAAACGTCGGGCGGCAAACGCTCGTCGAGCAAGACCGTCGACCGCACGGAAGATAAAAATGGCGGCGGCGATCAAGCGTAATATATCATCGATAACAAAAACAAACCCCGTCGGACGTTTGAGCAAACGTTCGGCGGGGTTTTTGTCATGCGTTATTTACAGCAGAATATCTTGCACTTGATCTTGCCCATAAACGGCAGGTCGTCCGCTTTTGCCTCGGTCACGATCGTGTCGAACTTGTCGAGCGACATGGATACGTGCGGCGCGCGTCGGCGCAGTTTATCGGCGTCGAACAGCAACAGGTTATGAGCGCCTGCGTCGGCGGCGGTGCGTTTGAGTATGGCGGTATCCTGCGACCGTTCGTATGTATGTTCGCCGTCTATCGCGGTGCACGACGTTATGGTAAGATCGAACTTGAATTCGCGTATGCGCTCGATGGTATAACTGCCCGACAGCATTCCCGTGTTGTAAAGGACGGTGCCGCCCGGCAAAATTATCTCCACGTCGCGCTGTTTGGCGAGCAAGCCGGCAAGCTCCAAGCCGTTGGTGACCACCAGCTTGTGCGTAAAGTCCATGTTTTCCGCGAGCACGAGCGCGGTGGACGAATCGTCAATGAACACCGTTTCGTAATCGGGCAACGCTTTGAGCGCGGTCGCGGCTATGCGCTCCTTTTTTTCGCGGTTTTCGGAAAGCCGCACGTTTACAGCCGTTTCGGCAGTCTTTTCCACGAACACCGCGCCGCCGTGCGTGCGCTTTACAAGCCCTTGCTGTTGCAGTTTTTCAAGGTCGCGACGTATGGACGCCGAGCTCGCGTACAGCAGTTTCGCAAGCTCGTCGACTGTCGCTATCTTCTTGTCTTTTATGTATGTGTATATTTTGATTTCGCGTTCGGAAGTCGCCATGTTGCTCATTTCCTTCGTTTTTTGTTCATATTATACGTAAATTCTGTTCATTTGTCAACCTTTTTGTCAATAATTGCAAAAGTATGGACAAAACAAACATGATGTGCTATGATAATGTCAAAGCAAAAGCTTGACGTTGTCGTGCTTTGCGTTGCAAACGAGATTTGAAGGAATAACAGGAAAATGCAACACTTGCGTCGGGTATGACATGCTATTCGGATGACTTTTACCGTTTGGCATAAAACGACGGAATAACTATGTATAACGTACGGTTTTGTGGGAGGAGCCGCTGTTATAAAAAAATTCCTAATGGGAGGAGAGAATGAAACTAACTAAATTCAAGAAGTTTTCACCGGTATTGCGCGGCGTAGCTGCAACGACGGCGGCGCTTCTTACTTTGTCTGCCGCAGGTTACGGCGTAGCCAAATCCGATTTGGCTGTGGGCTGGGTAGACGGCTACTTCGGGGTAGATCGAACGCTCTACAACGATTGGACGGAGACCGTACCCGAACAGGTAATACCCGGCGCGGTCGAAGGCTATTCCTATCTCAACGGTAAGCCTTACGCGACAAAAAGCGAAACGATCGAGAGCTTTCTCGCAGGTTTCGTCGAACACGGCAAAAAGCAGGGCGAAGAGGGCTTTGCGCTTTTAAAGAACGATAACTCCGCGCTCCCGCTCGACAAGAGCAAGGAAGTCGTTCTTTTCGGGTGGAACGCATACAATACTCCGCAGGGACACACGGGCGTAGTGGCGGGGAATTTTACGGGAACCAGAATGGTTACGAGTTGGAACGGAAGCTTACACCCGCAGACCAAGAATTCCGTATACAATGATATTTCGCTTTATTCCGCTTTGAACGAGATGACGGATATAACCGTGAATTCGACGGTGACTGCCGAGGATTTTACGGGCGCGATGAAAGCGGCGGGCGGATACGTAGATAATTACGAAGTCCCCGAAGTGTTTGCCGCAAAAGATTCTTGGAATATAAAGCCCGATTCCACGGCGATAGTGGCGGTAGGTCGCGGCGGCGGTGAGAATTCAAACTACAAAGCCGATGCGGCGGTAGGCGATAAGGACCCGCTCGAACTGTCGGACGCCGAGCTCGCGATGATCAAGTATGCAAAGGATCATTGCGCCAAGGTCGTGTTGTTGGTGGTTTCCGCCAACGCCATGGAGCTCGGCCCCGCAGTTGAGACGGGGGGGGGGTATGAAGTAGACGCCATTGGTTTTTGCGGCGTTCCCAACGACTTCCAGTACGGCGGCATAGCGAAAGTGCTTGCGGGCAAGGCGAACGCTACGGGCGGCTTGACCGATACGTACGTATACGACAACAGCTACAACCCCGCAGTCGTCAATATGGGTCAGCAGCAGTATTCCGATCTCGACACCATTACTTCGTTTACCGATCCTCTCGGCAGAAATACTACTCGCTATAATGCGAACAATTATATTGTAGAGGCGGAAGGTATTTATGTAGGCTATAAATACTACGAGACCCGTTACTTCGATTCTATGGCAAATCCCACATACAATGCGGGCGCGGCAGTCGGAAATATGGATTCGTGGAGTTACGACAAAGAAGTCATATTCCCGTTCGGTCAAAGCCTTTCGTACATTCCTTATACGCAGGAAGTCGTCAACGTCCACGTTAATCTTGCCGAAACGGGCAAGGTCACGGCGACCGTTCGCGTCACCAACAAGGGCAACGAGGACGGCTACTTCCTTGCTCAGCTTTACGTCAATAAGCCGTACACGCAGTACGATATAAACAACAACGTAGAAAAATCGGCTGTCGATTTCCTTAATTCCAAAAAGGTCCGCGTTGCGTCGGGCGCGCACGAGGATATAGAAATAGAGTTGCCCACGAGATATCTCGCGAGCTGGGATTCCAAGGCGTTAAACGGCGCGGGCACTTATATTCTCGACGACGGTACTTATTACTTTACGGCGGCGGCGGGCGCTCATGCGGCGGCAAACAACTTCCTTGCCGCGCAGGGACACGACACCGACGAAACCACGGAAATAGGCAAAGTCAAAACTTGGAAGCTCGATAAGTTCGACGACAGCACTTTTGCAACGTCCAACGGCGTCGAAGTCAGAAATCAAATGGAAAACGCCGACATCAATTACTTCTTGGGCGAAGATACCGTTACTTATCTTTCCCGAAGCGATTGGAAGAACACGTTCCCCAAAAACTACACCGATTATGAAAACGGCAGCGGCATCGCGCCCGAAGCAAAGTTTACTATCAAAGGCGCGGAAAAACAGAACGAGTGGCTTATCGAGCTTATCAGCGCTCAGTACAAAGTCACTCCCGTTGCCGACGAATCCAAATGGGCGAACGTAGACGGCGTACTTCCCAAAGAAGTAACCGGTACTCTCAATACTGCCACCGGAACGTTTGCGACTGTTTGGCAGTATATTATGAACGTTGCGACCACCGATCCCGAAGCGTTCAGCGATATCAATTCGGAAGCATGGCAAAAAGTTGCGGCGGCGTTACCTCTTGGCACTGCGATTGCGACTGTTCCTTTGGGCGGCGGCTTTACCGCGCCGTTCAGCGAAACAATAGGCAACCCCGGCAGCCGTCAGTCCGAAAGCGTTGCAGGATATCAACAGAGCCCTGTAATTCCCGATACCGACGGCAAGACGTTTGCGTTCAACATCGGTTCCAACACTCTTCTCGGTTCGAGTTTCAATCCCGATCTTGCTTACGAGTGGGGACTTTTGGAGGGCGAAAGCGGTCTGTGGTTGCAAAAGCTAAATGCTTTTGATACGTATCCCGAAAGTGCGGGTACCGTATGGGGTGCGGGACTCAACCAGCACAGACATCCGTATAACGGACGTAACTCCGAGTACATGTCGGAAGATCCCATGCTCACCAACCGTATAGGCGAAGCGCAAATGCGCGGCGCGGTTCAAATGGGCGCGATCTGCGGACCCAAACACATGGGCTTCAACGATCAAGAGCTCAATCGCGTAGGAAATGCGGCTTATATGACAGAACAGAAAGTACGTGAAACCGATACACGTTGCTACGAAGGCGCGCTTCGCGTGGAAGAAGGCAACGGTACGGGAGTAATGATGTCGTTTGCCCGTATAGGCGCGACCAACGTCACCAACAGCGTAGGCTATATCAAAAACATCATGCGTGGCGAGTGGGGCTTCACAGGTATTATATCTACCGATATGGGTGCGGGCTCGGGTTATCACGAGATGGGTGCGCTTATTATGGCGACTGTCAATGAATATGCGTCTTTTACTTTCAGCCCGCCCACATATGCTATGGGAGATAATAAATCAGATGATGGAGTTGTAAACAAAAATTGGAATTATATTACTCTCGGTAATGCGAGAAAGGATCCCGTATTTGCGGCGCAATCCCGTCAAACCGCTTTGTATATGCTATTCACTATCGCTCGTAGCGGCTCCGGTCTGTATGTACAGCGCATAGAAAACAACGGCGAAGATATTCGCGTACCTGCTTACACGATCGATCACCACGATCCCGCAGGCACTCTCGAAACGGCGGGCTGGGAATACATCTTTATCAGTCTTGCGTCGGTATTCGGCGTGTTGACGGGACTTGCCGGCATCGCGTATATCGCATTGACGGTCATTCCCGATAAGGAGGAAAACTAACTATGAACTTTCTTAAAAAACAAGGTGTAGGTATATGGATCACTCTCGGCACGGTGTTGCTGTCGGTGATAGCGCTCATCATTTACGGCGTTGCGCTCGGCGGCGGCATGGATCTTACGATAGCGGGCGGCAGTCAGCCGTTTTATGAGGCAACGCGTGAAGCGGATTCGGCGATGATGACTACGGTCGTTACGTGCGGAGTGCTTTCGTTGGTGTTTTTCGCGATCGCGATCGTTCTGTCGCAGTTCGAGTTCGACGGTATTCTCGGTACGGTATGCAACGTCGCAGTCGGCGTTCTCCGTATCATCGCCCCCGCGCTTATTTTGTGCGCGTTCCTGTATTTCGTGTACGGCTCGTTTACCGGTCTCGGCTGGACGTTCTTCTCCAACGAGGAGCTCGAGATCTATCCCAAAGCGATAACCGTAGGCAAGCAGGCTATAACCGGCGCGATATTCTTCGCGATAGCCGGTGTGGCGGGCATAGTTGCGGCGTTCTTCGGAATGCGCAACAAAAAAGCGCAATAACGCGCTGTCAAACAAGCTTCTTCAACATCTCTTTTACAGACGGACGGCAGGGCGTTATGCCTTGCCGTTTGTCGTAAGGAGCGATATGCGTTTATAGCGCGGTGCGCACCGTATTTGCCCGATTCGCGTTGGTTTTTGCCTATTGTTGCACATGCGTTAAAGAAAATGGTAAATTAAGCTTGCATTTCCGATAAACGCATGATATAATGTATACGACATACATCAAACAAGAGCGGGAAGATGCGTACTATGCGTGAGCGTTTTCGTGCGTCGATCCCGACTTATACTCGATTGGTATGTTTTTTGACGTGAATAGCATGTGTTTGTCGCGAAAACCGTATTGATACCGCAGTCGGTTTGTGGTATAATATCATCGGACAAAAACATTTATTCACGGAGGGATCATGATTAAACTCGATTTCGACAGCGATTGGAAATATCGGCACTTGGGCGCGGATGACGAGCGGTTTACCGCCGTCACGCTTCCGCACGACGCGGCTATAAGCGAAAAGCGTTCGCAAAAAAGCAACGGCGGCACCAACACGGGCTGGTACGAGGAATTCGATTACGAGTACGTCAAAACTTTCGACGTGCCCGAAAATTACAAAGACAAGATCGTGACGTTTGAGTTCGAGGGCGTGTATCACAATGCCGAAGTGTACATAAACGGCGTCAAGGCGGCGGAGCGGCATTACGGGTATACGAATTTTTACGTATCGGCAAACGAATTTTTAAAGTTCGGCGAGCAAAACGAGATACGCGTTATCGCGCATAACGCCGATCAGCCCAACAGCCGTTGGTATGCGGGCGCGGGCATTTACCGTCCCGTAACAATGTGGGTGGCGGACAAGAAGCATATCGTTTTCAACGGCGTCAAGATCCGCACGACTTCGCTCGACCCCGTTACCGTCCAAGTCGCGGTCACGGCGAGCGAGCAGGGCGAGATAGCGGTCGCGATCAGTCGCAAAGGCAAGATCATAGTCAACGACGTTAAAAACTCGGATGAAACCGGCGTGGCGGTTTTTGCGTTCGAGATAGAAAACGCCGAGCTGTGGTCCGTCGACAGCCCCGAGCTGTACGAGTGCGCCGCCATATTCGGCAAGGACGAATGTAGGCAGAGCTTCGGTATACGCACTATCCGCGTCACGCCGTCGGACGGCTTTTTGCTCAACGGCGAGCGCGTGATAATCCGCGGCGCGTGCATACACAGCGATAACGGCATACTCGGCGCGCGAAGCTTCCCCGAGGCGGAAACGCGCAAAGTGCGGTTGCTCAAACAGTACGGTTATAACGCCATACGGTCTGCGCACAACCCCGCGGCGAAAAGTCTTTTGGACGAGTGCGACAGGCAGGGTATGCTCGTCATGGACGAGTACTGCGACATGTGGTATATCCACAAAAACAAATACGATTACGCGACTTATTTGGAAAGCGAATACGAGCAGGATATAACCGACATGATAAACAAGGACTACAATCATCCGTCGGTCATAATGTATTCGCTGGGCAACGAGGTCGCCGAAACGGGCGAAAAGCGCGGCATAGAGCTGTTTAGAAAAATGCGCGATGTGTGTGTGCGGCTCGATCCCGAAAAACCCGTCACTACGGGCGTCAACATATTCTTCAACTATTTGTACGCGCTCGGCTTCGGGCAGTACAGCGATAAAAAGGCGGAGAAAAATCCCAACAAAAAAGTGGGGAGCGAGTTCTTCAACAACCTTGCGGGACTGTTCGGCGATAAGTTCATGAAAACCATGGCGACTCTGCCGGGGTGCGACAGAAAGACGCGCGACTGCTACGCGTTGATGGACGTCGCGGGCTACAATTACGGTATCAAGCGATACAAGCACGATATACAAAAGTATCCCGAACGCATAATTTTGGGCAGTGAAACGTTTTGCTCGGACGCATATGCGTTTTGGGAATTCGCAAAGGCAAACCCCGCGCTGATAGGCGATTTCGTCTGGGCGGGCATGGACTATCTCGGCGAGATCGGCGTCGGGAGCTGGGAGTACAAGGAATACGCGCCGAGCTTTTCGCACGGCGTGGGCTGGGTGACCGCGGGCAGCGGGCGTATCGACCTTATAGGCAACCCGCTAGGCGAGGCGCTGTATACGCGCGTCGCGTTCGAGCTCGAAGACAAGCCGCAGATAGCGGTCGTGCCCGTCAGTCATACCGACGAAAAGCATTCGCCGAGCGCGTGGAAGTTCAGTAACGCATTGCCCACTTGGTCGTGGAACGGGCTGAACGGCAAAAAAGCGCGGGTGGAGGTTTATTCGCGCGCGCCGATCGTCGAGCTGTATATCAACGGCAAAAAGGCGGGGCGTAAAAAGTTCAAAAAGAACTGTCGGTTCGATTTTAAGGTCAAATACCGCGACGGCGAAATAACGGCTGTCGCGAAAGACCGCAACGGCAACGAGCTTTCGAGAAATTCGTTAAAGACCGCGGGCGATCAAACGCTTTTGTCGGTCGTGCCCGAAAAGACGGTCGTCAAAAACGGCGAAGTGTGCTTCGTGCGGCTCAAATACGCCGACGAAGCGGGCAACGTCAAGCCGTTGGAGCGCGGCGTTATCGACGTTAAAGTGGATGGCGGCGAATTGCTCGCGGTCGGCAACGCCTGTCCGTTCAACGCCATAGGCTACATGAGCGGCAAGACCGATACGTACTACGGCGAGGCGATGGCGGTAGTAAAAGCGACGTCCGACGTCGTGACCGTATCGGCGACCGACGGCAAGTACGGCGGCGAAGCGCAAATTCAAATCGAAGCCTGACATATATCCGTTTTTCCGTCGCTTTTGCGGCGTTTTAATAGAAAAATAACCAATAGGCGGTAATTATGGAAAAAGTCAAAAAAAGCATTTTCAACAGTCCGCTTTTGTCGACTAAGATCAAGTCGGCAAAAGCAAAGATCTTTCCCGAGGGCGTGCTCGGTTACTTTATAGGTCCGACGCTCGCGCTTTTGGCTAACTCGATCTTGTCCAATTATTTCAATATGTACATGTCAAACATATTGAACATAACGAGTTGGGCTAATCTGTTCTTTACGTTGCTCCCCGGGCTTTCGGTCATCATGGTCGTAATCGGCAACATCATTGTCGGCAGGCTCATGGACCACAACAAGTCGCGCGCCGGCAAGGCAAGACCTCTTATTTTGTTGTCTATACCTTTGAGCGTTTTGGCGCTTATCGTGCTGTTTATCATTTCGCCGTTCGCTACCGAGACCGCATCGGCTTCCACGCAAATGTGGGCGATGGTGTGCATAGCGATCGGTTACAACCTGTGGTTCTCCATAGCGTATCCGTGCTATTATACTTCCCACGCCGCGCTCGTCAATCTTTCGACGCGTTCGAGCAAGGACCGTTCGCTTTTGGCTACCATTTCCAACGCGACGGCGCTTGCGGCTATGGGGCTTTGCACGATGATCCTGCCGTTCTTCCTTAAATACTTATTCGTTTACCAAATGGACGAGGCGACGCTTCTTTCCGCGTACGGCGCGGGCGGGTTCTTGCCCGTAATCGAAAACGGCAAGATCGCGTATTATACGACGGTCGCGGGTCAGGCGATATACGACGCGCAAGCTTCGTACAACGCATGGAAGATATTCGTCATAGCGCTCATGGTGATAACGGCGGTCGGCGCGATAATCGAGTATTACTTTACGCGCGAACGCATCACCGAGGAATCGTTCGGCTCGTCGAATAACGAAAAATCGGGCGCGGTCACCCCGCTCAAAGAACAAGCCAAAATCTGTCTTAAAGATAAGTTCTGGTGGATAATGATCGTGTTTTTCTTCCTGTATCAGCTCGGCGGCATGATAAAGAACGTGTCGCAGTTGTACTACTGCCAAGCTATGTTCGCCGATGCCAACGGCAACTACACGACCGCGACGGGCGGAAGCTATTCGGGCACGCTCGCTATTTTGGGCGCGATACCTACCGCGCTCGGCATGGTCATAGCGTGGCCGTTGTCCAATAAGATAGGCAAGGGCAAAGCCATACTGTTCGGCGCGATACTTTCGACGGCGGGCGGTGCGATAGGCTTTATCGCTCCCAACAATTTCTATGTCGTAGCCGCATCGTTCGCGATAAAGGCGCTCGGCTCGACGCCCGCTATGTACCTTTCGCTCGCGCTTTTGGCGGATATGCTCGACCATCAGGAAGCCAAGCACAAAATCAGAACGGACGGGCTTACGATGACTGTTTACGGCGCTATAATGGCGGGCATGACGGGTATCGCCACTACGATACTCAACGGCACGCTTTCCGCAACGGGTTACAGCAGCAGCGATATCGCGCCCAAAGCGTTGCAGACCGCAATGCCGTGGATTTTCATCGGCGCGGAAACGATATGCTATTTGTGCATCGCGATCATGTTCATATTCATGAACGTCGAAAAGTTATCCAAACAGGATCACGAGACCATACTCGAAAACCAAAAAGCCGCCGCTCTTGCCGCGGGCGAGGAATGGATCGAGCCCGAAGAGAGAATGCGCCGCGAGGAAGAAGAAGCCGATCGTCAGGCGGAAGAGGCGCGTAAAGCCGAGCTAAGGGCGCGTTGCGAAAAGAAAGGGCTCGATTACGACGCGGAAGAGGCGAAGTATCAAGCCGCACTCGAACAAAAACGCCAAGCCGCCGAAGCCAAAAAAGCTGCCAAGCAAGCCAAAAAAGCGGCTAAATCGGGCGACGCTCCGTCCGACGGCGGCGCTACGCAAAACGTCGAGCCCGACGAAAGCCCGGTCGCAGACGAGAATAAGCCCGACGACGGCGAATAGCGACGTTATATTTTTCAACGATAATACGAATGCCGAGCAGTGAAAATTGCTCGGCATTTTATTTGCGCGCAATTGCGGCAGGCGGACAGACTGCGCGGCGCGTTACCGTCTTTGACGCTTTTTGTCGTCGAAATACTTTATCATCATGCCCAGCGTTTGCGCGGGTATGATGCGTTTCAGCGTCGCGTATGTATCTATGCGCGGCGTACTGTTTTGCGTGTACATTTCGGTCAAAAGACTGCCGAGCGCGGCGGGGTCTGGATTTTCGGTCAGTTTCAACAGCGTTTTTTCGCGTTCGCCGAGCTTGCCCTTTAACAGGAACGGCAATAATTGTTTCATATCCATTTCGGTGTCCTCGTGCACTTTTTCGCGTTATCAGTCATACAATATGATATGCGTAGTATCAGAGATTTTAAACCGCAAAACGACAAAAACACGGACGACGTTTCTTCGCGGGACGTCGCCGACGGGCTTTATGCCAAGTATTCGGGATATTCCGAAAGCGAGCTCATGTCCGAACTGATGCGCGCCGTTTCGTCGGCGCAGTCGGACGGTTCGTTTTCACCCGATCGGCTCGACGAGTTTGTAGGATTCGTCGCGCCCAATCTCGACGAACGATCGCTCGAAAAACTGCGTTCGCTCGTGGAAACGATTAAGAATACGAAGTAAATTCGCAATTGGGTTCGATCGAAAATATACCCGCATCGCTCTTTTTCGTCATTCCGAGATCCCGATCGGGCGTTCGGTCACTTTGCTATTTCTTTTATCGCTTTGACGAAAAACTCCACTTCGTCGCGTGTGTTGTTGTATGACAGCGACGCGCGCACCGCGCCGACGCCCAGCGTGCCCAAAAATTTATGGCAGAGCGGCGCGCAGTGAAGTCCGCACCGTACGGCTATGTCGTATTGATCGTTGAGAATATCGCCGACGGTAGCGGCGTTCATGCCGTCTATATTGAACGTGACGATATTCGGCAGGACGTTATACTTGCCGTAAATTTTGATCCCGCGTATTTCGGACAGCTCGGCGCGCAAAAGATCGCCGCATGCGGCAAGGTTGCGTTTTGTCGCTTGCGACATGCGCTTGTAATGCGTTACCGCCGCGATCAGCGAGTATATGTTTTGCACCGGCATAGTGCCGCACTCGAACCCGTCGGGGATATCGTCGGGCTGTTCGAGCGCGTGCGACGCCGAGCCCGTGCCGCCGAACCGAAACGGCTTGATATCGGGCGTGCCGCGCACGCACAGACAGCCGACGCCCTGCACGCCGTGCAAACCTTTATGCGGCGAAAAGCACAAAAAATCACAGCCTATCTCGCGCATATCGGTATCGAGATATCCGACCGATTGCGCGCCGTCCACCAGATATAAAAGCCCGTGACGATTGGCGATGCCGCCTATGCGCGTGACGGGTGCGACCGCGCCCGTCACGTTGGACGCGTGATTGACGACTATCATGTACGTATCGGGGCGGATGGCGCGTTCGATATCGTTGGGGTCGATGATGCCGTGAGAATTGGGTTTGACGGCGGTGAATTTCACGCCCATGCGCTTTCCGAGTTCGTTGAGCGGACGAAGCACGCTGTTATGCTCGTATATAGTGGTCACGACGTGCCCGCCGCGTCGCGCCGTGCCGAACAGTACGGCGTTGAGCGCGTCCGTGCAGTTAAGCGTAAAAATGACGTCGTCGCAAGCGGTTATGCTTTCCACTGCTTTTCGGGCGCGATAGACCATCGAAGCCGCCTTGACAGCGCGCGAATGACTGCCTCTGCCCGCATTGGCGCAAAGGTTTTTAAGCGCGTATTCGCACGACTTGATGACGCAGTCGGGCTTGTAAAATGTTGTGGCGGCGTTGTCGAAATAAATCATGGCGTATCGAGCTCCAAGTACATATAACGGAATAAGACCGTTATTAGTAAATGCGAAATTTGACGGTTTAGAACA
>CANDGE010000011.1 GCA_947384195.1 uncultured Clostridia bacterium
CCGCTTTTTTCGACTTTTTCCCGAATTTCTTTGTTTTTTATTGCTTTTTTGCGAAATTCGTTAGAATTCGGCGCGCGCATCGATCGAAATAGATCGCCTTGCAATTAGAAAACCGCGGAAACATTATTTTCAATTCTTTGAGCAATATATTTGACAAATTAACGCATAAGGCTTATAATATTTAAGCAGTTAATTCATACTAAAACAATAGGAATTAAAAATTGAACAGTAGCGATAAAAAAACGATATACGTAGACAATGCGGCGACTACCGCAATGAGCAAAGCGGCGATCGACGCTATGCTGCCGTATCTCGACGGAGTTTACGGCAATCCGAGCTCGCTGCATACGGCGGGACAAGTTGCAAAGGAAGCGCTCGAAGGGTTTCGCGCGCGTATCGCGGCGCGGCTCGATGCCGAGCCCGGCGAGATATATTTCACTTCGGGCGGGAGCGAGTCGGACAATCAAGCGATACGCTCGGCGGCGATCAACGGCGCAAAGCGCGGGAAAAAGCATATCATAACCACGGCATTCGAGCATCATGCGGTGTTGCATACGCTCAAAAAATGCGAACGCGAAGGGTTTGAAGTTACTTATCTCGACGTGCACGAAAACGGCATCGTCACGGCGGAGCAGGTCGCGGACGCTATCCGAGACGACACCGCGCTCGTAACGATAATGTTCGCCAACAACGAGATAGGCACTATACAGCCGATAGCGGAGATAGGTGCGGTTTGCCGCGAGAAAAAAGTCGTATTCCATACCGATGCGGTGCAAGCGGCGGGGCATGTGCCCGTTGACGTCAAGGCGATGAACATCGACATGCTGTCGCTTTCGGCGCATAAGTTTCACGGCGCAAAGGGTGTGGGCGCGCTGTATGTTAGGCGCGGCGTGCCGATCAACGCGTTTATCGAGGGCGGCGCGCAGGAAAAAGGTCGGCGTGCGGGAACGGAAAATCTTGCGGGCATAGCGGCAATGGCGGCGGCGCTCGATGAAGCGTGCGAAAATATGGCGAGCGTTGCAAAAAAAGAGCGCGCGCTTTGCGACAGGCTTATTTCGGGTTTGAGCAAGATAGCGCACAGCAAGCTCAACGGTGACAGGATTCGACGTTTGCCCAACATAGTCAATATGTGTTTCGAGGGCATAGAGGGCGAAGGCTTGTTGTTGCATTTGGACGATAGGGGGATATGTGCGTCGAGCGGATCGGCGTGCACTTCCGGGTCGCTCGATCCGTCGCACGTGCTTTTGGCGCTGGGGTTGCCGCACGAAGTGGCGCACGGGTCGTTGAGATTGAGCCTTTCGGAAGCGACGACCGATGCCGATGTCGACGCGATACTGAAAGCCGTGCCCGACGTCGTGGCATATTTGCGCAACATATCGCCCGTATGGGAAGCGCTCGAAAAAGGCGAAAAAGAGCACTTGATTTAATTGGGGATCGAATATATCGTTATTCGTTTGCTCGAAATAAAAAATAATGATTTAGGTTATACGCCGTTTACAAAAGGAGCTATCATGGCATTATACAGCGAAAAAGTTATGGATCATTTCCGCAACCCGCGCAATGTGGGCAAGCTTGACGACGCGGACGGCGTCGGCGAGGTCGGCAACGCGCGTTGCGGCGACATAATGAAGATATACATCAAAGTCGACGACGGGATAATATCGGACGTAAAGTTCAATACGTTCGGTTGCGGGAGCGCGATCGCAAGCTCGTCCATGGCGACAGAAATGATAAAAGGCAAGCCTATATCCGAAGCGTTGGAGCTTACCAACAAAGCGGTCGCAGAGGCGCTCGACGGGTTGCCTGCGCACAAACTGCACTGCTCGGTGCTTGCCGAGGAAGCTATCCGCGCGGCGATAAAGGATTACTACGACCGCAACGGCATAGATTATGACAGATCGCTTTTCCCCGAGCCGCACGACGAGCACGACGGAGAGTGATCTTAACGTATATCGAATTATCGGATAACCGCATGTCATGTGTACGATATGCGGTTTTTTTATGTGCATAATTTGTAACGATAAGAAATTTGCGAATGCGGCAAATATTCGCTTGACAGCGATAATATAAATATGTATAATGTTATCTAACACTATTAGCTAATAGTGTTAGATAATTTTGCGGCGATTCGCAAGGAGTTATGATGGACAAAGAAAACAGGGCAAAGGAATTTATTCGCAGATTCCACGACGGGCGACCCAAAGATTTTTTCAAGAATCTCGACGATAAAGACAAGGGGCTTTGTCTTATAATGTTCATGCTTGCGGACGCTACGGGCGGCGACGTATTGGCGGGCGATATTGCGACCGCGCTGGAAATGAGCACGCCGCGAGTTGCCGCCGCGCTGAATGTTTTGGAAAAGAAGGGGTTTGTATCGCGCGCGTCGGTGCAAACGGACAGGCGAAAAATTGCGGTGTGCTTGACCGATGCGGGCAGAGCGGAGATCGAGCATATTCGGCAGATCACCGAGCAAACGATCGAATATCTTATGGAAACGGTCGGCGAGCGGGATATGTTTGAATTTTTGCGCATAATAGACGGCATCAAGACCGCGCTCGAAAAACGCGAAAACGCGATATCCGACAGTTAGCGCGCGAGAGCCGATATCTTTCGGCGAGCAAAATCGCTCGGAATGACAAGAGAGCAGTTCGGAATAAGACTGCGACTTGCTGTGCGCGACAAGCGTAGCGCAACGATAAAAACATTTTTATAAGGAGAAGCAATGTTCAGACTGTTAGGCAAATATTTAAAGCCGCGCAATTGGCTGTTTATAGTGCTGTGCGCGGGGTTTGTCGTGGCGCAGGTGTACTGCGATCTGGCAATGCCCGAATATACGGCAAAGCTGACGGAAGAAGTCGGCGCGGGCGTGGCGACCATGCAGAGCGTATGGAAAAACGGCGGATACATGCTGTTGTATGCGTTCGGGAGCATGGCGTGCTCGATAATATGCGGATACTTTGCGGCGCATACTGCGGCGGATTTTGCTCGGACTTTGCGCAAAGCGATGTTCGACAGGGTGACGTCTTTTTCGGCGGCGGAAATAAACAAGTTCGGCACGCCGGGGCTTATCACGCGCACGACCAACGACGTTGTGCAAATGCAGACGTTTGTCGCGATAGGGTTACAGCTTATGATCAAAGCGCCTGTGCTCGCCGTGTGGGCGATTTGCAAAGTATCGGCGGCGGCGGTCGAGTGGACGATAGCGACGGCTATAATCGTAGCCGTCATAGCGGTCGTTGTCGGGGTATTGATAGCGGTCTGTTATCCTAAGTTCAAGCAGATACAAAAGCTGACCGACGGATTGAACACGGCGACGCGCGAGAACATCACGGGCGTGCGCGTGGTTCGCGCGTTCAATGCCGAGCAATATCAAACGGAAAAGTTCGAGACGGTCAACGAAAAAGTCAAAAGCAACCAGTTGTTTACCGCTCGGGCGTTGGGGCTTATGATGCCCGTCATGCAATTATGTATGAACGGCTTGACGCTCGCGGTGTATTGGATAGGCGCTATACTAATGAATAACGAGGCGAGCGTGCCCGCACGCGTCGAGCTTTTGGGCAACATGATGGTGTTCACGCAGTACGCATTGCAGGTGGTAATGGCGTTTATGCTGTTGATCATGATATTCATGATACTGCCGCGCTGTTTGGTGTCGGGCAAGCGCATAGCGGACGTATTGGGCACGCGTCGGTCTGTGCGCAGCGGTTCGGTAAAGCAGACCGAACATAGCGACGCAACGCCGATCGTGGAGTTTAAGGGCGTGAGCTTTGCGTACGATCACGGCGACGAAAGGGCGTTGAGCGACATTACGTTTACGATCGAGCGCGGGGAAACGGTCGCGTTTATAGGCGCGACGGGAAGCGGCAAGACTACGGTCATCAATCTCATAGAACGGTTTTACGACGCAGACGGCGGCGAAATATTGTTCAACGGCGTCAACGTAAAGGATTACGACGAAGAGGTGTTGCGCGATAAAATAGCGTATGCGTCGCAACGCGCCGTGCTGTTTAAGGGCGATATCAAGGGCAACGTCGCTTACGGCGAAGCCGATATCGACGGCGAAAGGTTGCGCA
The DNA here is from genome assembly GCA_947384195.1 of uncultured Clostridia bacterium. Taxonomy (GTDB): domain Bacteria; phylum Bacillota; class Clostridia; order Christensenellales; family Pumilibacteraceae; genus Anaerocaecibacter. The sequence goes on from CANDGE010000011.1 coordinate 4,074, forward strand.
ATGCTTTGCAGACCGCGTGCGCGGCGGAGTTCGTGAACGGCTTGGACGACGGAGTCGATTCGCCCGTCGCTCAGGACGGCACAAACTTTTCGGGCGGACAAAAGCAAAGGTTATCTATCGCCCGCGCCGTGTATAAGGGCGGCGAGCTGATGATATTCGACGATTCGTTTTCGGCGCTCGACTATAAGACGGATATGCTCGTGCGCAAAAACGTCAACGCGCAAAAGGGCGATGCGGCTGTGCTTATCGTGGCGCAACGCATAGGTACGATAATGAACGCCGACAAAATAATCGTGCTCGACAACGGAAAAATAGTGGGTATGGGCACGCACAAGCAATTATTGGAAAATTGCGACGTGTACAAAGAGATCGCGCTCTCGCAGCTCGACAAGGAGGAATTGTGATATGCCGCCTATGATGGGAAAACCTGCCGCGAAAAGCGGAAAAAAGGAAAAGACCGATCTTAAAGCGTTCGGCAGACTGCTTAAATATTGCAAGGGATATTTGCCCGCGATGATCGTTTCGATACTGTTCGCCGTCGGCGGAGCGATCTGCACGATAATCGGTCCCGACCGAATCAAAATCTTGATGGACGAAATACAGTCGGGACTTTTTACGACTATCGACATGAAAACGATCGTTGCGACGTGCATAATGCTTGCGGCGATCTACGGCGGCGGCGCGTTGTTATCGTACGGTCAACAATTTATAATGGCTACCGTAACGCAACGCGCGTCCAAAAGCTTGCGTTCGGATATAAACTCCAAAATAAACAAGCTTCCGCTCAACTACTTCGATACGACGTCGACGGGCGACGTGCTCAGCCGCATGACCAACGACGTGGATACCATTTCGCAAACGTTGAGTCAAAGCACGGCTAACTTGGTGTCGTCGCTCGTACTGTTTGTCGGCGTTTTGATCATGATGTTCAAGGTGAACGCGGTGCTTGCGGTGACGACGATAGGCTCGTCGCTGTTGGGATTTGTCGGAATGGCGGTCATACTCAAACTGTCGCAAAAGCACTTCGACATCCAGCAGGAACAGCTCGGCGAAATGAACGGGCAGATAGAAGAAGTATTTACGCAGCACCATGTTGTCAAGGCATATAACGGCAAACACGCCGAGCGGCGGCGGTTCGACGCCGTAAACGGCAAGCTTTACGACAGCAACCGCAAGTCGCAATTTCTATCGGGCGCGATGCAGCCGATAATGATGTTTGTCGGCAACCTGTCGTACGTGCTTATCTTCGTGGTCGGCGTTGCGTTCATAGTGGGCGGCAACGATACGGTCACTATCGGCACGCTGTCGGCGTTTGTCATATACTCGCGGCTGTTCTCGCAACCGCTCGGAACTATCGCGCAAGCAATGACGTCCATACAGCAGGCGTCGGCGGCGAGCCGCAGGGTGTTCGACATGCTCGACGGCGAAGAAATGTCAGACGAAACAGGCAAGACCGCCAAGCTCGACGCCCCGAAGGGCGACGTTACGTTCGAGGATATTCGGTTCGGATACTTGCCCGATAAAGAGATAATCCACGGGTTTTCGGCGGAGCTGAAAAGCGGGCAAAAGGTCGCGATAGTCGGACCGACGGGCGCGGGCAAGACCACGATAGTCAATCTTTTGATGCGGTTCTACGAGCTTAACGGCGGCGACATCAAGATCGACGGCGTGTCCGTAAAAGACATGACGCGTGAGGGCGTGCACGATCTGTTCGATATGATATTGCAAAACACGTGGTTGTTCGACGGCACTATTCGCGAAAATCTCGTGTATAACAAGACGGACGTGACAGACGAAAGGCTCGACGAGGTTTGCGCGGCGGTCGGACTGACGCACTATATAAAATGCTTGCCCGACGGCTACGACACGGTCATAGGCGAAAGCTCGCAGCTTTCCGAAGGGCAAAAGCAACAGCTGACGATCGCCCGCGCCATGATTAAGGACGCGCCGTTATTGATACTCGACGAAGCGACCAGCAACGTCGATACGCGCACCGAGCTTGCCATACAAAAGGCGATGGACGAGCTGACAAAAGACAGAACGTCGTTCGTTATTGCGCACAGACTGTCGACGATAAAGAATGCCGACGTGATCCTCGTGCTCAAAGACGGCGACATAATAGAGCAGGGCAGTCATAAGGATCTTCTCAAAAAGAAAGGGTTTTACGCCGAGCTGTACAATGCGCAGTTCGCGGGCGCGGCGGAATAGAAAGCAATTGAATTTTTTTCGGAGCACACAAAAGCCGTTCGCGCGTTTTGCGCGAACGGCTTTTGCGGAGCAAAGCAATGGCGCGGGCGGCAGACGGCCGCAGTCGTTTATGCAGATTGTCATATCGTTTTCGATATCGCTCGTCAAACTGTTGACATGTCGTGCTATCGGGTGTATAATTAAAGCAATCGAATATTCGGGCAGTTCGTAACCATCCTGCCTTGTGGTATTTCTCACTAAATCAAAACTACGGAGGTATAGCGTTTTTACGCATGTGTTTTGTATGGTTGCAGAACACATTTTTTGTTTTTATGGTAAGATATTCGGTGATCAGGGATAAGCTCAAGCGCGAGATCGTGCTGTTGCGCGGACGCGGTTGCGCTTATAAAAAGTGTACGTTTTGCGATTATCATCTCGACCGCGATCCGTCCGACGAAAAAAACTACGCGCTCAACCGCGAAGTTTTGGCGCAAGTTACCGGCGAGTACGGCGAAATAGAAATAATCAACAGCGGTTCGGTGTTCGAGCTCGACGGTAAAACGCGAGCTTACATAAAAGAGCTGTGCCGCGAAAAGGGTATATCCGTCATACATTTCGAGTTGCATTTTATGTATGCCGACAAGATCCCCGAGTTGCGGAAAGAGTTTGACGGGTTCACGCTCAAAACGAAGCTCGGGCTCGAAACGTTCGACTATGTGTTGCGCGAACGCATTTTACATAAAGGCATACCCGAGCGCGATCCCGAGCGCATAGCGCGGGGTTTTGACGAGGCGAATTTCCTGTTCGGTATAACGGGACAAAATACGTCGTCGATGCTTTCGGACATCGAACTCGGATTAAAGCATTTCGAGCGCATTTGCGTAAATATCATGTGTGAAAACAGCACGGATGTAAAGCCCGATAAAGCCGTTATCGAAATGTTTATGCGCGACGTGTATCCGCGGTACATAGATAACGAACGCGTGGATATTCTTGTCAACAATACCGATTTCGGGGTGGGCGCATGAACGAGCTGTTGTTATTGTTATCGGTCGTGCTCATATTCGGCGCGACGTTGCTCGCATATATGTTTTTCGGACGGTCGGGGCTGTATTGCATGAGCGCCATCGCTACCATCGTGGCGAACATCGAGGTATTGATACTCGTCAAGGCGTTCGGCATGGAGCAGACTCTCGGCAACGTCTTGTTTGCGGCGACCTTTCTCGCGACGGATATCCTGTCCGAGTGCGAGGGCAAACGTGCGGCTAATAAGGCGGTGTATATCGGTATATTCGCGTCGCTGTTCTTTTTGGCGCTTTCGCAAAGCTGGATGCTGTTTGTACCGAGCGACGGCGATTGGGTCATGGATTCCATAACGACGGTGTTTTCCAATACGCCGCGACTTATAACGGCATCGCTCGTAGTATATGCGGTCAGTCAGTTCTTCGACGTGTGGCTGTATCACAAATGGTGGAACTTTACCGAAAAGAAGTTCGGGAACAAGCGCAAATTTTTGTGGCTCAGAAACAACGGCTCGACGCTCGTCAGTCAGTTGATAAACTCGTTTTTGTTTACGATTCTGGCGTTTGTCGGAACATACGATTTTCCCACGCTGATGTCAATATTCGCGTCGGGTTACGTGATATTTATATTTACGACGCTGTTGGATACGCCCGCGGTATACTTCGCGCGGATGATAGGCGATCGCCGCAAAAAGCGTCTTAACGTGTTGATCGACGCCGAATAAGCGTTTGCGCCGTCGTTTGCGCAAAAAATTCCTATATTCAACATATGATTTTCACGTTGTTATCAATTGGATATTTTATAATGAATGCGTAAAGAGTTACTCTTTGCAATCTTTTTCTTCCTTTGATAAAGCGTCGTATCGATCCCCCCTCGGTGCGGCGCTTTATCATTGCCGTACAAAAAAACAACGCCGCTGTGCGCGACGTCGAAAAACTATAATATATCGTCTATGCCGTCGCCGTGCTCGGCGGCGTTTTGCGCAATGCGGCGTTGCGCTTCGGCGTAATACCGTTCGTATGCGGACAGGCAGTAATTGTCGTGTTTGCCGTTTGCCGAATCGTCGTCGGGCGGATCGAACGAATATTTCCCGTTGACCTTCCAGCTTTTGAACAAGCCGATGTCTATCGCGTTTTTGGGGCAATTGAAAGCGCAACGCATACACATCATGCAGTTGCCGCCGAACGCGACCTTGCCGTCGGGCTTTATCTTGATGTTGTCGGCGGGGCAGGCTTTGACGCAAAGCCCGCACTTGACGCAGTCCTTATTGGCGCGGAAAAACTTGCCGTTGAACTTTGCGCCGGGGTGCTCGATACGCAGTACCCAAGCGAGAAAGCCGCCGAGAATGACGTTTTTCGGCAGGTGCGGCGCGCCGCGCAGAATTTCGTCGGCGTCGACGGGCACGAGCGATTTTGCGGTCTGCCACATTTTGTACGCCGCTTTGTCGCTGTGCCTGAAAATTATATTGTACGGCATGACGTATTGATATTCGCCAGTTACCGTATAGCCGCGCTTTTTCAGGAGCTTGCGCATTTTCAGCGACGACACATCGCTCATGCGCACGGGCTCGCCCGAAGTTTTGTAAATGAACACGCGTTTGCTCTTGCCGCGCTTGGCGTTGAGCTTGGGCAAAAGTTTGCAAAGCTTTAATATCAGTTTGGGCGCGTTGAACGCATGAATGGGATATCCGATGCCGATAATATCGTAGCTTTCGGCAAGCGTTTCGACCAATCGTTCGTGCGTGGACGGAAGTTCCGTTACCGTTACTTCGTGTTCGGCGTTTTCAAACGCTTCGCGGTAAAGCTCGGTGATCATTTTGGTGTTGCCGGTACCCGAAAAGTATATCAACAGGATCTTCATAAGTTTTGCTCCGCATCGATCTTTTCGATATGCGCGGCGAACCGATCGTCGAGCGTATACACGTAATCTTCGTCGTTAGCATGAGTGTCGTACCAAACCGACGCGAACACCTTGTCTTTTTTGCACAGCCTGTCGAAATCCCACTTGAACTCGTCATACAGCGGATTGTGCCAGTGCCCCGCGCGCAAAACGGTATATGCGCGCGCGGTGAACGTTTCGCCGTCCTGCGTGCGCCATTTCAGCGGTTTGTACATATCCCCGTCGAACTCGGACAGCAACTCGCCGCCGTGCGCCGCCGCGACGTTTTTTAAGTCGGATAGCGTGAGCTCGGCGTCGGGCTTATCGAAGTCGAAGCCGTAATGCACGGGCGTGTCGTTATCCGAAAGCGTGGGTATGACGGCGGGGTCGGGGAGCGTTACGTCTTGCCATTTTGCGGCTTCGAGCTTTTCATAATTTTCGCGACTGCCGAAAAACGCGATCACGCGCGCGTCGTCGTTGTGCTTTGCCCAGTAAACGGGCGCATTGTCGTTTTTCAAAAGACGCTTGAACAGGAACTGTCTTATAAGTCCCTTCGGCACGAAACGCGCCGCCTTAAAAGCGGGGTGGGCGCGCCCTATCTCTTCCCAATAGTTCTCGGGCGTTTGCGAAACGTAGTCGAACATATCGTTAAGCTCGCCGTCGAGGAACCAACCGCCGTGGAAGTTGCGCGTCGCGCTGTAATGCGGGCGGAAAAAATCGCAGACCGAGCCGCCGATTATTTTGAAGCCGCGATCGAACGTTTGCATGCCGTACTGTCTGTTGGCTTTTCCGCCGACTATGTCGAAACAGCGATTCCAAAACCTTTGCGGCACGGAGTTTGTCGCAAACCGTTGAAGTATGCGCGCGATAAGCACGCCGCTGTCGTGCGCGGTCGTCCATTCGAGCGGTGCGTCGAACGTGGTGTGGTACATCAACGGATCGCTCACGTTGCCCGACAGCATTTGCGGGTGGAGCATAGCCGATTGACGGAGCACCGCCCATTTTCGTATGCCGCTTTCCAAAATGCGGAACTCGCTTCGGATCTTGGTCGCCGAATATACGTCGAACGGACTGCCCAAAAGCGGATCGCCGACTCGCACGAACGGATGCCCGCCCGAGCGGTTGCCGTACACCGCGACTGTCGATATGTGGACGAGCGCGGGCTGGTTTTCGGTGATGCTTTCTATTTCGGAAACGAGCATTTTCGCGCCGAGCTCGTTACACGCGACCGCCGCTTGGGGACGGTGGTCGGAGCGCGGCGGGATCACCGCCGCCATATTGACTACGATATCCGCGCCCGCCACGAGCTTTTTTATCGCGGGCGCAGTCATGCCGCCGTCGACGATCTCTATTTTGCGGCGCAGGTGCTTGTGCTTTTTCAAAAGCTTTTTCATGCGTTTTTTGTCGTGACGCAAAAGTTTGATCTTATCTACTTCGGGAACGTTTTCGAGTGCGTCGAGCACCGCTTGTCCCATATTGCCTGTTATGCCTGTTATTGCTGCTGTCATTGGTTTCTCCTTGTCGGGTCATGCCGATCGATGACCGTTCTATCGAGATCGAATTCGTCGAGTCGTATGCGCAGTTCGTCGGGCGAAACGCTTTCGGCGTTTAAAGTAAGTTTGTCCGATACGAGTATAAAAGTTTCGCCGTCGGGCACGATCCGCGTTCCGTCGGCGCGCACGAGCTCGGTCACGAGCGAATTGTACGGCCACAGCACGTCGCGTATGCGCTTTCCGCAAAGCGTCGAGTCGGCGGTCACAATGCCCGTTGCGGTCACGTCCGTTGCGTCCGAAGGTTTGGGCGCGCGGGCGTGCAGATCTTCCATCATGCGTTCGTATAGCGGCGCGGAACGCGTCAGCGCGCAGACCGCGGTCGCGACCGCTACCGCGATAGCGCATGGCAGGACGTTCGCAAAGCTCGCCGTCAGTTCGAGCGTCATTACTATCGCGCTTATCGGAGCGCGTACCGATGCGGCGAAAAACGCCGCGATGCAAATAAGCACGATATTGCCTGCGTATGCTTCGGGCATACCGCACGCGACGCAGGCTTTGGCGGCGAGCGTGCCGCAAACGCCGCCTATTGCTATCATTGGCAAAAACAATCCGCCCGTAGCGCCGCTGCCGCTCGCCGTGACGGTGATAAAGAACCGTACCGCCAACAGCGCAAACAATATCCCCGTCGCGGACGCGACGGACACCGACGCGAGCGAACTTTCGCCGCTTCCGACCGACGTAGCAAAAGTCAAGCCGCAGACCGCCGTGAGCGCGAATGCGGGCAACAGCCTTAATGCGGGCGAGCTTATTTTGCCCGACAGCTTGCCGAGCGCGAATATCGAGCGGTTGAACGCCGTGGCGAGCGCGGCGCAAGCGACGCCGCACAGCACGGCAATGCCGCATATCGAAAAGAATATGCCTGCGCCGTCGTATCGAGTTTGGATAAGATGCGGAAGCACCGTAAAGCCTTCGCGTATGCCGAGCGCGTTTAGATATGCGTTGTGTCCCAAGCCCCAAAATATCAGTTGCGCCACGAGCACGGCGGGCACGACCGCCGAGAACGCCGCGAGCAGTATGCCTGGGGAAAAGCGACGGTGCGTTTCTTCGAGCGCGAGCGTCACGCCCGTGAGCGGCGCGTTGAACGCTACGGCAAGCCCCGCGCTCGCGCCGCCGGTTATGAGATACCGTCTTAGTTCGTCCGATTGTTTCGTGGTTTTGCCGACGCCGTCGCCGATAAGTCCGCCGACGCCTATGGACGGACCTTCGCTGCCGAGCGGCATTCCGCAGACAAACGACAGCAAGCTCCCCGCGATAAGCGCGGCGGCGGCGCGCAACCACTTGACGCGCAACATGCCGCGCGCACAGCCTTCCGCAAGCGGGATACCGCTTCCTTTGCAGGACGGGCAAAGCGTTTGCAAAACGGCGGTAAGCAAGCACGCCGTCAATACGAGAAACACGACGCACGCCGCAGTGAGCGCTCCGTCCGCTTGCGCGTATAACGAAAATGCGAACGCGCACACGACCTTTGCGCTCGTCAAAAACAACGCTATCACGCCGCCGCTTATGATCCCGACGATACAGCCGAATAACAGCGGCTTTATCACGCGGTATATTTTATTGCCTGTCGTCAATATCGTTACTTCCGTTTATTGCGATCGAATATTTTTCGGTTTGCTTGCGCGGCGTTTCGTTCCGCTTTTTTCGTTTGTTTCGATAGGGTCGGCGGTCGTGCCTTTTTTTGCGCGCGCGACCGTGATACTGCGCGGCGTGAACGTCACGGGATCGGATGTAACGGGCGGCAGTTCCACCGTGGTTATGCCGTCGAACGAGTTCCCGCGCTTTTTCGTGCTCCGCGGTTTTTCCGCCGCTTGAAACGTGAGCGGAACGGTCAAAACTCCGTCCGAATATCCGCTTGCGCGTTTGCGCGTGCGCGGCTTGCGTTGCGGCTGTTCTTCGGACGTTGCGGTCGACGGGGCGGCTTGCTCGACGGGCGGGGGCTGTTCGATCTGCGGCAGTGCCGCGTCGGGCAGGGTGCGCTGTTTTTCGGCTTGCTCTTGCTTGCGTTTTAGCGCGGCGCGTTGCCGCTTGATCTCTTCACGAAAAAAGAACGCTCGAAAGCTTTTGCTAACGTACAACAGCGCGAGTATCGCGGCGAGCATGAGCGTTATCATGATAAACACCGCGAGCGCTATCGATAACGCGAATTCGCTCGCGCCCGACAGCGCTAAGCTTGCCGATACGAAGTGGGCGCTTTGCTTTATCATATATTATGCGCCCAATGACGATGCGGAGCGAAGATTTGCATAAAACTCGGCTTCGCGATCGCCTTTGAAAAAGTCGGACGCGAAAATGCGGTTGACGTGCGATATCTTGTTCAATAGCACGGTCGCCCTGTTTTCGATCTCCGCGAGATATTTCTCGTCGGCGTCGTCGGCTTTGTATATTATATTGTTAAGACTGTTGAAGTATATTTTGTCCGTCATGAATTTCCCGTACGCGCGGGAATACAGTATGGATTCCTGCTCGGAAAACGCGCTCACGCCGTACATCAAATTGGAGAACGACGTCACGCCGAGCAGATCGAGTATCGTGGGGTAGATATCGGCGACGCATGTGAATTTGTTTATCACGGGTCGATTGAGATTAAGATTGCCGACTTTCATCATTACGGGCACGCGGTAAAGCTCGGTGTAATCGGGTAACTCCGACGAATATATGTTTTTAACGTAGTTGCTTATGCCCTGATAATAGCAGTTGTGATCGCCGAAAAGCGTGATGAGCGTGCGGTCGGCGAGCTTGACGGCGTTTCCGTGTTCGTCGGTGACCTTGTTGCCGTTTTCGTCGAGATAGTCGGTGTTTTCCAGATAGTCGAGCATTATGCCGATAGCCGCGTCGAGATCCATGCCCGCCGCGCAATAATAGCGCAACGCGTTGGCGTCGTCGTCGCCTTCGACGAACGGGAGTATGCCGAGCTCGTCCATTTTTTCGTAGTACGGTTTTAGATTTTCGCGGAAGGCGTACTGTCCGTGCTGAGTTATCGTCGTTATGTACGTATTGAACCTGCGTCCCGTCGGGAACATTTGCTCCTTACACGCTTTGAACATGAGCGAGTCGAGATTTCGCTCGCCCAAGCCCGTATCGTCGGTCTCCATGTTCATGTTTTCGCTCGCGGTATAGCTGTTGAACCCGAGCGCCTGAGTATGGTGTCGATCGCGGTTGTAGAATGTTCGCCCGCCGTCGTGGAAGGAATTGCTCTCCACGCCGAACATGTTTTTCATGATGTTCGGCAAGCTGTACGGGATGGTGTTTTCGGGATAGGCGTAGTTGATGTATTCGTAAAGCGGGTAGTTGCCGATTATGCTCTTGTTTTCGGAGATATCCGTTTTTTCGAGCGAGTACGAGTTGTTGAATATGACAGTCGAATCGCTTTCGTAAAACCTGTAAAGATTGGGATACAGCTTTTTGAGATTGGCGACTACTTCTTCCATGCTCGGCGGCACGACCGTTTTGTCGGGATCGGTCGGCTTGTCGTCGGGCTGTTTGGCATAGCCGTTGGGATAGCGTTGCGCGTCGTATAAGAAAGTGAACCACTCGAAGCTTTCGCAAAGCACGGTCACCACGTTGTACCCGCCCGCCATGCCGAACATGTGCGTGTGCTCGGTGATATTGCTGTATATAAAGTTATGCAATTCGTCGGTGTCGCCGATCTTGATCTCCGAAAACCACAATCCGCGCACGAGCTCGTTGTAAAAGTTGCCTATTATGCCTTTGTTGGAATACGTGGCTGTTTCGTTTTGGTGGAGCATGTACGACAGATCGTTCGGGTCGTTTTTGGAATTGCCTATGTACGACACCATGACGTTGATACATATCACGAGCGCGGTCAGCGACGAAGTGGTGACTGCGCTCGAACGGTTGACGTCGGGCTTGGGCATACGGCTTATGAGCATGAACCCGAGCACGCCGTAAAGCGCGAGCGTTACCGAAGATACGAATATGTATGTAAAACTGAACGGCAGTGTTTCCACGATCGCCATAGCGTCGTTGCGCAAGCTTATCATGGCGAAATCGAACACCGTGCCGCCCGTGCTGTCGAATATTACTATAAAGACGAGATCGAGCACGAAGTTTATCGTCAGCGCCGACAAGAACAGCGCGTAACGCGATTTGTGCCCGGGCAGGTATTGCGACACGACGCAGACGAGCGCGACGAACGTCAAAAACAGATACGGTTCGGTCATGTAAAACTTGCCCGCCGTGACCGCCACGCCCGTTAGCTCTATGAGTGTTGCCGCGACTATGTAGGCGAACATAAGGTAGTTGACCTTGAAAAACGCGACGCACCATGCGCCGAACGCTTTGAGTCCGTTGATAAATCGAGTTTTAAAGCCTATCTTTTGATTTTCCATATCACAACACCATTACGACTATCGACGCCCAATACGTTACGTGGAAACGGTAGTCCGCAAGTACGAACACCCCTGCGTACACATAAGTGAACAAATAGTACAACCACGGATATACGTGGTCGGTCGTACCGAGCTCCAAGACAAGCTCGACGAGCCCGAAAACGGTCACAAGGAATATCGCGCCCCACGGCAGCGTGTGCTTGGCGGGAAACAACAGCGTGAGCCCGCGCTGTACGAGCGTTGCGGCGGCGAGCGCCAGCCACATGTGGAACGCGTAATAAAAATACACCGATATGTTTGTCAGCGCTTGCGCCATCGTGACGCCGTTGCCCATTTCCAACTGTATCTTGGTCTTAAAGCCGAACGCCGCGCTCGCGACGAATACCGCCGCCGCGCAGATCGCGATGATCCCGAGCGCTTGCGGTATGGTCATTTTTTCGGTTTTCGGCAAAAACATGCGAAGTTCGCAATGCTTTTTCAAATAGTTGTTCAAAACTATTATATATACAGTGCACAGCACGCCCAAGAATATATAGTACACCACTTCGGACAACGTGCCGTAATAGATCTTGTCCAAAAGCGGCTTGAACAGCCAAAACAGACGCGACAAAAACAGCACGAGCGTCGTTGCTCCCGCCGCGCCGAGCATAGTGAAAGCACGCGTCTTTTCCGATGCGGGCACGGACATGTACGCGTCGCGGAAAGCGTTGCGCGCGTGTGCGGTCGAAACGACGGCTTCCGCGCCGTCGGGCGCGGCGGTATTGAATTCGGTCGGGCGTTTTTTCATGACTTCGTATCAGTTTTGGTCGAGTGCGGCGAGCACATCGTGCATGGACTTTACGTATTCGGCTTCCGACGAGTTGTAAAACAACAGCACGTCGTCAAGGAACGACGGGGGAGTAAAATCCACCGTGGTTATGTATTCGTCCCAGTGCTTGATCTTGTATACGTCGCGGTCGGAATTGCGGCGGAGCATTCGCTCGCGGCAGACGTCGGGGGTGGTCATCACCCAAATGACGACGAGTTCGGCTTTGTACTTGCCAAGCTTGTCGCGCAGTTTGTTTATGTATTCGGCGTCGCGTATCTCGCGCGTGAACGGCGCGTTGATGAGCACCGTATCGTCGTACAAAAGCGCCTCGAACCCGAGATTGAGTATGACCTCGTACTCGTAGTCGCGGATCTGTTCCTCAAAGAAATCCGAACTGCGGTCGTACGGCTTTTTTGCCGCGCGAAATATTTGTTTGGACAGCGGGATAAGCGTGTCCTTGTCGAGATACACAACGTGATCCAGACTTTTTGCGAGCTGGCGCGAAATGTATGTTTTGCCGCAAGCGGGCGGCGACGTTACCAAGATCATTCGTTTCATAATTCTTTCAATATTTTATCAAATACGAAAAAAGCTGTCAAGCGTTCGCCGTAAAAACGGGCGATTTGCGCGGTGCAAAGGCGTATTTTGCGCGTTTTCGCGCGCGCGATTGCGCAAAAAACCCCGAACGATGTTCGGGGCGAAAACATTCGACTATACCGCATTATGCGTCGTTTTGTTCGGCGCGTTTTCGCGCGCGCGATCGAGCCTTTTGCTTTTTCGGCTTGTCCGACGAGCGGCGCGTCGCCCAATACGCGAAAAGATAGCCCGAAAACAGCGCGGCAAAAAGATAGGGCGCGAGCCGAGTCCCCGTCAGGATGATGTACAGCGTGAACGCGCCGCCGACAACGGCTGCCGTCAACACGTCGAGAACGAACGTTACGGGCAACAGGTTGGTGCGTTTTGACAGTGCGGACGAGCCTATATACAGCACGCGCGCGGCGACGCCCAGTCCCAGACTGAACAGAAATGCGTACAGTTCGCTCATTTGAATATGCGCTTTATAAGCGGGACTTTGGCTTGCGCGTACTTGATCGCGTCGATGTTGCCGGTCAGCGAAAGATTGCCGTCGGTATCGTCGAACTTGACTATTTTAAGCTCCGACCCCGTCACGATAAGCCGACCCAGGCAAGTGGTGAGCGATATCTCGTTGTCGCTCGCGCCGTCGACTTTGGCAACGCCCGTCATGGACGCTTTTTTGCGGTCGGTCATCGCGATCGAGTGCGAAGTGAACTTGGTCGTGTTTTGTTGCGTAATAACTCGGACTTCTTTCATACCGTATGTGTATGCTCGGAGCGGCGCGATTATGCCGAGCGCGCATTGCGGGCGAAAATGTGGTGCAAAACAATTGATTTTATTTCGGACTTGTTGTAAAATGATACAAGCGTCGCGTATATGAATTCGCGGCAAATGTTACGAGGGATCTATGGACGTAAAGAAACAACTCGCCGAGGAATTCGGTATCAAGCCCGAGCATTGCTCCAACATAGTCGACCTTTTGGATCAGGGCGACACCGTGCCGTTTATCGCGCGTTACCGCAAGGAAATGCACGGCGCGACCGACGATCAGGTCATACGCGAACTGTCCGACCGCTACGAGTATCTTAAAGGGCTCGTCAAGCGCAAGGAGGAAATACAAGCGTCGATCGAAGCGCAGGGCAAGTGGACGGACGAGCTTGCCGCCGCATTGGACGCCGCGCAGACGCTTACCGAGGCGGAGGACATCTATCGCCCTTACAAGCAAAAGAAAAAGACCCGAGCGTCTGTCGCTATCGAGCGCGGGCTCGAACCGCTCGCCGATATTATCGAAGCGCAAGCGCTCGAATCTTACGACGAAGCCGAGCTTTGCGCGCCGTTTATCGATGCGGAAAAGGACGTGCCCGACGCCAAAGCGGCTATCGACGGCGCGTGCGATATAATCGCCGAGCGAATTTCCGACGACGCGGCGTTGCGCAAGGCGTTGCGCGAGCAAGCCATGACCGAAGGACGGTTGACTGCCGTCGCCGACGAGTCGTGCACCGACGACGAAAAGAAAAAGGTGTACGAAACGTATTTCGAGTTTAACGAGATGGTCGCGACGGTGCCCAGCCATCGCGTGCTCGCGGTCAATCGCGGCGAAAAGGAAGAATGCCTTAAAGTTTCGGTCGTCGTTGACGAAGAAAAAGCGCGCAATATCATCGCCGCCGCCAAAAAGAAGAGTTCGGCGTTCGACGCGCTCATCGACAGAACGATCGAGGACAGCTATAAACGGCTCATCGCGCCGAGCATAGAGCGCGAAGTGCGCACCGAATTGTTCGATCGCGCGTCGGAGCAGGCTATAAAAACGTTCGAGCGCAACCTTAAACCGCTGTTGTTACAACCGCCGCTCAAAGGCAAGGTGATACTCGGGCTCGACCCCGCGTACCGTACGGGTTGTAAGATCGCAGTCATCGACGCGAGCGGTAAGTTTTTGGACAGCGCTGTCGTGTATCCCACGCCGCCGCAAAAAAAGATCGAACAAGCGAAGGAAATACTCAAAGCGCTCATAGCCAAGCATAACGTGGATTGCATTTCCATCGGCAACGGCACGGCGAGCAAGGAATCGGAGATATTCGTCGCCGATCTTATAAAAGAACTCGACCGCCCGGTATCGTATGCGGTCGTGTCCGAATCGGGCGCGTCGGTGTACAGCGGAAGCAAGCTCGGCGCCGAGGAATTCCCCGAGCTCGACCTTACCATACGCAGCGCCATATCCATAGCGCGCAGACTTTTGGATCCGCTCGCCGAGCTCATAAAGGTGGACGTACGTTCGCTCGGCGTCGGACAGTACCAGCACGACATGCCGCAAAAGCGGTTGGTATCGTCGCTCACGGCGGCGGTCGAGGACTGCGTCAACAGCGTCGGCGTCGACCTTAACACAGCGTCGTATTCGTTGTTGGCGTACGTATCGGGGCTCAATGCGGGCACGGCGAAAAACATCGTCGAGTACCGTTCCAACAAGCCGTTCGGCTCGCGCAAGGAGCTTTTAAAGGTGCCCAAGCTCGGCGCAAAAGCGTTTGAGCAGTGCGCGGGATTTTTGCGCATACCAGATGCGGAAAACGTGCTCGACAACACGGCGGTCCACCCCGAATCGTATGAGGCGGCGCAAAAACTCATTGACAAATTCGGGTATACTCAGGACGACGTCAAGGCGTGCAGGCTCGACAGCCTGCCGCAACGCGTAAAGGATGCGGGCGCGGAGCAGGTAGCCGCCGAGATAGGCGTGGGCGTGCCTACGCTCAACGACATAGTTGCGGAGCTTATAAAACCGGGGCGCGACGTGCGCGACCAATTGCCGCCGCCCGTTTTGCGCTCCGATCTAATGGACATGAACGATCTGACCGAAGGCATGCGCATAGAAGGCGTTGTGCGCAACGTTACCGATTTCGGCGCGTTTGTCGATATCTCGGTGCATCAGGACGGCTTATTGCACATTTCGGAGATCTCGGACAGCTTTATAAAGCATCCGTCCGACGTGTTGAAGGTGGGCGACAAGGTCAACGTGTGGGTGCTGTCGGTCGACAAGCAAAAGCACCGCATCGCGCTCACCATGCTCGACCCCGCGACGCGCGACACGCGCAAAGCGGAGTACGAAAAGCAAAAGCAGCAGCGTTTGGAACAAAAGGCGGAACGCGACAAAAAACACGCCGAGTATCTCGAACGCAAAGCGGCGCGCGAAAAAAGTCATGCGGAGTATTTGGAGCGTCAAGCGGCGCGCGAAAAGCGCAAGGCGGAAGGCGACGACGGCTCGGAACGCCGCAGAGAACGGTTCGACCGCGACCGTCGTTCGGACGGCGAGCAACGGGGCGAGCGTCGGTTCGGTCAGGACAGGCCGCGTCGCGACGGGTTTGTAAGCGGCTATCGCGATAGGGAAGACGACCGCACGCCCGATACCGCGGGCATGTCCATGGACGAAAAGCTCGCCGCGCTCGCAAGCATGTTCAATAAGAAATAATACGATATAATAAAACGCTGTCGCAAAACATTCGATCTATCCTAACGATCGCATCCCGATAAAAATACATTCGCGCCGACGCAAAATCATCGTCCGCTATGTGTATTATATGTAGAGCACAAGAAAAAAGGAATGCAATAATTTTGCGCGATTTTTTCTTCGACAAAAACAATGGCGGCAATCATGCCGCCATTGTTTTATGCAAATCTTATGTCTATTTCGCCGTTGGACGTGCTCGCTATCGCGCGTCGCTTTTCGCTCGCGGCAACGTCCGTGATGTTTTTGCTCGGCGTGCCGTCGACGGTTATCGCGCCGTGCGTCGTTTCGAGCGTAAGGCGGTAATCGTCGCGCGCGCCCGCGCACAATGCGTTTATCTTGCCGTTGGAAGTTTCAAGCCGCAATGACGATACGTCGACCGCGCTCGCGTCTATCGTTCCGTTATGGGTGGAGCAGTCGAGCTTGTTGGCGCGGATATCTATTGCGGAAACTCCCGCGTTGTGACAGGCTACCGTCACCGCCGCGGCCTTTACGTTTTCCGCTTTGATGTTGCCGTTGGAGCATTTTACGTTGATCGCGTCGGTCGCGGTAATGCTTTTGAGCGCGACCGAGCCGTTGCGCATTTTGAGCGTAAATTCGTTGCACGATATATTTTCCGCATCGCACTTTCCGTTCTTTGTGGAAAGTTCGACGTCGGCGAACGCGCAGTCTTTTATGTATAAGCCGCCGTTTTTATTGCGAAATCTCAGTCTGCCGCGAAAATATTTGGGCAGGATAAGCTTGAACTCGAATCGCCGCATTATTATGCGGTAAAAAATATTGCCTTTTTTTTGCGTCACGGTCAGCAATCCGTTATTGTCCGCCTGAACGTTGAAATACTTTTCCTTGGCGGATACAAACCGACATACATCGTCGTCCCCGCGCGAAATATCCACAACGCAGTCCGTGCCGTAAACGGCTATTCCATTTATGTTTTGAAATTCCATGTCTGCCTTCGGGCGTGTCGTCGCCGTTTATTTTCGAGGGTGATAGGATAAATACCGTATCCATTTTACCGCATTTTCGATTATAAAGCAAGCGAAATTCGAGCGCATGTCAAAATATCCCGACCGCCGCGGGCTCACGGGCGTGGCGCGGAAGCGTATAAACAAAAGGCGTTTGCGCAAACAATAAGCGATATGCCCCCGCCGTCCGAGCGGTCGGTCGAGCAAAAACGACGTTTCGCGGCGGCGCGTAATGCGTAGTTGCGGCGCGATTTGTGAGCGACAAGTCTTACAAATGTGAAAAAAACGTGTTTATTCGAGCGGGGGCTTGACAACGAACACGTGTTAATATATAATGATAGAGCGTCGAAGGACAATAAGTCGGCGTATGCGTGCGGCGAGCGCGCTTGTGCGCATAGGTGCAAAGAATGGATAGATTTAACGAGATATTATCGATAATCAACGATCAGGTCTTATTGACTATAATCGGGATAGCGTTCGGGATACAGTTGATTTACATACTGCTGTTTTTTATTCCCGCCAAAAAATATCCCAAAGCAAAAAAGCAACACAAGTTCGGCATAGTCATACCCGCGCGCAACGAATCGGACGTTATCGCCGATACGGTCAAGTGCCTGCTCGCGAGCGATTATCCGCGTGAGCTGTTCGACGTGTTCGTAGTGGCGGATAACTGTACGGATAATACCGCCGAGCTCGCGCGTAATGCGGGCGCGATCGTTTACGAGCGATCCGACCCCGATCCCAAGCATCATAAAGCGGGGTATGCGCTCAAATATCTGTTCGAGCGGATAATGGACGAGCACGCGGGCGAATACGAAGCGTTTATAAAATTCGACGCGGACAACCTTATGGAGCGCGATTACATATCCCGCATGAACGACGCGTTCGACGCGGGCGTCAAGTGCGCGCGCGGCTATTCCAATTCCAAAAACATCGATCAAAACATCGTTGCGGGGATATCGGGCTTGTGGTACATACGCGACTGTCGGTTTGCGAGCAGTTTCCGCTCGGCTATCGGGCAGGGCACGATGCTCGGCGGCGCGGGCATGATGTTCGCCGCGGAGATAATAGAAAAGCACGGCTGGGATTGTTTGACGGCGTCCGACGACTCCGAATTCACCATGCGTCGGCTCAATCAGGACAAGATCAAAACGATGTACGTCAAGGACGCTATCGTTTACGAGGATCAGCCGTCGACAATAAAAGACACGTTCAATCGTTACAAGCGCATGGCGGGCGCGTTGAATTCGCTGTTCTACACGCAGGGCATAAAATCGTTTTTCCTGTTTTTCGCGCGGTGGAAGTGGACGTACATAGACATGTTTCTTACGCTCATGTTCATTCCCGTGTGCGTGCTCATGTGCTTGTGGTTGCCGATATATTACGGCTACGTATTGATATATCACGGGATAATGGGGAATTGGGAGATATTTTGGACGTATCTCGGCACTATTTGTTATTCGTTGGCGTTCGCGTTTGTTGTGATGTTCATATTGCAGGCGTTGCTTGCCGTCGCGCTCGAACACAAGCGGTTGAAATGCCCCGCGCGCAAGATGATGCCCGCGGTGTTCCTGTTTCCCGTGTTCATGATCATATATGCGGCGGCTATCACCATCGGCGTGTTCAGCAAGCCCAAGTGGAAACAGATCAAGCGCAATACGGCAAAGAGCGTCGGCATAGCCGACGCCGTGCCCGCGACCGAGATCGCGGCGACCGACGGCGGCGCAACGCCCGATAACGACGGCGCGCCACGCGCCGCGGCAGACATGCCCGATGCGGACGACGTAGACGGCGGATCGGAGAAAAGCGACGGAAACGACGGAGTCGGCGCGGAATAGTAGCGTCGCGAAAAGCAAAAACTATTGAGGGAAGGCAGAATGAGAAAATACGATTATTTGATCGTCGGCGCGGGACTTTTCGGCGCGACGTTCGCGCAGGTCATGACCGAGCGCGGCAAAAAATGTTTGGTGATAGACAAGCGCGAGAGCGTGGGCGGCAATATAGCGACCGAAAAAGTTGCGGGGATAGACGTTCACAAATTCGGCGCGCATATTTTCCATACGAGCGACAAGCGCGTCTGGGACTATGTAAACAGGTTTGCGGAGTTCAATAATTTTGTCAACAGCCCGATAGCCAATTATAAGGGCAAGCTGTACAGTCTGCCGTTTAACATGTACACGTTTTATCAGTTGTGGGGCACGCGCACGGCGGCGGAAGCACGCGCCGTCATCGAGTCGCAACGCGCGGCTGCGGGCATAACCGAGCCCAAAAATCTCGAAGAAAAAGCTTTGATGTCGGTGGGCGAGGACGTTTACAAAACGCTCATAAAGGGCTATACCGAAAAGCAATGGGGCAGGGACTGTAAATATTTGCCGTCGTTTATAATAGGGCGCGTTCCGCTCAGGTTCGTATACGACAACAATTATTTCAACGACAGATATCAGGGCATTCCCATCGGCGGTTATACGGATATGGTCAAGCGTATGCTCGACGGCGTCGAAGTCAAGCTCGGCGTAGACTACTTTGCGGATAAGTCCGCATGGGACGGCGCAGCGTCGACGGTGCTGTACACGGGCGAGATCGACAGATTTTTCGGATATGCACTGGGCGAGCTCGAATACAGGTCGTTGCGGTTTGAAACGGAAACGCTCGACGTCGACGATTATCAATCCAACGCCGTCGTCAATTATACCGACTTTGAAACACCGTATACGCGGATCATCGAGCATAAGCATTTCGACAGAACGCAAAGCTCGGATAAGACGGTGATAACGCGCGAATATCCCGAAAGCTATAAAAAGGGCAGCGAGCCGTATTATCCCGTCAACGACGAAAAGAACAATGCGTTGTACGCCCGATATGCCGCGCTTGCCGAAAAGGAGAAAAACGTCATATTCGGCGGGCGGCTGGCGGGCTATAAGTACTACGATATGGACGATACCGTCGCGGCGGTGTTCGAGCTTACGGACAAACTGAAATAGTCGATGTTCGGCGTGTCGGCGCGTCGATGCGCGATAAAATTATCCACATATATACCGAAATTCCCGTCGCGCCCGTTGCGGCGGGATTTTTGTTTGTTTTGCGGCGTAAAAAACATGTGAACGTTCGATAAAAAAGCGTGCGAATTTATGACAAATAATTGCATATTGTGTCGAGTTGTGTTATACTTTATTCGGTTGCGGTCTTATGCGGCAAAACGTTTGTCGCGGCCGCAGTAAAACACCCGAGTACGGAGTTTGTATGAACGGCGATTTGGAGAGCATCGTTCTCACCGAGGAACAGATCGAACAAAAGGTAAAGGAAGCGGCGGCATGGCTGGACGCGCGGTTTGCGGGCAAATATCCGCTCGCCATAAGCGTGCTCAAAGGCAGCGTCATGTTCTTTTGCGATCTCGTGCGCGCTATGCAAACGCCCGTACAGATCGATTTTATGACGGTGTCGTCGTACGGTTCGGGCTCGGTGAGCACGGGCGTACCCAAAATAGTCATGGACCTTGCGGCGTCGGTCGAAGGCCGCGACGTGATACTCGTCGAGGATATAGTCGATTCGGGCAACACGCTCGTGCGCATGCGCGATCTCATTTTGGGGCGCGGCGCAAAGTCGTTCACCGTCGTCGCGCTTATGGACAAGCCGTCGCGGCGCGTTGTGGACGTCAAGGCGGACTACGCCTGCTACGAAATAGGCGACGAGTTTATCGTCGGGTACGGATTGGATTATGCGCAGAAGTACCGCACTCTGCCGTACATAGGCATATTAAAGCGCGAGATCTACGAAAAGTAGTCCGCGCTTATATATTTTTTGTGATCCCGACCGAGTTATCGGTCAAATAAATAAAGGAAGGTACTTTATGGAAACAGAAGAAACCAAGACCGTTGCGCAACCTGAAACGGAAGCCGCAACACCCGAGGCCGCCCAAACCGAAACGGTTGCGGACGCGCCTGTCGCGGAAGTCGCGTTAAAGCCGTATACGGGTTTTGCGGGCAGGCTCGATAAGTTTTTCGGCATACGTAAAAATAAGTCGTCCTTCTCGACCGAGATCTTTGCGGGTATAACGACCTTCCTTGCGATGGTGTACATTCTCACCGTCAACCCCAACCAGATATTGAGCTTCGACATGACAAACCCGCTGTGGCCGTCGGTGTTTATCGCGACCGCGCTCGGCGCGCTTATAGGTACGTTGCTCATGGCGTTGTTCGCAAAAATGCCGTTGGCGCAAGCGCCGGGCATGGGACTAAACTCCGCGCTCGGCGGGATCATAGGATTCGGCACCATGGCGTCGGGCAAGGTTTCGTTCGGCGCGGCAATGTTGCTCGTGCTTATAAGCGGCGTTGTGTTCCTTATCCTTACGGTCGTTCCGTGCGGCAGGGATAAGAAAACGGGCAAGCTAATAGGTATTCGCGAAAAGATATTCGACTCCATACCCGCGGGTTTGCGCGTTGCCATACCCGTAGGCATAGGCTTGTTTATCGCTTATATCGGTTTCCAAAATGCGGGTATAATCGTAAGCAATCCGTATACGCAGGTCGATCTCGTCAACTTCACGCAGTGGACGACGGGCACCAAGACCGCGATAGTCGCTATCGTTTCATTGCTTTCGATAGGCATTCTTTCGCATTTCAAAGTGCGCGGCGCAGTCATAATCGGCATACTGTTCGCAACGCTGGTCGCCATGTGCTTCGGTAACGGCGTAGTCGTCGACTTCAACATCATAGCCGGTAAAACGGGCGGCATCACGTGGAAGTTCTGGGAAAACTTCAAAAACTTCTTCTCGTTCGATACCAACAACGGCGGTTCGTTCTTTGCCGCGTTCCACGACATCGACTTCAACGGCGCGACGGTCATGTTCTGCATAGTCACTGTGTTGTCGTTCTGCATGATAGACATGTTCGACACCATGGGTACCGTGCTCGGTTGCTGTGCCAAAGCCGACCTTTTGGACGAAAACGGCAAGCCGTACCGCTTTAACCGCACCATGCTTTCCGACGCGATCGCGACATGCGCGGGCGCTATGCTCGGTACTTCCACCGTTACTACGTTCGTAGAATCGGGTACGGGCGTATCTGCCGGCGGCAGAACGGGTATGACTGCGCTTACCACGTCGTTCATGTTCTTGCTCTCCATATTCATTTTGCCCGTATTTGCGTTTATTCCTTCGTCTGCGGCGGCGGGCGCGCTCATTTACGTAGGCGTGCTCATGATGTCGCAAGTAAAGAACATCGACTTCTCCGACATACGCGTCGCGGTCCCTGCATTCCTTACCATCATATTGATGCCGCTCGCGTACTCCATCACCGACGGTATAGGCGTCGGTATGATAGCGTACGTTATAATGAGCATCGTTTGCTACGTGGCAGATATCATCAAGTATGCGATCGTAAAAAACAAAAACGCCGAAGCGGCTGTCAAACCCAAGTGGGGCGTGTCCGTCGTCATGGCGATAATAACCGTATTCTTCCTGTTGTACTTCTTCTTGCCCGCCAATATCTGATAGGCGATAAGCGGTCGACAAAAGATAAAAAGCACGGCTTGCAGTTATACCGAAACGGGATTTGCGGTAAGTCGAATATGAACGCAAAAGACATAGCTAAAAGCTATGCCTTTTCGCTTGTCCCGTTTCTCTTGTATTTTTGTGCTCGATGTGATATAATGTATATGCTTTAACGAAATATCAAGGAGAATTCGGTGAAATACAGACGACTTGGAAAGACGGGGCTTTACGTCAGCGAGATAGGCTTGGGCGGCGAGTGGCTGGAACGGCACAACGCCGAAGAATGCAAGGCGGTGATAGACGCTTGCGCCGAGCGCGGGATCAATATACTCGACTGTTGGATGAGCGAGCCGAATGTTCGCACCAATATCGGCAATGCGCTCGTCGGAACGCGTGACAAATGGTACATACAAGGGCATATAGGTTCGACGTGGCAGAACGGTCAGTATGTTCGGACGCGCGATATAAAAAAGGTGCGCGCGGCGTTCGACGATCTGCTCGCGCGGTTGCAGACCGACTATATAGATCTCGGCATGATACATTATATAGACGATCTCGACGAGTGGGCAAAAGTGACGTCCGACGAATTTATGGGATACGTCAACGAGCTTAAAGCGAGCGGCAAGATACGACATATAGGACTGAGCACGCACAATCCCGCGATAGCCAAGATCGCGGCAAAAAGCGGGTTTGTGGAAATGCTGTTGTTCAGCGTAAATCCCGCGTTCGACATGTTGCCCGATATCGACGATCTTGATAAGTATTTCGCCGATGTGTACGACGACGGCTTGGGCGGGATATCGCCCGAGCGCGCCGAGCTGTACAAGCTGTGCGAAAGCTTGGACGTGGGAATGACCGTCATGAAGGGCTTTGCGGGCGGCAGACTGTTCGACGCCGCGCGCTCGCCGTTCGGCGTGGCGCTCACGCCCGTACAATGCCTGCACTATTGCCTTACGCGTCCGTCGGTCGCATCGGTCATGTGCGGGTTCGACGACGTACAACAGGTCATAGCCGCAGTCGCGTACGAAACAGCCGACGACGCGCAAAAGGATTATGCGTCGACGCTCGCCGCCGCGCCGCGCCATGCGTATTCGGGGCAATGCACGTATTGCGGACATTGCAAGCCGTGTCCCAAGGACATAGACATAGCCATGGTCAATAAGCTGTACGATCTTGCGGTCATGCAACCGACTCCGCCGCAGTCCGTTTGCGAGCATTATCGCGCGCTCGGCGCGACGGCAGGCGATTGCATAGCGTGCGGCGGATGCGAAACGCGTTGCCCGTTCGGCGTAAAGATAGTGCAAAGAATGGCGGCGGCAAAACGATTATTTGGTAAATAAAATTAAAGGAGATGATCACATGACGGAAATTGCTTTAAGGAAAAAGAGCGTTGCTTTTCGCGTGACGGTAAAGAGCGCGGTGTCGCTGTTGCTCGTCGCGCTCGCGGTGGGCTTGCCGCAGCTCGCGCACGCGGCGGGCGGCGCGGCGGCGGGAGCAAAGTGGTTGCCGATGTATGCGCCCGCGCTGTTGGCGGGCTGTTTATTGGGCTGGCAATGGGGGCTCGGCGTCGGCTTGCTGTCGCCGCTTGCGAGCTTCGCCTTTACGACGGCGGCGTTCGGCAACGCCATGCCCGCGGCGGCACGGTTGCCGTACATGACGATAGAGCTCGCGACGTTCGGACTGATAACGGGATCGTTCGCAAAAAAGATCCGCGGCAATGCGTGGCTTGCGTTTCCCGCGGTCATTTCGGCTCAGCTTTGCGGGAGAACGCTTTACGTGGTTTACAACCTGATAGCGGGACAGTCGTTTGCCGCGTTGTGGGCGTCCGTGCAAACGGGCTTGGTCGGGCTGTATCTGCAAGCGGCGCTCGTTCCGCTCGCGGCGGTCGTGCTGACTGCGATTTTGAAACGTCGTAACGATTGAGCTATGCGCGATATCGAATATTGCAAAAGCTTGCTCGCGTCGGGCGACGGATATACGTGCGCGCTCGTGCGCGGCGAAACGGCGTATACGAGTATAGCGTCGGGTATCGCGCCGCTCGTCGGCTTTATAGACGGCGGGACCGACGTGCGCGGTTTTTCGGCGGCGGACAGGATAGTCGGCAAAGCCGCCGCGCTTTTGTACGCGCGTATGGGCGTTGCGTATGTGTACGGCGAAGTGACTTCCGCGTCCGCGCTAGACGTTTTTGCGCGGCACGGCATAGCTTGCGAGTACGGCACGCTCGTCGACGTTATAATCAACCGTCGCGGCGACGGCGCTTGCCCGATGGAATGCGCGGTGGCGGATATAGATGAGCCGACGGCGGCTGTCGCGGCTGTCAAGGCCGAGATAGAAAGACTTAAAAACGGCGGCTCGTGACCGCCGAAAAATCGAAATAGGAGAACAACGACAGTGAAAGTATTGCTTATAAACGGAAGTCCGCATAAGGCGGGCTGTACTTATACCGCGCTCGTGGAGATAGCCGAAACGCTTGCCGCAGAGGGCGTCGACAGCGAGATATATCAGGTGGGCGCACAGCCTATCGCGGGTTGTATAGGTTGCGGTAATTGCGCCAAAACGGGCAAATGCGTGTTTGACGACGTCGTAAACGCGTGCCGCGAAAAGGCGCGCGCGGCGGACGGGTTCGTGTTCGGCTCGCCCGTGCATTATGCGGCGGCGAGCGGCGCGTTGACGTCGTTCATGGACAGACTGTTTTACAGCGAGGCGTGCGGCAATCGCGGCGGCGCGTTTTATTTGAAGCCCGCGGCGGCGATCTGTTCGGCGCGGCGTGCGGGCACTACCGCGACGTTCGACCAGATAAACAAATATTTTACGATATCCGAAATGCCGATCGTGTCGTCGCGGTATTGGAACATGGTGCACGGCAAAACGCCCGACGAAGTCAAAAAAGACGAAGAAGGTATGCAATGTATGCGCATACTCGCTCGCAACATGGCGTACATGCTCAAATGCAAAGCCGCCGCCGACAAGGCGGGCGTGCCGTTGCCCGAGCGAGAAAAAACGGTGTTTACAAACTTTATTCGCGAATGATCTATCGCTATAAAACAAACGGCGCGCTTATAACCGTAGTTCCCATAGGGAATTTTACCACAGGAACAGAATATAAGTATAGCGCACTATACCTTGCAAGCAAGGCAAGTGCGCTTTTACTTTACATTCTAATTTGATTGTTGTATAATAACAGAGCCATAAACAGTAATTTAGCGGAGAATTGTTATCAATAGCAAAATCGTAATTAAAACGGAGAAAAATTATGGAATTGAGAAGAATAGCGGTAATTAAAAAGTCCTCAAATTATAAAGAAGTAAAAGATTTGATGAAGCGAGCGTTTCCTAAAAACGAACGTATGCCTATGTGGTTGCTCAATTATTGGGCAAAAAAAGACGGTTATGATTTTTGGTCTTACTATGACGGAGAAGATTTTTGCGGCATTTGTTTTGCAGTTATAAACAAAAAAACGGTGTTTATTTGGTATCTTGCCGTAAATGACAAAATGCGTTCATGTGGGTATGGCTCGGCGATATTAAACGACGTTAAAGAAAAATATGCGGGCTGTGAAATCACGTTAAACGTAGAGCCGTTATATACAACTGCGGATAATTACGAGCAGCGCGTAAAGAGAATTGCTTTTTACGCGCGCAATGGTTTTTTGAATACCGAGAAGATAATTAAGTTTAAGAAAGACGACTTTTTGGTGCTGTCAACCAAGAAAGATTTTGACGAGTTTACTTATAAAGAAATTTTGCGTAAACTGTCTTTCGGACTTTTTAAGCCGAATTTTACACAAGAAAACAAGTAAAATATGGAATATATGGTGAACTACAAGCAAACTTGATAAGATAAATTTCAATTTAGCTTACTTAATTACTCGCAGAAAGAACTCTCGAACAATTTG
>CANDGE010000012.1 GCA_947384195.1 uncultured Clostridia bacterium
AGGTCCACCCGCTTTTCCCCCTGATGTGGATCGCGCTGGTTCAAGTTGCCTCGTACAAGTCAATAAGCCCCGATAGCTCAGTTGGATAGAGCGTCCGCCTCCTAAGCGGAAGGTCGCGCGTTCAAGTCGCGCCGGGAACGCCACGGCGAAATCGGCATCTCTCGATAAAACGGGCAGAGCCGATTTTTGTCGTTTTGCGGGCGGCGTGGGCGGAGAAATTGCGCGCGGCCGTTTATTGACTTTGAGTTTTACGTATGATATAATAGGAACGGAATAAATATACGAGGTGCGTATGCAGGTATTGTTTATTGTTTTGGCGGCGATAGCGGGCGTTATCGTTTTGTCGGCGGTAGCGTTGTTGATTGCCGCTTTGGCTACCGTAAGATCGGTTTTCGGCAGACGGAAAAGCTTTGCGGACAAAATAGACGCAAACGGCAAAACCGGCGAGAGCGGCGTCGACAGATTCGGTTGCGATCGCGAATGGTTCGATACAGTCAAGGCGGATACCGAAAGCATGACCATTACGGCTTTCGACGGTATAAAGCTCGGCTCGTTGCTTATAAAAAACGCCGAAAGCTCGGGACGAGTGGCTATATGCTGTCACGGCTACGGCGTGTCGCCGTATTCCATGCAGGTGCAAGCCAAGCTGTTTTACGACCGCGGGTTTGACGTTTTGTTGCCGTACATGCGCGGTCACGGCGCGTCGGAAGGCCGCGTGGGCATGGCGTGGTTGGACAGGTTCGACCTTTTGCGCTGGACCGATGCGATCGTCGAAGCATACGGTCGGTCGGTGGAGATAGCGTTTGCGGGAACATCCATGGGCGGTGCGACCGTCATAGCCGCATCGGGCATGAAGCCGCCGCGCCAAGTAAAGTGCGTTATAGACGACTGCGGTTTTTCTTCGCAGCGCGAGCAATGCGCGCAGTCGATCGAAAAAGCGAAGCTTCCCGTAAAACCTATGATGTTTTTGCTCGATCTCGGAATGCGATTGGTGCATAATTATTCTTTGCACGACGCCGATATAACGCCGCTTGCCGCCAACATGACGATACCCGCGTTGTTTATCCACGGCGACGCCGATAAAGTAGTCGCGCCCGAATACGGTCAAAAGCTGTTTGACGCTTGCGGTTCCGCGGATAAGACGTTTAAGCTGTTTGCCGACGCGGGACATGCGCTGTCGTACGTCTCCGATCCCGACGGATATTCGCTTTGCGTAAACGGGTTTATAGAAAAAATATTTTCGCTGCCGCCCGTATCCGTCGGCGCGCCGTCGTCGGAACAGGCGGATACGCCCGTCGCCGAATAACGACCGTTGTAGTATTTTGTGGTAATTTGCAGTATATTGAAGTGTTTTACGCCGCGGATCCGCGGCGTTTTTTTATTTGTCGCCGATTTTTCGTTATGCCGTATATGTTGACACACTGTTGTCAGTAAATCGGTGATAGACTGCGCATGAAAATATGACGCGGGAGTTGTGATATGCGTAACGAAAAAAGAGTGATAGAGAGTATAATTCTTATAAATCCGTTGCTGTACGGGTTGCAGGACAAGATCGAACGTGAGCAGGAAACGGTGATCGAGGACGTGACGTCGCCCGCCGAGCGCGTGGTGGAAAAACTTATCGCGCTCGACAATCGCAGGATCGATCTATGCAATTTGAAAGTGTTGTACGGGTTTATAGAACGCGGATTGGGCGAAAAGTTCGGCATATTGCGGTCGTGCGTTTTTGCGGGAGTCGGTTGCGGACTGTATAAGCTTGCGGCGGCGCAGCTCGAGCTGTGCGGTTACGACGCGGGCAGGTGCGAAGCCGAGTTCGGGTATTTGTTCAGGCTTCTCAAAAAATCGGGCAAGCGAAAAAGCGCGGCGCTTGGCAACTCCGACGGTTTTGTCGGCGCGGCGCGCGGAGCTTAGCGGCGAGCGCAGTCAGTGCGCCGTCAGGCGCGGTCGTGATCGTTATCGTCGTTGCCCGTGTTTTTGGGCTTTCTGAACAGGAAATACATTATAAACGGAACGGGTATGCACAGCGCGACTATGAAGATTATCGCGGTCACGTTTGACATCGGTTGCGGTTCGGGCGTCGGCTCGGGGTCCGTTCCCGTCGGGTCGGACGGTTCGGGATCGGGTTCTTTTTCGATTATGTTGGGCGGAGTGGGGTCGACGGATACGTGCGCCGAATAGCAATAGCCGCGCACTCCGTTTACCGATACGTAATACCATTGCGTGCCTGCGCCCGCGATCAGCGCGTCGCCGAACGTTGCGCCGTAGCTGTGTCCCGAGTCCGTCGGAGAAAGCACGGCGACGATATCCGCAGAGCGGCGCGGCGCGGCGCGCAGGTTGACGGGCTGTCCGTCGTTGTCGCATTTGAATTCGACAGTCTTTTCGTACTTGGTGACGGGGGTGTAGTCGACGGCTTGCACGTCTGTCGCTTTGACAAAGCCCGTTATGTCGTCGTACGTCACCGATAAGTAGCCGTCGGGCGGTATCTGCGAATTTTGCAAAAGGAAATACCCCGCGGGCAGGTCGACGATCTTGTCGAGCTCCGCGGTGTACAGCGTTGTTTGCGCCGGCATGAAAAAGAATGTCAGCGCTGTCATTACAGAGCACAGTGCAGTCATGCTTGATATATTCTATATCACTGCGAGTTACGAATTGCGGCGCGTTTTGTCTTTTAAGTATGAATAATGTAGGTTGGGAGAATCGGAAATGCGATATGCGGAATTGCGGTCGACCGATCGTTTCCGCCGTGACGTTTCGACATCGCGAGCGCTTTTTCCCGCCGAAGGCTTGATATTTCTTGACTTACTGTTTTGTCATTCCGAGCGTTGCGAAAATCTCAACCGAATAAAAAGCAAAGAAAAGACCTTTTACCGAGCCGCGCTTGTTCGCAATGACAGAGATGATTCGGAATTCGGTTCGACGGAAAATCAAGAGATCGGGAGCGCGTCGGAGCTTTGAGAGAAACGATAGAAAAGATATTAAAGATAGAGCGCGAGCAAAAGCGCAGGTTCGACAACAATGCGCTCGCGCGTTACAATACAGACAAGGTGCACGTCAAGCAAATGGAGTTCCACCGCTCGCAAAAGCGCAACCGCTGGGTGTTCGGCGGTAACCGCACGGGCAAGACCGAGTGCGGCGCGGTGGAGACCGTTTGGCTGGCGCGCGGCATACATCCGTATCGCGAGAACAAGCGGACGGAAGGCTGGGTGGTATCGCTTTCGCGGCGCGTACAGCGCGACGTAGCGCAAAAAAAGATACTGCGGTATCTCGATCCCGATTGGATAGTCGATATCGTGATGGAAAGCGGCAAGGCGCAAAACCCGTCGGGCGGCGTTATAGATTACATAGCCGTCAAAAACGTGTTCGGCACGGTCAGTACGATCGGGTTCAAGACGTGCGAGGCGGGCAGGGATAAGTTTGCGGGCGCGTCGCTCGATTACGTTTGGTTCGATGAGGAGCCGCCCGAGGACATTTACGACGAGTGCGCTATGCGCGTGGTGGATAAAAAGGGATTGCTTTACGGCACGATGACGCCGTTGCTCGGGTTGACGTTCGTTTACAAGCGCATCTACCTTAACTGCAACGCCGATCCCGAAGTGTGGCATATCTTTATGGAATGGGCGGACAATCCGTATCTCGATCCCGACGAGGTGGCGCGCGTGTCGGCGGCTATGACGGACGCCGAGCGCGAGGTCCGACGGTTCGGCAGGTTTGCGGACGCTAAGGGCGCGGTGTATACCGAGTTCGACGAGCGCGTGCACGTTATTCCGCCGTTCGTCGTGCCGCGCGAGTGGCAGGAGCGTTTGGCGATAGACCCGGGATTGAATAACCCGCTCGCTTGCTATTGGTTTGCGGTAGACTACGACGGCAACGTGTACGTCGTTGCGGAGTGGTTTTGCGCGGGGCGGTCGGTCGCGTATCATGCCGATGCTATAAAGCGGATCAACGCCGAGCTCGGTTGGCGCACCGACAGGTACGGACGCGTGGAAGCGTTGATAGACAGCGCCGCGGCGCAGCATACGCTCAATGCCGAAAAATCGGTCGCGGAGCTGTTTTGCGATAACGGGATACTCGTCGATACGCATGTCAACAAAGATCTGTTCAGCGGGATAAATCGCGTCAAGCAGTATCTTATGACCGACGGAAAGCCGCGCCTATTCATATTCGATACCTGCGTCGATCTTATACGCGAGTTTAAAAGCTATCGCTGGGGCGTCGGCGATCGTCCCGTCAAGACCGACGACCACGGGCTCGACGCCGTCAGATATTTCTTGATGAGTCGTCCGTCGCCGCCGAAGCGGGAGACGGTCAAGAGCGAAATACAGCTCGATAAGGAACGTCTCATACGCAGGCAGGGGAGAAAACGGCGTTGATGCGGCTTTGCCGCGCGGTATCGCGCGACGGCGATGCTGCGGGATCGGGACGATATATCTAAACGGAGGCGGAAATGAAAGCTCGCGACGATGTTCTCGACGCGGTGTATAAACGCGCTTGCGGCTATGCGGCGCGCGAGATAGTGGAGGAGTTCGCCGTAGTCGACGGCAATCTCGAGCTCGTAAAACGCCGCGTGACCGTAAAGGACGTTCCGCCCGATATGACGGCGGCAAAAATGGTGTTCGACAGCGGCGACGTTTCGTCGCTCACGGACGAACAGCTCGAAGCCGAGCGCGTCAGGCTGTTGCGCGAACTGGAAAACAAATCGGCGTTCGATGATAATTGAAAATGCCGAAAGGCAGATCGTGGGGATATACGATCGAGAATGTGGAACGATCGATCTTCGATCCCGATTTTACTCGGTCGATATATCGCTTTCATATTCGGGATCGCGATTTAACTCGTAGGAGGGCTTATGGAAATAACAGAGTGCAAACATAACGTCAGGTGCGAGCTCGGCGTTTGCAAAAACAAGGCTACGCGCGCCGTCAAGTTCGACCGTGCGGGCATACGCGGGCATATTTACGCTTGCGACAAGTGCTTGGGCGAACTGTATTCGGCGATAGCTAAAACGGTCGTTCCCAAATCGGTGGAGACCGCGCGGCGCAAAAACGATAAGGGCGGCAAGCGATGACCGAGAAATACCGCGAGGATATAATAGCGTCGGTGAAGCGCGATTTTGCAACGCGCGCCGAGGCGCGTCGGCCGTTTGAAACGCAATGGCGGTTGAACATGAATTTCTACATGGGCAATCAGTATTGCACGGCGATACCGACGGGCGAGATAGCGGACGTGGAGCGCGATTATTTTTGGCAGGAGCGCGAGGTGTTCAATCACATTTCGTCGCTTGTGGAAACGCGTCAAGCCAAGCTTAATACGGTGCGCCCGACATTGACGGTGCGTCCGTTCTCGTCGGACGACGCCGATGTAAAGACAGCCAAAGCGTCGACCAAAATACTCAACAGCGCGTGCGACAAGCTGGGCGTCGACTCGCTGTTGACGACGGGGACCATGTGGTCGGAGATATGCGGCACGTGTTTTTATCATATAGGTTGGGACGAAAACGCGGGGATCAAATTGGGCGACGGCGTTTTCGAGGGCGACGTTTGCGCGTCGGTCGTGTCGCCGTTCGAGATATATCCCGACAGCGTTTTTGCGCAGGAAATGCGGGATTGCCGTTCGGTCATACGTGCGCGCGCCGTCGACGTGGACGAGATCGAGCGCATTTACGGCAAGACCGTCGAGCCCGAAACGAGCGACGTTATCGGGTTGACGTCGCCTGCGGTGGGCGGCGGCTTGATCGCGGCGGACACGCTCAACAAGCTTTCCGTGCGCGGCGCGGAGCACAGCGCGGTGCTTATCGAGCGTTACACCGTGCCCGACGCGAAAATGCCCGACGGCGAGCTTGCCGTGGTGGCAAACGGCGTGCTGTTGCATTACGGTCCGTTGCCGTATATCAACGGTGCGGACGGCAGGCGCGAGATCCCGTTTATCAAGCAGGTGTCGGTCGTCAATGCGGGTTGCTTTTTCGGCACTTCGCCCGTCGAGCGGTCGATACCCGTTCAGCGCGCGTACAACGCCGTTAAAAACCGCAAGCACGAGTTTATGAACAGGCTGGCTATGGGCGTTATGGCTGTCGAGGACGGGTCGGTCGATATAGACAATCTCGAACAGGAAGGCATTTCTCCCGGCAAGATACTCGTGTACCGTCAGGGCGCGACGCCGCCGCGCATGGTGGATATGGGTTCGGTGCCGAGCAGCTTCGACGCAGAAGAAGCGCGGCTTTTGAACGAGTTTCGGCAGATAAGCGGCGTAAGCGAGATCATGCGTTCGTCGGAAGCGATCGCCGCCAATATGAGCGGCACGGCGTTGCAGCTTTTGATCGAGCAGGACGATACGCGGCTGTCGCTTTCCGCCGAGTACGTGCGCGCCGCCGCGCGCGAGATGGCGCGGCACATCATAAGGCTGTACAAGCAGTTCGGCTCCGATTCGCGGCTCAGCCGCACGGTCGGGCAGAACGGACGCGTGGAGCTAATGCGTTGGTCGGCGTCGGATATTTCGAGCGACGACGTAGTTTTCGCGACGGACAACGAGCTGTTGTCTACGCCCGCAATGCGGCAAAACATGATGTTCGAGCTGTACAAAATGGGTCTGCTTTTCGACGAGAACGGAAAAATGCCCGATACGGCTAAGCGCAGGTTCATGGACGCGCTCGGCTATGGCGGTTGGGACGGCGATATAGGGCTTGCGTCCGCACACATCTCGCGCGCCGAGAACGAAAACATCAAAGACAAATATGCGGTCAACGAGTTCGACGACCACGGCGTGCATATAGACGTGCATACCAAGTATTTGTTGACGGAGTGCCCGCAGGGCAAGAAGTCCGAAAGACTGAAAGCTCATATCAAGGAGCATAAGCTCGCTCGCGCGCTCGACGAAAAGACGCAGGGCGGGATGGACGGCGTCGAGCCGTTATCGCGATCGGATATATCGGAGGAAAAATGAAAAACGACAAAAACGAAAATTCGGGATCGTTGGGAAAGTTTGAAAACGCAGACGAATTGTTGTCTGCCTATAACGCGCTCGAAAGCGAGTTCACCAAGCGCTGTCAATCGCTTAAACGATTACAAGCGGAGCTTGACGGCTTGCGCGCGCAGGCGGAAAACATGCGTTCGGCGGATAGCGAACGGCAGACGGACGTGCCGTGCGGCGATACGGCGAACGTTGCGCAAAACGCCGACGCGCCGCAGGCTTGCGGCGCGTCGGTCGGCGAAGTAAACGGCGATCGCGCCGAGCTCGTCGTTCCAGACGAAATTTTGCGACGCGCGGACGAATATGCGGAAATATTATCGGCTGTTCCCGCAATAATGGACGCGTGCATCGCGCGGTACAAAAAGAAGCTTATCGACGCTCGGATGGGTTTTGCGTCGCCTGCGGGCGCGGCGGTGATCGTACCGACTGCTCGACCCAAGACCCTTTCGGACGCCAAGCGGCTTGCCGATGATCTGCTTAATCTGTAATAAAAGGAGAACACACAAATGGTAACATTGCAAAACGCGGAAAACGCACTCAAAACCGTGTATCTCGGCACTGTGACCGAGCTGCTCGACACAAAGGTCAACCCGTTGCTCGCCAAGATCGAGCAAACGTCCAACGACGTTTGGGGCAAGGAGATACGCACTGCGGCGCGGTTCGGCATAAACGGCGGTATCGGCGCAGGCGACGAGGACGGCGAGCTTCCCGCCGCATACGGCAACAACTACTTGCAGTTCGTGTCCGCGCTCAAAAATCTTTACGGTCAGATAGAGATATCGGATAAGGCGATACGCGCGTCGGCGGACGGCAGGGGCGCGTTTACCGATCTTTTGAACGCCGAGCTCGAAGGGCTGTTGAATGCGTCCAAATTCAATCTCGGCAGAATGCTGTACGGCGACGGCTCGGGGCTTTTGACGACTGTCGTCGCCGTCGGCGGCGACGTTGCGTGCGACGATACGCGCAACCTTATCGAAGGTTTGGTAGTAGACGTTTACGGTTCGTCCGGCACGAAAAAGGGCACTGCGCGCATAGGCTATGTCGACCGCGCGTCCAAAAAAGTGACGTTCGACGGTGCGGGCGTTACGCTCGCGGACGGCGACAAGCTGTACGTTCAGGGCTCCAAGGACAAGGAGATAACGGGCATCGGCGCGTTGTTCGGCGGCACGAGCATTTACGGCGTGCAAAAATCGGCGCACCCGTTTTTGAACTCGTACACGCACGACGTGGACGGTCCGCTCGACGAGATAATAATACAGCAGGCGATAGACACGCTGGAAAACGACGCGGGCTCGACGGTCGACTTTATCGCGTGTTCGCAGGAAGCCAAGTACTCGTTTATCGATTACATGTCGTCGTACAAACGCAATATCGACGTTATGGAGATAGAGGGCGGGTTCAAAACGGTTTCGTACAACGGCTTGCCGCTCGTCTATGACAGATTCGTTCCGTCGGGCTGTATGTATCTGTTGAATACCAAGGCGTTCAAGCTCCATCAGCTTTGCGACTGGCGTTTTCTCGAAACGGAAAACGGCAAGATATTGCGGCAAAATCAGGGCAAGCCTACTTACACGGCAACGCTCGTCAAGTATTGCGACTTGATTTGCCAAAAACCGAACGGTCAAGCCAAGCTCACGGGTATAACGCGTTGACGGGCAGAGTTATCGACGACGACATGTTGGGCGTGTGCCGTCGGCTCAAAAGCATCGACGACGGGTATTTCGTTTTTCTCAACTATAAAACGGGAAAGTTCGAGGTGCATAACGCCAAGGACGCGCCGACGCTGTGTTTGGTACTGCCTTACGACACGCTCGACGAACGCACGGTGCGGCATGTTCGCCGTACCCGTGCGGAGCGGGCGCGCGAGCTTTTGGCGCAAGCCGAACGGGATAACAAAGCGCTCGAAGAGCGTTACCGTCGCGCCGCCGTTGAAGCGATCTGCAATGCGTAGATCGCGGGAGAAGTAAAATGACAGTCAGGGAAATAGCGTTATCCGCCGCGGAGATATTGCAGGCGGACGACATACAAAGCATACTCGGATCGGACGACGGCGACGTTACCGATCCCGACGTGCGCGCGCTCGTAAAATGCGTCGATCTTGCCGTGCGCGAGCTCGCGGTGGATATGCCGCTTATCGAAAAGTCTGCCGTGCGAGCGGAAAACGGCGTTATACCTTTTGCCGCATTCGGCGCGGTGCCGTCGACGGTGCGCGGCGTTTACCGTAACGGGCGCGCGGTGCGATTCAAGCTCGTTGCCGACGGGATATACGTCGGCGGCGACGGCGAGTATAAAGCGGAGTATACCGTCGCGCCGCCCGAATCGACCGTCGACGCCGAAATAAAGTTGGGGTTGGGCGCGGATGCGGACATACTGTGCTATCTCGCCGCGCGCAATTACTGTTTGGTGACGGGGCGCGCCGACGAAGCGACGGTGTGGGATCAACGGTATAACGCCGAGACGGAAAAACGGCGGATCATGCGCCGCGCGAGCTTGCCTAAGCGCGCGTGGGCATAGACGGTTGCGGGGGAGCATATGGGCGTAATGAAAATACCGCGTTCGGCGCGGTACAGGAAACGCGTCGGCGCATTCGGCGCGACCGACGTCAAGCGCGACGAGAGCGTGATCGGGTTTTCGACTGCGGCGGAGTGCTACAACTTCGACGGAACGAGCGGCGCGCTGCGCGAAGGCTACGGCACTGCCGAGCATGAGTTCGTGCCCGACGATGCGACGCGCTATTATATGTACAGGTATTATTCGGAAGAGCGCGGCGAGTATCTCGATCAGTATGTGTATCAGTGCGCCAACGGGCTGTTGAAGTATTACGACCCGATCAAGCAATTGCGTTTGTACATATCCGGCACAAAGTATCCGCCGATGCAGGCGATCAATTACAGGCTGGACTCCAAAGACGTTTTGCTCGTTTCGTGCGCGGGGCGCAAGCTTTGCACTTGGAACGGCACGGTGCTTAAAGAGTGTCAAAGCCCTACCATAACGTCCATGGCGTTGCATTACGAGCGGCTGTTCGTGACGAGCGCCGATCAACCCACCAAGGTGTTCTTTTCGGACGATCTCGATCCGACAAACTTCGACATAAGCGCGGACGGCGGCGGGTTCATAGAGCTGTTGGACGAACGCGGAGCGCTCAATAAGGTGGTGTCGTTCGGCAACTATCTGTACATATTCCGCGATCACGGCATAAGCCGCGTGACGGCGTACGGCGATCAGCGCGAGTTTGCGGTCACGCATTTGTTTGTGACGGCGGGGCGGATATACCCGTCGAGCATAGCGACGTGCGGCTCGCACATAATGTTCTTGGCATCCGACGGGCTTTACCGCTTCGACGGGTACGAGTGCTCGCGCACGCTCGAGAATTTGGACGGGCTCATACTGCCGCGCGACGGGTATTCGAGCGCATACTTCAACGGCAAGTACTATTTGGCGTGCGCGATGGATTTTCGCGACGGAAAAACGGTCGGGTGCGAGCACGGCGAGCACAGCGTTAACGGTTTGCTCGTCGTCGACTGCACCACGGGCGAATACGCCGTCACGCGCGGCACGGATATAACGTTCATGAACGCGTGCACGTACAACGGCGACGATATACTCGTGTGTTGCGACGGCGGCAGGGGCGGCGTTATAGCGCATTGCGGCAAACGGTTCGACGCGCCGCTCGAAAAACGTTGGCGCGGCGCATCGGGCGATCTCGGCGCGCCCGATATCACCAAGGCGGTGCGCGAGCTGTATATAAAAAGCGACGTCGATTGCGCCGTAGAGCTCGACGACGGAAAAAAGAAAAAACGCATAGCGGTCAAGCGCGGCGACAGGCGGGTGCGCGTCAACTTCAACGCCAAGCGGTTTTCGCTGGCGGTGGAAACTACTGCGGCGGAGTGCGACGTCAAGCCGCCGACGATCGTTTATTCGGGGTATTAAATGGACAAGACTTTAACGGCATTGACCATGGCGGAAACCAATTCCGCCGCGATAGAAACTTTGCGGGCGCGCGTGACGCGGCGTTCGGCGGTATATACGGGCAATACGGTCGGCGGCGGAACGTCGTTCGGAACGGTGACGGCGCGTTACGGCGGCGCAGTGATAGCGGCGTTCGACGGCGAGCCGTGCGGTTTGTATTTTTGCGGGGAGCGGCTCGCGTTCGGCGCGTCGCCGATGATCGCCGCATTGCCCAAGGGCGAGGGCGAACTGCGGTTGGACGGCGCGCGCGTCGGCGCCAAGGCGTTGGCGCTCGACTGAGCGCATTACTATAATAAGGAGATACAAGACATGGACGAGATCATATCGCTTATCGTGGCGAACGGACTGTGGGCCGTGCTGTTTTGCACGCTGTTGTTTTATCAGTTGCGCGACAGCCGCAGTCGCGAAGCCAAGTATACGCAGACGATCCGCGCGCTGTCCGAGCGGCTGGACGTAGTGACGGCGGTCAAAGCCGATACGTCCGATATCAAAGCGGACACGTCGGAGTTGATAGTAGGGGCGGTCAAGCTTGCGGCGGATACCGCCGCCGTTAAAAAGGCGGTGGTCGGCACGGACGGGAAAGGCGGTAAAAAATGCGCGGGCGCGACTGTATAAAGCGGGAAAAAGCTCCGCGCGCGAGCGGCGACGGTCGGTGCGACGCAGTGCGTCGATACGACCTGTATCGCTGCAAACTGTTAAAGGAGAGATACGAACATGAGCAAAGCGAGCGATCTGAACGACGAGAGAGATAAGCTCAAAGACGAAATAAAACGGCTGGAAACGCTCGACAACAATATCGTCGCGCCGAGACTGCCGTCGGTGAAGCTCGAAGAAACGCGGTACGACCCGCCGAGCGATTCCGCGCTCGAGGACGCGGCGCGCGGCGAACTGCAAGACTACAAGACGAACGGCGAAAAGACGTTGCGCGACAAAAGCAAGGCGGAAGCCGACGCTCTGTCCGCCAAGCGCGACGCATACGCATCGAGTCGCGACGACGAGCTTGCCGCGCTCGGCACGAGCTACGAATCGGCTGTGCGCGCCACGGACGCCGACGCGATAAAGCGCGGGCTTGCGCGGTCGTCGGTAGCGGCGGTCAATCGCGGCGAGATAGAGAGCGAGTATTTACGCAAGAATGCGGACATCGCCCAAACGTACGGCAAAAAGCTTTCGGCGCTCGACGCGGACATTGCCGCGCTCGACGGCAAGCTTCGCGCCGCGCTCGACGATTTTAACCTGAGCTATGCGGTCAAGCTCAACGGCAGGCTAAACGAGCTTAAAGCCGAGCGCGCTCAAAAGCTGGACGACATTACCGAGTATAACAACAAGATACGCGCCGAACAGGTCAAGCTCGATACGGAACGCATCAAGACCGAAAGCGATCTGCTGACGGACGCCGTCGACCGCGAGCGCAAAGCGTCGTCGCTCGATAAGCTTTCGGCGGAAAACCGCGATAAGATATTCAAAGCGGTATACGAGCAGATGGACGGGTTTCTTTCGGGCTTGACACCCGATCGGGCGCGTATCGAGATACGCAATCATACGTATTACCGCGAACACCTTTCCGATTATTACTATAAGCGGCTATACGAAAAATACGGCGAATAGGAGTGCGGCATGAAATTACGAGAAAGAATAAAAAGCGCGAGCTTTTGGACGGGACTGATAGGCGCGGTGTTCCTCATGCTCGGCGCGTTCGGCGTGGAGATAGGCGACCAAACGGCGAGCACGGTCATAAACGGCGTGTGCTCGGCGCTCGTGGTGCTGGGCATAGTTTCGCCGCCGAAAGCCGCCGAGCGGCAAGACGGAGTTATCCCGACCGACGCGACCGATGCGTGCGACGACGGCGACGACCGAGATATGTAAGTATTATTAGAACAGACCGACGCATGTAAAAAATATGTGCGTCGGTCTTTTTTCGTGCGTAAATAAATGTTTCGCCGTTTTGTCGAATATTAATAATTACCGTAAAAAAGTTTGCAATTCTCGAATTTTGTGGTAAAATAGATATCACGAAACAGATAAGGAGTATATCGTGGCAGATAAGAACAATGTTCCGAAATCTTCCGATGTAAAGCCGACGGCAAAACCGACGGCGGCGACGCGTGCGACATCGAGCGCGGCAAAACCGACGGCGACGACGCGTGCGACATCGAGCGCGGCAAAACCTGCGGCGACGACGCGCCCGACAGCGAGCGCGGCAAAACCGACGGCGACGACGCGCCCGACATCGAGCGCGGCAAAACCTGCGGCGACGACGCGTGCGACATCGAGCGCGGCAAAACCTGCGGCGGCAGTACATACTGCGGCGAGCAAAGCGAAGCTCGTCGAAACCGTGCCCGAAAAGAAAGCGTCGGACGAGACAAAGCCCGCCGAAAAGCGTGCGTCCAAGCCGTCGACGGTCAAGGCGGCGGCGTATGTCGCGAGCAAGCAACCCAAAAAGAAGAAAGAAGAAAAGATCGGGTCTGCGCGCGGCGTGATAGAAAAAGCCAAGCAAAACAAAGCGGCGAAAAGCGGCGTCATACAAAAAATTATCGATCCCGCAAACCGCAAAAAAGCGATAATAATTTCGAGCGTCGCGCTCGTGCTGTTTATCGCGATGATAATAATCATTGCCGTGTCGGTATCGCATTGCGGCTCGTCGGCAAACGGCGAGATATTTACCAATAAATATGCGACGTCGACCAAGGTCGGGTATTCGGGCGAGTATTTGGGTACGGTGCCGCGCACTATCCCGACGGAAGTAAAAGACGGCGGGCTTGCAAGCGGATATCCCAAATTCGGCTCGACGCTCAAAGGCGTTTTGGGCGAGAGCAGCGATCGGGTCGCCGCGCGCGACGCCTTGATATCCGAGGCGAACAAGCTTTGTACGATCAACACCGCCAATGCGGGCGGTGGCGGCGGATATAACATTATCAAGTCGGACGGGAGATTGTATCTCAACGACGAACCCGCTCTGGACGCAAACGGCGAGCCGCGCAAGCTGTACAAACACAGCGCGTCCGTCGGTATGTATCTCGGCGACGTCGCCGACGACGAGCCCGGCATAGTAAAACGACTGACGTTCATGCCGCGTTCTTATACGAGCTATTACGACGTCACGGGTCTGTATGCGCCCGCGGGCGAAGTTATAAAGGTGCAGATAAGCGAAGAGGACATGAATGCCACGGGCGGCATAGTCTTTCATATCGGTCAAGCGCTTTACAACGGTCAAGCCAACAACATTTGGACGGCTAAAAACCAAATGAACCGTATGCCCGTCATTCTCAACACGATAGTCATCAACAAAGATACCGCAACGCTCGGAAGCGACGGTATGTATACCGGCTATATAGGCTCGTTTATCGGCGGACCTATATACGTGCGCGACGAGCGCGTGACCTTCTCCGTCACCGTATCGGGCGGCGTCAGGTATTCGCACTTTATTCTCGGCTACACCACGCCCGAAGAATTTGCCGAAAACGCCGAATCGACCGCGCCGTACTTCGATCTCGAGGTGTGGGATAACGGTGTGTTGCATTCCGGTCCCGCGACGTACGCCAAAGCGTTCGGCTACGACGAGCTTTACGACGCGGCTGTTTTGTGGGATAAGATCTCGCTCATATCCACTCATAATTACAATCAAGGCGTAGTTTTCCTGTACGAATCGTTCGTTGCGGCGGGCGCGGCGGTCGCGTTCCCCGGCAGACGCTCGGTAAATTGCCCTATGGGTTGGATGAGCAACTCGCTCAATTACAAGTCGTTCGTGCGCGGCGGCGCGTGGGGAAATATGCACGAGTACAATCACAATTTCCAAAGCGCGTACGGCAGAGTGGGTACGGGTGCGGACGGCGAAACGACCAATAACGCGTTGACGCTCGTATCGTACAGCCTGTTTACAAAAATATCCGCCGCGCGCGACATAGGCAACTACGGCGGAGCGGGGCTTTCGGGCTGGAACAGCTATACAAGTCCCGCATGGGCGCTGTCGCGCGTCAATAAAGGCAGCATAAATTCCACGAGCGGTCTTGCCGTTTACGCAACGCTGTTGCACAACTTCGGACAAGACGCGTTTATGGCAAGTCGCGGCGGCAATTCGCAGTACTTTATAAACTGGGGCAATAACGTTCACCATAACATGTCGTATTTCCTGTCCATAATCGACGGAATGACGTGGGGGACCGTTCCTATCGATCCCGTGGACGAAGCGTTGTCCGATTATCCGATGTTCGTGCCTGTGTCGTCCGTGTATCAAACGGGCAGAAGCTTTATGTACGACGACGAGCGACGCGAGATAAATACGGCGCAACCGTTTGTTATCGAGTACGGCAAGCCGTTCGATTTCGATCTCGGCAAGTACGTCGCGCCCAACGATATGTACGAAAGCGGAAGCATAGTTATCCCCGACGGATTTACCGTACGCGTCAAAAACGTGACGCAACCGACTCACGGGACCGTCGAGCATAAGGGCGGAGACGTTTATACCTACACGCCCGACGCGAACAGCATGAAGTCGGGCAAGTTCTACGTTACTTTGGAGATCGTAAAGGACGACGGCGCGTTTGAGGTGCAGGACGTCGACTTGATACTCGAATTCGAACAGACTCACGAAAAGAATAAAAACATGCTCCAACGCACGACATATACCTATGCGGCGGGCGCAAGACCGACAAGCGCGGTCGCGGCGTTCGATTCGGGGTACGCCGGCTATACCGACAAGGTCGAAAGCGATAACGTCAATAAGGTGCAAAACAGCAATACCGATATTTGGTACACCAACAAAGACGGCGACGACGTGCCTGTAAATGCCGTTGTCGAGCTTAAAGGAAAGATACACGTCGACGAAACGGCGAAATACCGTATAGCGTTGCGCGGACGCTGGGATTGCGCGCTGTACATTTCGCTCGACGGGCAGAATTACGAGCTGGCGGCGACGTATGTGCAAACGGCGGGCAATTCGGGATTTCCCAACCTTGAGGGGACATATAAAGATCTCAACCTGTCGACGGACGATTGGGTGCATTTCAAAGCGGTCATGCTTACCGGTCAGCAGGGCGTAAGAGCGAGCTTTATAGGCTTGGGCTGGGGCAAATTCGTTCCGCCGCCGGGGATTATCGACGAAGACGGTAATCTTATCGGCGGCGGCGAGGAAACCGTTTCGGTAAGCTATGCCAGCGCGTATCGTTCGACGTACGAATATCCCACCGATGAGTTTGTTACCGATTATTTTTACACTCGCGAGTATTCGTACAGCTATATCAACAATCAAAAAGCCAACGAAAATCAAACGATCGTATCGAGCAAATACACGCCTTGGAGTGCGGAACGCGACAAGCTCGAAAATCTGATCGACGGTAAATTGGACACGTATATCCATACGCGCGGCGGCGTTTCGGAAGCCAATCCGTTCGAGGTCGTCGTCGATATGGGCGAAAGCAA
Source organism: uncultured Clostridia bacterium (assembly GCA_947384195.1). Lineage (GTDB taxonomy): Bacteria > Bacillota > Clostridia > Christensenellales > Pumilibacteraceae > Anaerocaecibacter. The sequence continues at coordinate 16,348 of CANDGE010000012.1, forward strand.
GCCCGTCAACAGAATGGTTTTGTACAGTCAAAACAGGGGCGATTTGCAGGTGGCGCGCTCGTTCGTGCTTGCGGGGAGCGACAACGGTACCGACTTCTTTATGGTCGGCGAGTTTAGCGACGTTGCCAATAAAGGAAGTACCGTGACCGTTGATTTCGATGAAAAATCGTTCAGGTATTATCGGCTTACCGTGAGCAAATCTTCGGGCGGATTTTTGATAATCACCGAGATAGTATTGAATAAAACGGTGGAGATTCTCGGCGGTAAACTTATATCTCCTGACGATAGATCGATCGCCTATAAAAGCAATTGGTCTGTGAGTTCCGTCCGGTCTTATTTCGGACACGTATATGTCGGTAAAAAGGGCGCTACTGCGACGTTTGAATTCGTAGGCAACCGTTTTGCAGTCATGTCGCAATCGGCGGCGTTCGACGTTTATATCGACGGAGAAAAGCGCGAGAGCATTCCGCTTGACGGCAAGGGCAAATACGACCCCGCGTTTATATCGCAGGAGCTTACGCAGGGCAAGCACACCGTTAAGATAGTTTGTACCGCAAACGGCGCCGAGATAGATTCGTTGGTGTATTGGCGCGCGACGGAATAAAAAATAATTGCGGCGCATAATAATTACCCGTCGTTCGCGTGATGCGGACGGCGGGTTTTTTGTCGTATTGCGCAAAAACTTGTCTTTGTACTCTTGATTAAGTATAAATAGTGTGTTATAATATATTCGGTATACAATACGCAAAGCGCGTGCGCCGTTCGCGACGCGTATCGCGTAAAGGAGCGTCCGATGTTAAGATTAAAAATACGATACGCCGTTATCATAGCCGTGTGCGTAGTCGCAGTTATCGTGACGGCGGTGCTTTACGGTATGTTCGCGTCAGAACATATTTTCAATGAAAGCGCACAGCACTTGACAGAGATATACGGTCAGGTGAACGAAACGTTTTCGCAGGCGATAGAAAACGACCGAAAGCTCATGCGCAGTTGGCGTAAATACATAAATAATTCGGTCGATATAATAAACGGCACGGATAGCGACGACGCCGCCAAGCGGCAGGTCGAACTCGAAACGTTTTTGGAAAATCAGCGGGAAGCCTGGGGCTTTACCAACTTTTATTTCATCAACGGCGAGCGTAAGTCCGCCGATCCCGACGACGATTCGGAGTATCTCAACATAGTCGAATGCACGGGCGTGGACGGTCGACCGTCTACTTTCCGCATACGCCGCAGTTTGCACGACCTTTTGGACGCGGATAAGGGCGGCGTAGTGGGCGTGCGCGAAAACGACGACGATAATAATATAGGACGCTTCATGTTTTTGGCGGTGCGTACCGACGTCAAAACATATAAAGGCAGGGAATATTCGGCTATCGGACTCAGTTTCAATACCGACGACATGCTCAACCTGCTTTCGACGCAGGCGTTTAACGGCAAGGCGCAGTTTTATGTATCGTTGCCCGACGGCACGGTGCTTTTGCAGACCGATAAAAACAGCGATCATGTCGTGACCAATGTTTTCGAGCATTTGGAGCATGAAAGCATCGATATATCGGATAAACAATTAGAGCAGATGAAGCTCGACTGGGACGACGACAATCCCGTGGAGGACGGGCAGGCGCAACAGGGTACTAACACGTTGCTTCTCAGCATCCACGGCGAAGAGAATTATTTTTCGTATATGCCCGTCGGGTTCGGCGAGTGGATGATCTTGGGCGTAGTGCCGAGCAGCGAAGTCAATGCGAGCATGAGCAAATTCCGTACGACCACCATAGTCGTCATGGGCGCGATATTCCTGTTGATAGCGGCGGCGGTCGCGTGGGTGCTCATACTGACGAGCAGACAGCGTTACAAGCAAAAAATGCTCGAAGTGCGCGTGCGCGAAAACCTGCTCAACACGCTCACGCTCAATTCCAACGATCTGTTTGCCATGTTCTCGGCGGATACGTTTAGATCGGACTTTGTAAGCGCAAACATTAAGCATGTGCTCGGGCTCGATATAGACGCGGTCCGCAACGATATCCGCACTGTGCTCGCCGCGGCGATGGACGGCAACAAGCCGTTTACCGCCGAAGGCTTAAAGGCGTTGCCCGTCGGCGAAACTTGGGAAACGGACATACGGATGCACAACGTCGAAAACAATACCGAATATTGGTACAGAATGTCGCTGTACCGTTCGGACGTCGGCGGGAACGATATGTTCATACTTATGTTCTCCGACCGCACAAACGACAGGAAAATGCGCGCCAATCTCGAAGAAGCGTTGCAGATCGCCAAAAACGCCAATAAGGCGAAGAGTAACTTCCTGTCCAATATGTCGCACGATATCCGCACGCCTATGAACGCTATAATCGGCTATGCGACATTGCTCGCCAAGGACGCCGAAAGCCCCGACCGCGTGCGCGATTATACCAAAAAGATAACTTATTCGGGACAGCACCTGTTGAGCCTTATCAACGATATCTTGGATATGAGCAAGATCGAGAGCGGCAAAACGTCGCTCAATATGGAAGAGTTCAGTCTGCCCGAATTCATCGAAGAGCTGTATGCGATGATGGTGTCGCAGACCAATGCGAAAAAACAGACGTTGGACGTTCACGCCAAAGGGAAGTTCCCCGAGTTCGTTTTGGGCGACAAATTGCGGCTCAATCAGGTAATGCTCAATATCTTATCCAACGCCGTCAAGTACACGCAGGACGGCGGTGCGATAGAGCTCAAAGTGGAAACGATGAAGCAGGTGGTGCACAATCACGCGCACTTGTTGTTTACCGTTACCGATAACGGCATCGGCATGAGCGAAGATTACGTCAAGACCATATTCGAGCCGTTCAGTCGCGAGGACAATTCCGCGTCGAGCAAGGTGCAGGGCACGGGGCTGGGCATGGCTATTACCAAGAACATAGTCGACCTTATGGGCGGCGTGATCGAGGTCGAAAGCGCGCCCGGCAAGGGCAGTACGTTCACCGTCGAGCTCGAGCTGGCGATAGCGGAAAGTATGCCCGACGACGAAGATTTTTGGAAACACCACAACGTGACGCGCGTGCTCGTCGTCGACGACGAAGAGGACGTTTGCATGGACATAAAAGAGCTTATGGCGGATACTGGCGTAGACGTCGAGTATACGCTTACGGGCGAGGAAGCCGTAAAAGCCGTCAGTAAAGCCGTCAAGGATAAAAACGATTTCCATATCGTGTTGCTGGACTGGAAAATGCCCGGCATGGACGGACTGGAAACGGCGCGGCGCATTCGCGAAAAAGTGGGAAGGGATCTGCCCATAATGGTGCTCACGTCGTACAGCTTCGAGGACATCGAAAAGGAAGCGCGCGCGGCGGGGATAGACATGTTCCTGTCAAAGCCGTTCTTCGTGTCCAACTTCCGTCGCGCCGTCATGAAGATAAAGAACGACGGCGTCGACGCGGATATAGAGCCGCAAGACGAAAACGTGTCCATATCCGGACTTAACGTTCTCGCCGCCGAGGACAACGAGATCAACGCCGAAATATTGCTCGAATTGCTGGAAATAGAAAACGTTCGGTGCGAGATCGCCGAAAACGGTCAGATAGCGCTCGAAAAGTTCCAAAGCTCCAAGCCCGGGCAATACGATATGATATTCATGGACGTGCAAATGCCCGTAATGAACGGTTACGACGCGACCCGCGCGATACGCGCCTGCAAGCATAAAAACGCCAAATCCATACCTATCATAGCCATGACGGCAAACGCATTCGACGACGACGTGAAAGCCGCGCTCGATGCGGGAATGAACGCGCATCTTGCCAAGCCCATAGATATGGAAAAGCTCAAACAAATAATTGCCAAGCTCAGAGAAGGCGGTAAAGGAGAGAAATGAACAAAGCCAAAAAATCGACCAAGCGCGGAAAGATACTTATAGTCGACGATTCGGAGCTTAACCGTTCGCTGCTTTCCGATATGCTCGAGGGCAACTTCGATATCGCGGAAGCCGAAAACGGTTTGGAAGCTTGCGCGTACCTGCAAGAACACGAGCTGGAAATATCGCTTGTCCTTTTGGATATCGTCATGCCGCAAATGGACGGGTTTGAAGTTCTCGCCATGATGAATAAAAAGGGTTGGATAAAGACCATGCCCGTTATAATGATCTCGGCGGAAACCGGCTCGGCGTATATCGACAGGGCATACGATCTGGGCGCGGTCGATTACATAAGCCGTCCGTTCGACGAGCGCACCGTCATGCACCGCGTCAGCAGTAACTTTATGCTCGCGCTCAAACAAAAAGAGATATCCGACATGTTGTCGACGCAGGTGTACGAGCACGAGCGCGACAACAGACTGATGATACAAATATTGTCGCACATAGTCGAGTTCCGCAACGGCGAAAGCGGCTTGCATATATTGCACGTCAGCACGTTCACCGAAATGATCCTTAAACATTTGACGACGATATCCGATAAATACAAGCTGTCGCAATCGGACATAAGCACTATATGCAATGCGTCGGCTTTGCACGATATAGGCAAGATGTCCGTGCCGGAAAGCATACTCAACAAGCCCGGCAGATTGACCAAGGAAGAATTTGAAATAATGAAACAGCATTCGGCGGAAGGCGAAAAGCTGTTGAAGGCTATACCGTATCACCATAACGTGGCGCTCATCAAGGTGGCGTGCGAGATATGTCGTTGGCATCACGAGCGTTACGACGGAAGCGGATATCCCGACGGGCTCAAAGGCGACGCCATTCCCATTTCCGCGCAGGTGGTCGCGCTTGCCGACGTTTACGACGCGCTCACCAGTCAGCGCGTATACAAGCCCGCGCTCCCGCACGAGAAAGCGGTGGAAATGATACTCAACGGCGAATGCGGCGCGTTCAATCCGATCGTGTTGCAGTGCTTGAAGGATATACACGAAAAGCTCAAAGCCGAGCTTACCGTGTCGTCGCCCGCTCGCGATATGGAGAGCATACGGGAAAACGTGGAAAATGTGCTCAAAAAATCGGGGTCGAGCGTATCCGACAGAACGATACGCCTGTTGGAACACGAGCGCATGAAAAACAGGTTTTACGCCGGTCTTTCGCACGAAGTGTTGTTTGAATACGTGTCGTCGCCGGAGATGATAGAGCTTTCGGAATGGGGCGCGGATTTTTTGGGCTTGCCGCAAAAGATCCTCAACCCCGCGGCGAGCGCGCTTGCCACCGAAATATTCGACAAAGGCGATTTCGACAGGTTTGTTACAAAGATGTATCAAACGACGCCCGAAAATCCGATTGTCGAAGAAAAATATCTGCTCAACATACGCGGCGCAAAGCGTTGGAACAAGGTGATAGTGCAAACGCTGTGGGGCAACGACGACGAGCATCCCGTGTTCGAGGGCGCGCTCGGCAAGGTCGTCGACGTGGACGACGAAACGCAGGAAATGCAACAGCTCGAACAGCTCGCCGATCACGACGCCGCCACGGGGCTGTTCAACCATCACGCCGCCAAGCGCAGGATAACCAAACTTTTGGCGGATGCGGGGCATAAAAAGTACGCGCTGGTGTTTTTCGATCTCGACAATCTTAAAAAAGCAAACGACGTATACGGGCATTTGTTCGGCAACGAGCTTTTGAAAACGATCGCCGACAGAATGAGATCGAACACCCGTTCGACCGATATTTGCGCGCGCATGGGCGGCGACGAATTTATAATATTCATGGAATATAAGACGGGGCTCGAACAGCAGATCAAGCGTATTTTCGATTGTCTTACTCAGCCGCTCGGCGAGTTCGACGTCAGCCTGAGCATGGGAATAGCTTTGGCTCAGAATTACCGCGGCACGTACGACGAATTGTTCCACATGGCGGATCAAGCGGCGTACGCTGTCAAAAACGGCGGTAAAAACGCATATAAGTTCTATACCGATATCGCCGACGATAAGCCGACGCAAACCAAATAACCTATAAAGGAAGATAAAGGATCATGGACGTTAAACAGTGTTACGAACAAATAGGCGGCGACTACGACGATGTAATGTCGCGTTTGCGCACGGACGAGCGCATTAAAAAGTTTTTGCTTAAAGTCGCGGACGACAAAAGTTTCGACATGTTGTGCGAAATGCTCGACGCAAAGAATATCGAGGAGGCGTTTCGCGCGGCGCACACGCTAAAAGGCGTTTGCCTTAATCTGTCGCTCACTCGGCTTTACAAGTCGGCGAGCGCAATGACCGAAGCTTTGCGCGGCAAGACCGAATACGACGACGCGTTCACGCCGTTGTTGGAGCAGGTGCGCGCCGATCACGCCGTCACTGTGGCGGGGATACGTGCGATAGACTGATATCGCTTATGTGGATTTTACGTGCAAAAATTCTTTACAAACCGCACAAAATGTGATACTATAAACAAGCTGTGCGAGTTGCATAAATTCAATCGAACGGAGAAAGTCGTATGTCAAGAAAAAGCGAATTGGAAAAAGCCATAAGGGAAAGCGAGGCGGAGATCGATAGCTTGGAGCAAAAGCGCATAAGGTCGATGTCGGCTTTTATCGAGGCGCTCGTCAATCACGAAACGCCGAGCGCGGAGGACGTCGAGTATTTTAAGACGTTTTCGGGTCTTATCGATCTGGAACGCGAGAATTTGCGCAGACTCAACGACGAGCTCGATAAGATAAAGAAATGATCTTGCGCGCGGCTTTTGTCGCACGGTTTATTTTGTTTTAACGACGATCATACGGAGCACTGTCATGAAAAAGTTTTTTTCCGAGTTTAAAAAGTTTATAACCCGCGGCAACGTTATCGATCTCGCCGTAGGTATGATAATCGGCGCGGCATTCACCGCGATAGTCAACGCACTGGTCAATAACATTTTCAAGCCGCTCATCAATACGATACCGATGGGCGATCTCAACGGGCTTATAACCATGCTCGTGGCAAAGGACGCCAACGGCGTTGTCACGGCGGATCCAGCGCTCATCGATCTATCCAAGTCGGTGTATATCGATTGGGGCGCGTTTCTCATGGCGATAATAAACTTCCTGCTCACGGCGTTCATACTGTTCCTGATAATCAAAGCGATCAACGCCATACGCGACGGCGGCAAGACGTTAAAAGGCTATCGATTCACCGCCGAAGAGAAAGCCGAAATGAAGGAAAAAGGGCTCAAACCCAAACAAATGCGCAAGCTTTTGGACGAGCGCAAAGCGGAAGCGGAAGCAATATCCGCCGCCGATGCGGAGGCGAATAAACCCGAAACGACCGAGCAGATACTCGCGGAGATCCGCGAGCTGTTAAAGGCGCAAGCCGAATCAAAAACAGAAGAGTAATAAAAATGCCCGTTACGGGCATTTTTATTTGCTGAAAATGTATGACATCGATTGACATACGGGAGGGGGGATATGTTACCATATTTTTGATAGCTTTCAAAGTTATAACGTTGAGAAAGTGAGGTGTGTATGCGGCGTTTTAAAATATCGATCGCGATCGCAATTATTGTAGCAGTATCGAACGCGTGCTTATTCGCGTGTGCGGTGCCGCAAGGCGAAGGCACGGTCAAGCCGCCGCTTGTTTGCGTTCACAATTTCGGTGAATGGACAAGCGACGGAGAGAATACGCATACTCGCGCATGTAGCGCATGCGGCGCGACCGAAGCCGTGGCGCACCGCATGGAGGATTGGTACGAGTACGGCGAAGGGCATAAGCGCGGATGCTTCGATTGCGGCGAGCAACAGGTCGGCGAACACGATTACGAACTGAGACACGTAAACGTGCCGACATGCGAAGCGGACGGTGACGACGCTTATGTTTGCAAGTTCTGCAAGCGTACGCATTGGGTAACGATAACGGCAAGCGGTCACGCTTGGAGCTATTCGAGCGTTGACGACGATACGCATACGCGCAAGTGCGGCACGTGTAAAACAGAACAAACGCTTGCGCACGAGTTTTGCGATTGGACGGATAACGGACAGACCGAACATGCTCGGGAATGCGAGCGGTGCGGTCATACGGCGACCGTGGCGCACGAGTTCGGTGAATGGACAAGCGACGGCGCAAAAACGCACTCGCAAAAGTGCGATGCGTGCGGAAATGTTCAAACGCTCGGTCACGATCGCGGTAATTGCACGTATTATTCGGCGGCTATGCACGAGTATACATGCACGGTGTGCGGCGAAAGGGAGCTCGAACCGCACAGCTATGGCAATGTCGGCGATTATGCGTGTACGTGGTGCGGATGGTCGACGGCGACTTTAAAGCTCGCATATGAGCTCGCGTCGGATGGAAATTCGTATGTCGTATCGGGCATAGGCGAGGCGACCGATACGTATATCAGGATACCGTCCGAGTATAACGGAAAACCGATTTCGGCGATAAAGGAGAGAGCTTTCTACGGGAACGATACGATGACCGAAGTGTTTGTGCCCAATAATATCGTTAGTATAGGTGCAAGCGCGTTCGACGGTTGCGCAAACTTGACGAGCGTGACTATATACGGTATGCTTACCGAAATAGCCGACAATGTGTTTGCGCAATGCGAAAAACTTACGAACGTAAATTTACCGAACAGCGTAAAGACGATAGGCGAATATGCGTTCTTCGGCTGTTTATCGCTACAAAACATAAATATTCCGAGCGGCGTGACGAGCATGGGCAGTCATGCTTTTCAAGACTGTCACAGCCTTAAAAGCGTAGTTTTGCCCGACGGCATAACGAACATAGGCGAATTCACGTTTGAAAATTGCATGGCGTTGAACAGCGTCGTTATGCCGAAAAACACGGTGTACATAGGCGACAGTGCGTTCGGCGGTTGCGCGAAATTGCAGACTATCGAGATACCCGAAAGCGTTGAATATATCGGACGGTATGTTTTTTATCAATGCACCGCGCTTGCGACCATCGATTACAAAGGCACGAAAGCGCAGTGGGCGGCGATAAACAAAGAAACGAACGAAGCGTGGGATGCGTATACGGGCGACTATACGGTAAAATGCTCCGACGGGGATATCCCGAAGCGGTAAAATCACGCAAAGAAAAAACCTTAACGATACACATAAAGAATAAAGTCAAGGAATTTTCTTTTCGCATAAAAGCGATAAATATTTCGTAAAGTTCTTCGTTAAAAAATCAAACGATTTGCTTTACAATATTATATTGTGCGGTTCTGCGAGAATTATACGCGAAAAATAAAATAATTCGGATGCCGAGCGGGATAATGGCGGGTACTCCGTCGTGCCGCAGGAGCAGTCGATCGCGCGCTATCCGTTTTCGATCGAGAACGGGTGAGCGTTAACGACAATATAAAACGGTCGATACTATCGACCGTTTTTGCGCGTTATTTCTTTTTGAACAGCTTGGAAAAGATGCTGCCGCTCTTGGTCTTTGTGGTCGTTACGCCGTTTGCCGAAGTTCCGTCCTGCTTGGGTTTTGCGCTCGTGCCCGACGAAACGTCGGTGCGCGCCGCGGCGGTCTTTGCGGACTTGGGTTCGACCGCACTGCTCGCTTGTTTTTGCGCGGGCGTTGATTTGGGTGCGGCGACGGGCGTTTGCTTTTGCGCAGCCGTCGAAGCCCTTGCCGCGCTCGGCTTTGCCGCCGCGGACGATTTTTGCGAGCTCGCGGCGGGCTCGGGCGTTTTGCGCGCCGTGCTTGCCTTGGCTTGTACGGCGGACTTCGCCGCGGTTTTCGGCTTTTCGGGCTCGGTCGGCGGTATGCCTGCGGACGTGCGGGCGAGCGCCGTCTTTTTGGGCGCGGCGGGGGTCGGCGCGGCGGTCGCGACGGATACCGCTTTGCGCGGCGCGCGCGGGTTGTAAAGCCCGTTTATCATGCTTTGTACGTCGGGGTGGCGCTTTTTCCTGTCTACTGCAAGACATTTCATGAGCGCGTTTTCCACTCCCGGATCGATAGCTATACCGAGCTCGGACGGGCGCTTGATGGCTTCTTTACCCATCATGACGCGGATCGATTCGGGCGGGAGAGTGCCCGTTATCGCGTAGTAGATGGTAACGCCGAGCGCGTACACGTCCGTCCACGGACCTTGCTCGCCGTGAGTGTCGTACTGTTCGGGCGGGGCAAAGCCCTGCTTTAATACTATGGACATCGATTTGCCGTCGGGATTACTGTACTTTGCCGCGCCGAAGTCGATCAGCTTTACTTCGTTGAATTTCGTGATCAGTATATTATCGGGCGATATATCGCGGTGGATAAGCCCTATTTTATGTACCTGCGTCAACGATTCCATGACGGGGCGCATTATGGTGAGCACTTCGTCGACGGGGAGTTTTCCGCCCTTGCGTTGCAGGTATTTTTTGAGCGACACGCCGTCGAGAAACTCCATGACGATGTACGCCGTGCCGTTGGCGGAAAAGAAATCGCGAACGTTGACGACGCCTGCGAGATTTTTTATCTTTGCGAGCGCGCGCGCCTCTTCCACAAAACGTTTAAGCCCGCGGTTGCTCGCGGCTTGGTTTTGCTTGGAGTTGATTATCACCTGATTGACGCCCGCCACGCGCGTGACGTAGCCGGACGGAAAATACTCTTTGACTGCTACCTTGATGCCCTGTTGCAGATCCCATGCCATGTACGTGATGCCGAAGCCGCCTTCGCCGAGCGCCTTGCCTATGAGATAGCGGTTTTGCGTGCCGATAACGGTGCGCTGGGGCAGGTGGTGCGGGGGCGACGGGGTGTCGTCCGACTTGTGGTGGCAGTTCATACATACGCGGTTGGAATCCAGATCTCCGAAGCAGTATAAGCATATGTTTTTGTTGGTTCTGATCCGTGCCATAATATCAGTCTTTAACCATAGCGACTATCGCCGAATAATTATCGTTGAACTTGGTCACGCGCGCAAGCAAGCGTTGTTCCATTTTTGCGAGCGCTTCCTCGGGGGTTTGCGAAGATGCGAGATCTTCTTCCATTTCTTCTTCGTATACGTACTCCCAAAATCCGTCGGTGCACAGAATGAGCGCGTCGCCGGGCTTTAACGGGGTGTTGTAAATATCGCAATCGGGCGGGATATAGTAGTCCGAGCCGAGCACGCGCGTCAGCTTGTTTTGATCTTTGTCGGAACGGATATCGCGGAGCGGGATCTTGCCCATTTCCACCGATATCTGCGAAAGCGAGTGGTCGCGCGTTTGAAAGTGCAGTTTGTTGCCCGTAAACAGGTAAATGCGCGTATCGCCTATGTGCGATATGACCGTCGATCTGTAATCGGTGGTCACGCACGCGACGGTCGTGCACGACGAGCGTATCTTCGGATTTTTTTCCTTTTCGTCCACGACGTGATTGTGCGCGGACTGTATGTAGCTTTGGCAAAACTCGGGCTTGACCGCGCGTTCGGGGTCGAGCTGTTTGACCTGCGAGTACGCCTCTATTATCTTGGTCGCGCAAATACGGCTTGCGACCTCGCTGCCGTAATACGAGCCCAATCCGTCGCATACGACAAGACACGCGCCGTCGGGCGCGACGACGAGATCGAGATAGTCCTGATTATACTCGCGTCCGCCTTGCTTGCATATGGAACTTGTAAGTAGTTTCATGATCACTCCGTGCTGTTGCAACTGTACATTACAACTATATATAATACATTATATAGTATGCGATAAATTTAGTCAAGGGTTTTTGGAATTATATGCGAATAATTCGACCGCATGTCGAACGCGCATCGGAGAACGGCGTAAATGCGTCGAATGTGGTTCCGCCCGCGACGCGGCAGAGCCGTCGCGCCGATACGAGCCATTGAATTTTGACGGAAGTTTGCGCAAAACGCTTGCGGGATAGTTTTCGCGGCTTTTACGGTACGGCAAAACGCCCGTTAAAATAATTGACAAATAAGCCGCATGTGTATTATAATTGAAATATACGTTATGCGCGAGGTGGCAATGCTTAAAGTCGCAATAGTTTTAGGCTCGAAGTCGGATTTCGACAAGGTAAGACCCGCTATCGAAATTTTCGATAAATTCGGAGTGCAGTACGAGGCGCGCATACTGAGCGCGCACCGCACTCCCGAAGAAGCAGGCGAGTTTGCAAGGTCTGCGCGCAACAACGGGTTCGGCGCGATAATAGCCGTTGCGGGCAAGGCGGCGCATCTCGGCGGCGTGCTTGCCGCGGCGACGACGCTGCCCGTAGTGGCGTTGCCCGTATCCACGTCGTTTCTCGACGGCTTGGACAGCGTGCTTTCCATACTTCCCATGCCGAGCGGCGTGCCCGTCGCGGTAATGGGCGTCAATGCGGGCGCAAACGCGGCGCTGTTCTGCGTCAGACTGCTCGCCGCGTCGGACGCGAAGCTTACCGAAAAGTACGAGAAGTATGTCGACGAAATGCGGCGGAAAACGCTCGCCGACGACAAAGAATTGCAAAAACTTCTCGGCAAATAGCTCGACGAGCCGATGCGCGTCGACAGCCGATCCCGATTTTTCAAGGAGCTACAATATGAAAGTCGAACAAAAGGAACAACTTTACGAAGGCAAAGCCAAAAAGGTTTACGCGACGAGCGATCCCGATCTGGTCATAGTCGATTATAAAGACGACGCTACGGCGTTCAACGGGCTCAAAAAGGGCACTATCGTCGGCAAGGGCGTGGTCAATAACAAGATGAGCAACTATCTTATGAAGATGCTTGCCGAGCACGGTATAGAAACGCACTTCGTGGAAGAGCTTTCGGAACGGCGCACGCTCGTAAAGCACGTCGATATAGTTCCGCTCGAAGTAATAATGCGCAATATCGTCGCCGGGTCGCTGAGCAAGCGCACGGGGCTTCCCGAAGGCGCAACGCCTAAAATGCCCGTGCTCGAATTGTACTACAAGTCGGACGAGCTGGGCGATCCCATGATAAACTCCGACCACGCGCTCGCCTTCGGTTGGGCGACGCGGGACGAGCTCGACCAAATAGAAAAAATGGCGCGCAAGATAAACGACGTGCTCAAAGCGTTCTTCGCGGGCGTGGGCGTCGATCTTGTCGACTTTAAAATAGAGTTCGGCAGATACAAAGGCAAGATAATACTCGCCGACGAGATCAGTCCCGATACGTGCAGGTTCTGGGACAGCAAGACCAAAGAAAAACTCGATAAAGACAGATTCCGTCGCGATATGGACGACGTCGAAGGCGCGTATCACGAAATGATGAAGCGTCTCGGGTTAAAATAACAAAATCAAGGCGCGTAGTGTATACGCGCTTTATTAATTATCGAACGGCGGACATGCCCGTAGCGGCGGATATCGCGGAGTTCGATCGCAATAAGGAAATTTTTATGGACGACAATCAAAAAAAGATAACCTACGCCGATGCGGGCGTGGACGTAAACCGCGGTTACGACGTAGTCAAAAAGATCAAGACGCACGCCGCGTCGACGTTTAACAAAAACGTGTTGCAGGGGTTGGGCAGTTTCGGCGGGTTCTACTCGCTCGACGGCGAAAACGGCGACGTGTTGGTCGCGGGCACAGACGGCGTCGGAACAAAGCTCAAATACGCGTTTTTGTCGGGCAAGAACGACACGGTCGGCATAGACTGCGTCGCCATGTGCGTAAACGACATAGTGTGTCAGGGCGCAAAGCCGCTGTTGTTTTTGGACTACATAGCGACGGGACGCATAAATCCCGATACCGTTGCGGACGTAGTCAAGGGCATCGCGGACGGATGCAATCAAGCGGGTTGCGCGCTCGTCGGCGGCGAAACGGCGGAAATGCCGAGCATGTACGGCGCGGGCGAGTACGATCTTGCGGGGTTCTCCGTGGGTATCGTCAAGCGCGACAAAATAATCAACGGCGCGACGATAACGCCGGGTTGCGCGCTTATAGGGCTTGCCAGCAGCGGACTGCATTCCAACGGGTATTCGCTCGTGCGCAG
>CANDGE010000013.1 GCA_947384195.1 uncultured Clostridia bacterium
TCTTTATCTCGACAACGCACACGCGGCAACTGCTCTCGTTGCAAAGGTCTTTCATATAGCACAGCGTAGGGATCTTAAAGCCCGCTTTGATAGCGGCATCCAATATGCGCGTGCCTTCGGGTACGGTGACCGCTACCCCGTTGACTTTTAAATTGACGTTTTTCATATATGGGAATTTCTCCTATTATAATACCGAATACAAATTTGTATATACGAATATTTAATTTACAATTGTTCCCGTTTATTAACGGAAATTTTTATTAGCGCTTAAAACAGCTGGCAAAAGTGACGGCGAGATAAGATTGAGTCGGCGATTTGCGGGGTAAAAAGGCGCGTCGCTCGAAGTCGTGGCAACGCTACGTCGAGAGCGAGCAACGCATTTACCGCGCAAATCGACAGCAAGCTCGCTCGCAAGTCGCTTGCGCACGCTGTTATTTGGATATCGCGCCTTTCGGGCACTTGGCAATACACACACCGCACTTGATACACTTCTTGGGATCGATGGCGTGTATAGGTCTGCCGTTGTCGGCTTTTTCCTCCGTCGCGGATATCGCGCCGACGGGACAGTTACGCGCGCACAGCGTGCAACCGATACATTTATCCTTTTCGACTTTGAAGCTGACCAACGCTTTGCAAACGCCCGCAGGGCACTTGCCGTTGCAGTGAGCCTCGTACTCGTCGCGGAAATAGCGGAGCGTACTCAACACGGGGTTGGGCGCGGTCTGACCGAGCCCGCACAACGAATTGTCTTTTATGTAATAGCACAGCTCTTCCATCTTGTCGAGATCTTCGAGCGTAGCCTCGCCTTTCGTGACCTTGTCGAGCATTTCCAAAAGCCGCTTATTGCCGATACGGCAAGGCGTGCACTTTCCGCACGACTCGTCGACGGTGAATTCAAGGAAGAACTTGGCGATATCGACCATGCAGTTGTCCTCGTCCATGACGATAAGACCGCCCGAACCCATCATCGAACCGATAGCCATAAGGTTGTCGTAATCGATAGGCGTATCGATGAGCGACGCGGGGATACAACCGCCGCTCGGTCCGCCCGTCTGCGCGGCTTTGAACTTTTTGCCGTTGGGGCATCCGCCGCCTATATCCTCTACGATCGTGCGGAGCGGCGTGCCCATGGGTATCTCCACGAGCCCGACGTTTTCGAGCTTGCCGCCGAGCGCGAACACCTTGGTGCCCTTGCTCTTTTCGGTGCCGACCGATGCGAACCAATCCGCGCCGTTGAGTATTATCTGCGTGATATTTCCGTACGTTTCGACGTTATTGATAAGCGTCGGCTTGCCGAACAACCCCTTGATCGCGGGGAACGGCGGGCGCTGACGCGGCTCGCCGCGCTTGCCCTCGGCAGAGTTCAACAATGCGGTTTCCTCGCCGCAAACGAACGCGCCTGCGCCCAAACGCAATTCGAGATCGAACTTTTTGCCCTGACCCATAACGTTGTCGCCGAGTATGCCGTATTCGCGCGCTTGCGCTATGGCCACTTCCAAACGGTGCACCGCTATCGGATATTCCGCTCGCACGTATATTACGCCGTGCTCCGCGCCGACGGCATAGCCCGCTATCATCATAGCTTCGATGACGGCGTGCGGATCGCCTTCCAAAAGCGAACGGTCCATGAACGCGCCGGGATCGCCCTCGTCGGCGTTACATGCGACGTACTTTTCCGTACCGGGCGCATCGTGGGTAAACTGCCACTTCATGCCGGTGGAAAATCCCGCGCCGCCGCGACCGCGCAGACCGCTCTTTTTGATCTCGTCTATGACCTGTTGCGGGGTCATGGTCGTAACGACTTTCTCGTACGCCTTATACCCGTCGGTCGCGAGATATTCGTCGATGTTCTCGGGGTCTATAACGCCGCAGTTGCGCAACACGACGCGCCGCTGACTGCGGTAAAAATCGGTATCGTTGATGCTTTTGAGCTGACCGTGGATATCCTTTTCGGCGTGCAATAACCGCTCGACGAGCTCGCCGCCGACGATATGTTTTTCCACGATCTCGGTCACGTCGTCCGGCTTGACGTGCGTATAGAACGCACCGTCGGGATAAACGACCGCGATAGGTCCTTTCGAGCACAAGCCGAAACAACCCGTCATGATTATTTTGACTTCGTTCTCGAGCCCCTTTTCTTTGAGCCGAGCGACGAAATTATCGTAGATTATTTTGCTGTTGCCGGAAGTACAGCCCGTACCGCCGCAAACAAGTATGTACATACGCGGCTGACCGGGCGTTACCGTCGCGCCCTCTTGCCGTTCCTCGATAGTGGCTTTGAGCCTATCGCGTATTTCCTGTAACTGTTGTAAGGTCTTCATTTATCGCTCCTGATAATAAGAGAGTGTTGATTTATGTTATATAAAACAAACCGCGTGTCAATGACGCGCAACGTGCGGCAAACCGCAGACGGTCGCACGACCGAAACGGAAACGCCCGTCGACGCATCGAACGCGCGCTATACGCGCTTAAACGTTATTGTACTTGGCAAGTATCTCGTCAACGCTGTCCTCGGTCACTTTGCCGTAAACCTCGCCGTTGACGGTGAGCACGGGCGCAAGCCCGCAACAACCGATGCAACGCGTAGCTTCGAGCGTGAATCTGCCGTCGGCAGTGGTATGACCGGGCTCGACGCCGAGTATGCGCCCGAACTTGTCTATAACGCCGCCGCTGCCCTTGACATAGCACGCAGTGCCCAAGCACACGGCTATCTTTATCTGCCCGGGCTGTTCGAGCCTGAACTGCGAATAGAAAGTGGCTATGCCGTATACCGTAGCGAGCGGCACGCCGAAAAAGTCTGCGATATTGAGCTGAACTTCGAGCGGCAGATATCCGTAGATGTCCTGCGCCTTTTGCATCGCCATCATTACCGGACCCGGAACGTCTTTAAGACTTTCCAGCGCTTCGGCGAACTGCTTGTCCTTTTCATCGGTCATTGGTATATATGCTCCTTTGGGGAAATTTACTGTCGAATATGCCGAAAGCGCGCCGCCTGCCCGCCTATACCGCATACTTGTATATAATAACACATAATTCGACGTATTTCAAGTATAATTCCGTAATTTAAACGTGTTCGCATATGCGAACTTTTGTCCGTTATCTCGCGCCGTCTTAATATAAGCGCGCACGCAAACGCGCACAAAGTCGAACGCGCGGATCGCGCGTTGCGCACTGCCTCAGCATCGATATTTCGAGCTATCCCTATCACGAAAGCGCAAGCACGGCGAGCACGATAGCACGTACATGGACGTAGCGCACATACGAGAGCACGGTGTATGTTTTGGGACAAGAATACTCGCTCGCCTCATCGAGCGCCGCCGCAAGCAGGACGGAGCTCACCCCGTCGGATGCGGCTTTGAGCTTTAAACATGCCGATGCGACGGAGCGTTCCGCCTGCGATTCGGTCAAATTCCCGCGTTGTAATTCGGACGCGGCGGTTTGGACCGCGTCGTACCACTCGCCCGTCAGGTATCGGAGCGCACGCGCGTCCGCGTCGGCAATATTGCATTTGGGCACCGTCAGCTCGAAGTAGTACGAATTTTCATTGACGGAGGTCAATGTTTTGGCGTCAGATTCCTTGTCGTACACCGCCGCCACGATCTTATATTCGCCGTCGTTGTATATGTATCCCGCGCCGCCGCGCTCAACCGCATACTGCGCCATCGTCTGCGCCTGCTCGCGGTCCGTAGCCCGACCTATCGCCAGCATGTAAAATGTTTTGCCGTCGAAATCGGGCGCGGGCGCGCCTACCGTCGACAATCGCGGCAAAAGCGCGACAAGCGCGCAAATAGCCGCCGTAAGTATCAATAATACGGTTATGAGCACGCCCGCCGCACGCCGCGACCGTCCGCTACCGTTTCGATTGCGGTTGCGTCTGCCGCCGCGCCGCACAAAGTACGCGCCCGAATCATACTCGCTCATACCGTATTATATGCCGCACAGACAGTAAAATGAATCGGGAATCGCGAGCTAGCGATAAATCGGGCACAAAAAAATCCCGCTTGTGCCGCAGAGTTTACCTGATTTTAACCCGCCTTATGGCAGGTGGGTCGGCTGACGCATTGCTTCTGTCTTCCCCTGCTTGACTTACGTCAAAATTACTGAGGCCCGACATAATGCAAAGCGTACGCGCCATCCCTTTTATAGATTGAGGTTATAAATAAGGTTTTATCTCGTACACCGCAGGATGTACCTATATTATATACATTAGCCGTAAAAAAATCAATGGGTGTCCGAAAAATTTTTTACGGAAAATTTTTACGGAAAGTATTGACAATCTCGGTATTTTGTGATATGTCCTTTTTCGCCGACAGCGCGTCCATTCAATGCGCGCCGACGTTCAAACCGACGGACGCAAGCCAATCCGTACGCATTTTCGGCACATGCAAAAACCGTTCGGCGAGCGCGCGCTTGTCCTTGACGGTCATGTCGGTCGATACGAAATGATCGACGTAATAATCGAAAAACGTCATAAACTGTTTTTTATCGCCGAGCCGATCGGCAAGCCGTATCTGCAACGCGACTATATCGCTCGTCGGATCCTTGCCCCTGCCGAGCTCGCCGAGAATGCGCGCCGCGGGCACTATGTTGTTTGTTTGCAACAGATAAATGGCAAACAACAGCAAAAACTCGTCGTCGCCGCGTAATTGCTTGACGACTTTATCGGACTTATCGGTTATCTCGCGGTACTTCGCAATGTACACGCCGTATATCGCGCCGTAATAATACGCACTGCGTTTGCGCTTCAGTATGCGCAACATTTCCGCGCAACGCTTTTGATCGCCGATAGTCTTGCAAACCATTGCGGCGAGCGCGGCATACTTATCAGACGGTTTGATGCGTCCGTACAAATACAAATAATTGCGCGCGCATTCCGAAAAATTCCCGAGCATCAAATGCGACTCGGCGCAAACGCTGTAACCGTATTCGTTATCCGGTTTGAGTTTTTTGTATTCTTCGGCATACATCGCGACGGCGCGATATTCCTGCAACACCGATTCGATATCTATCAACAAATACAGCGCGGGCATATACTCTGCGTCGAGCGCATGAGACATCTCCGCATACTCGCGCGCCCTGTCGAACCGCCGTTCCTTGTAATCGATATACGCCTTATAGTACCAGTACTGCTCGTACTGCTCCTTTGCGGGATGACGTTCGAGCACGTTCGCAGCCTTGTCGTGTTCGCCGAGCGCGATATAGCACGACGCTTCGTCGAACAGATTTTCGTACAGCTTGAACTCGGTAGCCAATCGGTCGAACGCGTCCGCCGCCGCGGCGTAATCCATGACCGAAACACAGCACTCCGCATATTTGATATATGCGACGGGATCGGTCGGGCGCTTTTCCTTCATGCGTTCGGCGGTTTCGAGCGCCTTGTCCGCGCGCTTGACCGTTTGATACGTGTCTATCAGTCGAACGTACGCACCCGCAAAAAAGCCGTCGCTCGCCGCAAGCGCGTCCGTCATCAGCCGCACGACCGAATCGTAATCGCTTCGCGCGCACAACAGTTCGGCGGCGTTATCGTACACCGACCACGCCCATTGCAACTCCGCGCGATCGGTTATATGCTTACAGCACTCGATAGCCGCGAGATAGTCGGCAAGCGCCGCGTCGAGATCGCGCGCGGAATGGTGCGAATATCCGCGCCGAGCAAACGCGCGCATACGTTTTACGGGATCGGTCGTGTGTTTAAGCTCGTGCGTTTGACGCGCGATATTGTTTTCGCGCTCGGTCTTTTCGGGATCGTACACGTAAGTATCGTCTTCCACGTCGATCTCCGTTTCTACGAGCGTATCGTCGGTTTCGGGATACTCTATCATGTCGAAATCGACTATGACCGCCGACACTGCGCCGTCCGCGGAATACCCGACATAGCAGTTATACTGCCCGTCGCCCCAACCCGTCGAAAACACAGCGAGCTTTTTCCCGCAAACGTTTACTTCGGTATGGGTCTGACCGTTGAGCACTATAAGCCCGTCCAACGGATGCACTTCGTCCCTTATATGCGACAAATACATCTCGTAGGTCGATACGTCCGAAAGACAGCACACGCCCGAAGTGATGGGCACGGCCGCCGCATACCCGTCGACGGCGAGCCTGCCGAGCGCAGACTTGTCGCACAGCGTTTTCCACTCGACGGCGCGCTGTTCGGAAAACCGCAATCCGCAATACGCGACGCGCTCGCCGTCGTCCGTCATGCAAGTCAAACAAAACGGAAACGCGATAGCGCCGCAATCTATATCGAACGGCTTATATTTGTTCGACGCCGAATATGCGTCGAACAGCACGGCGCGCCTGTCGCTCAACTGCAAAAACGGAAATTCGGAGTACGTAAGCCGCACTCCGCAAATCGTTTTCACCGTCGTGACATCACCGAAGTCTATCGGCGCGACAAGGCGGTTTTTGGGTATTTTTACGCTGATATTCAATTTATGCCGTTTAACGCTCGCATCGCTCAAATATGCGTGAACAGCTTATCGCCCACCGCTTTAAACTCTTTCCAGAACGGCTCGAAACGTTTAAGCGCTTCGACCGTGCGCTCTTCGGTATTGAACGCAGTGAGCCGTATCCAACCGTTGCCGTTTTTACCGAATCCGCTGCCGGGCGTGCATACGATGCGCGTCTTTTTGAGCAGGTAGTCGAAAAACTGCCACGAATCGATACCGCAGTTGAACCAAACGTACGGCGCGTTTATCCCGCCGACGTATTCTATGCCGAGCTCGTCGAATTTTTGCGTTATGAGCCGCGCATTGGCTTTATAGACCGCGACCATGCGCTTGGTATCTTCAAATCCGCCGCGCAATGCGCTTTCCGCCATGCGCTGGACAACGTACGACGTGCCGTTGAATTTTATAGCCTGCCTGTGCAACCACATGCGGTTGAGCGGCGACGCCATCGGTATGACCGTCCACCCGCACCGCACGCCTGTAAATCCCGACATCTTGGAAAACGAGCAAAACTCGACCGCACAGTCGCGCGCGCCCGTCACTTCGTATATGGAACGCGCTATGCCCTTGCCTTCGATGTACGCTTCGTATGCCGCGTCGTACAGTATCACCGCTTGATTTTCGAGCGCAAAGTCCACCCATTGCTTCAACAGATCGACGGTATACGCCGCGCCCGTCGGATTGTTGGGCGAACAGATATATATTATATCCGCCTTGCCTTTTTTGGGCGGCATTGCCAAAAATCCGTTGTCCTTGGTCGCGTCGACGTAAACTATCTTATGCCCCGCAAGCGTGTTGGCATCGACATATGCGGGATAAACGGGATCGGGGATCATTACGGTATTGTCCTCGTCGAACAGATCGAGAAAATTACCTATGCCGTTTTTTGCTCCGTCGGTGACGAATACCTCGTCGGCATGTATGTCCACGCCGCGCGATTTGTAATAGTCGACGATCGCGTTTTTCAAAAACGCATAGCCGTCGTACGGTCCGTATCCGCGAAAGCCCGTGCGCGTGCTCATATCGATAGCCGCGCTTTTGCACGCCTCTACCGTTTTGAGCGACAACGGCTGGGTAACGTCGCCGATACCCAAGCTTATTATATCCGATTGCGGGAACTCGGCGCTATACGCTTTGACCCGCTTTTCGACTTCCGCGAAAAGATAGTTTTCTTTCAGGTTTTTAAAATTCCGATTGAGTTTCATTTCTTTTTGCCCTTGCGCGTCGACGCATAACCCTTGGCCGCCGCGATAAACTCGCGGAATATGGCTTGCGGGCGTGCGGGACGCGATTTGAATTCGGGGTGATACTGAACGCCGAGATAAAAACGCTTATTCGTGATCTCTACCGATTCGACGAGATTACCGTCGGGCGATTTGCCGCCGAGCGTGAGTCCCGCGTTTTGCATCGGCTCGCGCATGGCATTGTTGAACTCGTAGCGGTGGCGATGCCGTTCCATGACGGAAACAACGCCGTCGCCGTAACACCTTGCAAGCGCGGTACCGGGCGTTATCACGCACTCGTACGCACCCAAGCGCATCGTGCCGCCGGTGTTTTCGCAACCGACCTGATCTTCCATGATGTCTATCACCTTGTGCGCGGACGCAGGATCGAACTCGCGCGAGTTTGCGTCCGCAAGCCCCAAAACATTGCGCGCAAACTCTATCGCGATTATCTGCATACCCAAACATATGCCAAAATACGGCTTATCGTTCTCGCGACAATACTTTGCGGCGGTGACCATGCCTTCTATACCGCGGTCGCCGAACCCGCCCGGCACGATTATGCCGTCGGCGTTATCGAGATAGCTCGCCACCGTATCGTCGGTCAGTTTTTCGGCGTCTATCCATTGAAGGTCGATCTTGACACCGTTATGTATACCGCCGTGCGTGAGCGCTTCCACTACCGAAAGATATGCGTCGTACATTTGCACGTATTTACCGACAAGCGCGATCGTGACCGTGCCCTCGCGTTCTTTCGCCATTTTGACCATCGCGCGCCACTCGTCGAGCTGAGGCGGAACGTCGGGCAGATCGAGCTCGCGCGCGACGATATCACCTATCCCGCTGTCCAAAAGCAACAACGGGACCTCGTACAAAAGATCGGCGTCACGGTTTTCTATGACGCAGTCGGGTTCGATGTTGCACGACATGGCAAGCCGCTCTTTAAGCTTTTCGTCGAGCGGTTTGCTCGTCCGCAGCACTACGAGATCGGGCGAAATACCGAGCGAGCGCAACGTCTTTACCGAGTGCTGAGTCGGCTTTGTCTTTACTTCTCCGCTCGACGTGATGGTCGGCGCGAGCGTAACGTGAACGAACAAGCAGTTTTCTCTGCCTACGTCGTTGCTGACCTGTCGTATCGCCTCGATAAACGGCAAGCTTTCTATATCGCCCACCGTGCCGCCTATCTCGGTTATGACTACGTCCGCATCGATCTTTTTTCCGACCGAATATATAAACTTCTTGATCTGGCTCGTGATATGCGGAATGACCTGAACGGTCTCGCCGTTATACACCCCGTCGCGTTCGTTTTGCAAAACGGTAGAATACACCTTGCCCGTCGTCAGGTTGGAGAACTTATTGAGATTCTCGTCGATAAACCGCTCGTAATGCCCGAGATCGAGATCGGTCTCCGCGCCGTCCTCCGTAACGAAAACCTCGCCGTGTTGATACGGACTCATCGTGCCGGGGTCGACGTTGATATAAGGATCGAGCTTTTGCGCGATCACCTTTAAGCCCTTGGATTTGAGTATCAATCCAAGGCTCGCCGCCGTTATGCCTTTGCCGAGTCCCGAAACGACCCCGCCCGTTACGAATATGTATTTTTCCATGATCTCTCCGAAAACTTTTCCTTTCCGTGTTTCTTGTATTTTTAAACGCAACCGATTTGTTAAGTGTAGCCCAAATCGCGAATTAAGTCAAGCGAATTCCGTTAACAGCGAGCAAATCGAACATGCCGCAAGCTGCCGCTATCCTATATCCTTTTACAGCCTGACGGTGCCCCTGAACACTTCGCAAGCTTCGCCCGTAAGATATACCGCTTCGTCGGTATATCTTATGAAAAGCTCGCCTCCCGGCAAACGCACCGAAATATCCGTGTCCTTGTCGCACAGTCCGTTAAGCACCGCCGCAACAGCCGCCGCGCACGCGCCCGAACCGCAAGCCATGGTCTCGCCCGTGCCGCGCTCGTACACGCGCAGTTTAAGGTGCGTGCGGTCTATCGCCTGCATAAATCCGACGTTAACGCCTTCGGGGAACAACGCTTTGTCGTCGCCGAGCATTTTTCCGAGACCTTCCACATCGCAGTTTTGAACGTCGGAAACAATGACCGTGCAATGCGGGTTGCCCATGGACGAGCAGGTTATCTCCATTTCGCCTTGCGGCGTGGATATCTTATGCGCGACCACGCGTTCGCCCGCTATGTTGACGGGAACTTTTTTGGGATCGAGAATGACCGCGCCCATGTCGACCTTGACGGAATTGACCTTGCCGTCGCGCGCGAACAGTTTCAGTTTTTTGACGCCCGAAAGCGTATCGACGGTGATATCGAGCTTATCGGTCTTGCCGTTGTCGTACAAATACTTGCCGACGCAACGTATGCCGTTTCCGCACATCTTGCCTTCCGATCCGTCGGAATTGAACATGCGCATTTTCGCATCGCAGGTTTCGGACGGATAAATGAATATCACGCCGTCGCCGCCCACGCTGAAATGCCTGTCCGAAAGATTGACCGCGACCGATTCCATATTGCTTATCGGCTTGGTAAGGCAATCGACGTAAATATAGTCGTTGCCGCAACCGTGCATTTTTACGAAGTTCAGTTTTTGACGCTCGGTGCGCATGTCGTTTATATCCACAAGCTCGGTATTGTACTGGCTGTATCGGCTTTTCAACGCGCGCGCCACGGCGTTTGCCGTGTCTATGGCGGTAAGGCACGGTATGCCCCTTGCGACCGCTCTGCAACGCAGACGCACGTCGTCGTGCGTCGGTATCCTGCCGCGCGTGGACGTAGATATAAGGTAATCTATCTTGCCCGAGTTCAACAGGCTCATCGTATTTTCGCCGGGGCACTCGTTGAGCTTTGCGGCAACGGTGACGTTCATGCCCGAACGTCGTATCACTTCCGCCGTGCCCGCTGTCGCATAAAGCTCGAAGCCGAGTTCGTAATAATTCTTTGCGACGTTGGCTATCTCCGATTTATCGGTATCGCGCACCGTCATGAGTATGCCGCCGCGCCGCTTCATTTTGTAGCCCGCCGCAACAAGCCCTTTATACAGCGCTTCGTCGAGCGTTTTACCTACGCCGAGCACCTCGCCCGTAGACTTCATTTCGGGACCGAGATGCGTGTCGAGATCGGTGAGCTTTTCAAACGAGAATATAGGCACTTTGACCGCGACGTACGGCGCGGACGGATACAAGCCCGTGCCGTAACCGAGTTTTTTGAGCTTTTTGCCGACCATGCACTCGGTCGCAAGCTTTATCATAGGCACGCCCGTGACTTTGGAAATGTACGGGATAGTGCGCGACGACCGCGGATTGACCTCTATTACGTATATCCTGCCGTCGCTTATAATATACTGGATGTTTACCAATCCTTTCGTGTCGAGCGCGGTCGCAAGCCGACGCGTGTACTCGATTATCTCTTCTTTGTTTTTATCGGATATATTCTGCGACGGATACACCGCTATCGAATCGCCGCTGTGTATGCCCGCGCGCTCGATATGCTCCATGATACCGGGGATAAGGATATCCTCGCCGTCGCAAATGGCGTCCACCTCTATCTCCGTGCCCATTACGTATTTATCGATAAGAACGACGTTGTCGGGATTACCGTCGAGTATTATCGACATGTATTCTTTGACGTCGTCGTCCGAGAAGGCTATTATCATGTTTTGCCCGCCCAAAACGTACGACGGACGCAACAGCACGGGATAGCCGAGCTCGTTGCCCGCCGCGAGCGCCTGCTCGGTCGTTTTGACCGTATGCCCCTGCGGACGCGCTATGCCGAGCTTTTCGAGCAATGCGTCGAATCTCTCGCGGTCCTCCGCCGCGTCTATCGAGTCTGCGGGAGTGCCCAAAATACGCACGCCCTTTTCGGACAGATGCTTTGTGAGCTTGATCGCCGTTTGACCGCCGAACGCCACCACCACGCCGTACGGACGTTCGGTAGCTATAACGTTATCGACGTCCTCGTCGGTGAGCGGCTCGAAGTACAGCCTGTCCGCCGTATCGAAATCGGTGGAAACCGTTTCGGGATTGTTGTTGACTATCGCAACGTCGTAGCCGAGCTCTTTGAGTTCCCACACGCAGTGTACGGACGCATAGTCGAATTCTATGCCCTGTCCTATACGTATAGGACCCGAACCGAAAACGATAACGCGCTTGCGGTCGCTCTTTTTTTCTTCTATAAATTCTTTGGCTTCGTTCTCGTCGTCGTACGTCGAATAGAAGTACGGCGTTTCCGCTTTGAACTCGGCGGCGCATGTATCGACCGTTTTGAATACCGCGCGGCGGTGCATGGGCAGTTTATTGCCCGAAATTTTTTCGAGCGCCTTGTCGGGATAACCGAGCTTTTTGCCCGTCATGTACTCGTCCTTTGTGATAGGACGGTTTTCTATGCCGTGCTCGTACTCGACGAGATTTTTGATCTTGTTGAGAAACCACGGGTCTATCTTGGTTATTTCGTATATCTTATCCGTGCTTATGCCGCGCCTGACCGCTTCGTACAATATGAACAAACGATAGTCGGTTGCGGGCATGAGCATACTCACTATCTCGTCGTCGGAAAGCTTTTCGTAATGCGGGTCGCGCAATGTGTCCGTGCCGAGCGCGCCGCGCACCGCTTTTAACAGCCCCGCCTCGAAGCTCGGGGCTATCGACATGACCTCGCCCGTAGCTTTCATTTGCGTGCCGAGCGTACGCTTTGCGTATACGAATTTATCGAACGGCCATTTGGGCAGCTTGACTACGCAATAATCGATGGCGGGCTCGAAGCAAGCGCACGTCTTGCCCGTTACGGCGTTGGTTATCTCGTCGAGAGTGTAGCCGAGCGCGATGAGCGTAGTCACCTTCGCTATCGGATACCCGGTCGCCTTGCTCGCAAGCGCGGACGATCTCGACACGCGCGGATTGACCTCGATCACCGCATATTCGCTCGATTCGGGATCGAGCGCAAACTGACAGTTGCAACCGCCTTCTATTTTAAGGTGCGTTATTATATCGAGCGCCGCGGTGCGAAGCATTTGATAGTCCTTGTCCGAAAGCGTCATTGTGGGCGCTACGACTATACTGTCGCCCGTATGTATTCCTACCGGATCGAGATTTTCCATCGAGCACACCGTTATGACGTTGCCCAACCGATCGCGCATGACCTCGAACTCGATCTCTTTCCACCCGTAAATGCTCTTTTCGATAAGCGCTTGATGTATAGGCGAAAGCTCCAAGCCGCCGCGCGCTATCTCGCGCAGTTCTTTTTCGTTTTCGGCAATGCCGCCGCCCGCGCCGCCGAGCGTGAACGCGGGACGCACTATAACGGGATAACCTATCCTGCCCGCAAACTCTACCGCGGCTTCGACGTCGGTGACGACGTCGCTCGGTATACAAGGCTGATCTATCTCGAGCATGGCTTCTTTAAACAGCTCGCGGTCCTCCGCCTTGTCGATCGTTTCGGGACGCACGCCCAAAAGCTTAACGCCGTGTTCCGCCAAAAATCCCGATTTGGCAAGTTCCATGGACAGCGTCAAGCCCGTTTGCCCGCCGAGCCCCGGAAGTATGCCGTCGGGCTTTTCGCGCAAAATTATACGTTCGAGCGTCGGGACAGTGAGCGGCTCTATATATATGGCGTCCGCCATCGCCTTATCGGTCATTATCGTCGCGGGGTTGGAATTTACCAAAACGACCTCGACTTTCTTGCTCTTCAAAGTGCGGCACGCCTGCGTGCCCGCATAGTCGAACTCCGCCGCCTGACCTATCGTGATCGGGCCCGAGCCGATGACGAGTACTTTCTTGATGCTTTTATCCTTAGGCATGACGATTATCCTCCATCAGTTGTACAAACCGCACAAACAACAGCTCGGTATCCTTCGGTCCGCCGCACGCTTCGGGGTGGAACTGCACAGAAAAAGCGGGCGCGCACGTGTAATCGATGCCTTCGACGGTCTTGTCGTTGGCGTTTATGAACCGCACGCTGCCGACGTTCGGCGCAAGGCTGTCCGCCTTGACCGCATAGCCGTGGTTTTGGCTGGTTATATACGTTTTGCCCGTAACGACGTCTTTGACGGGTTGATTGCCGCCGCGGTGTCCGTATTTGAGCTTGACCGTTTTCGCGCCGTACGACAGCGCGAGCAATTGATGCCCCAAACAAATACCGAACGTGGGGAGTTTTTTCTCGTTGAGCTTTTTAAGCTCTTCTATCACCCCGACGTTGTCGGCGGGATCGCCGCCGCCGTTACTGAGCATAACGCCGTCGGGCGCATACGACAAAACCTGTTCCGCCGTCGTATCGTACGGCACGCGTATAACGCTGCAACCGTATTTTATGAGCATACGCTCGATATTCTTTTTCGCACCGAAATCGTAAAGCACGACGCGGTACTTGTGCGTTTCGTCTATCGGATTGAGTTCGAGCGGCTCGTTGCACGACGTTTGCTCTACGGCGGACTTGACTTTGTATTTTTTGAGCGCGGCTACCTTTTGCGGCAGATCTTTCACGCTGTCCGTTATCATACAGCTCATAACGCCCATATTGCGTATCTTGCGCGTTATGGCGCGAGTGTCGACGCCCGCGATACCGACTACGTTGTGTTTTTTGAGATATTCGTCGAGCTCGCACTCCTTGCGGTAGTTCGATCCCGTATCGCACAGTTCGCGCACTATGTAGCCGAACAAATACGGCTTGTCGCTTTCCGCGTCCGATTCTATTGCGCCGTAGTTGCCTATGAGCGGGAACGTTTGCATGACTATCTGCCCGTAATAGCTGGGGTCGCTGAGCGTCAACAGATATCCGCACATGGCGGTCGTGAATACCGCCTCGCCCGTCACAGTGCCGCTCGCGCCTATCGCTTTACCCGTATAGACCGTGCCGTCCTTCATTATCAGGTATCTTTCCATATACACCTCTTATCTGATTTCCGAATCAATCGAATGAGTTTTTTAGCATGGGAGTAACGGGCGCGGGATAATCGCCCGTAAAGCAACCCAAGCAGAACGACGTCGTCGGCGATATCGCTTTCAGATTTTCGAGCGACAGATATTCCAAACTGTCCGCGCCGATCTTTTTGCAAATGCCGTCCGTGTCGTAATGGTTGGCTACAAGCTTGTCGCGATCGTCTATATCCGTGCCGAAATAGCACTCGTACTTGAACGGCGGCGAGCTTATGCGCATGTGTATCTCTTTTGCGCCCGCCGCGCGCAACATTCGTATTATGCGCGTGCTCGTGGTCGAACGCACGATCGAATCGTCTATAAGCACTATTCGCTTGCCTTCGACAGTCGACCGTATGGGATTGAGCTTGATATTGACCGCGCTTTCGCGCTTCATTTGATCGGGCAGTATGAACGATCTCCCGACGTATTTGTTTTTTACGAAAGCAGGCACCATCGGTATCCCCGATTCCTGCGAATAGCCCTGCGCCGCCACAAGTCCCGAATCGGGCACACCGCACACATAATCGGCGTCCGTCGGTTTTTGACGATATAACGCCCTGCCCATTTGCTCGCGCGCTTTATACACGCTTATCCCGTCGATTACCGAATCGGGACGAGCGAAGTAAATAAGCTCGAACACGCAAAGCCCGCTCTGCGACGCATTGTCGAGCATATATGTATTTATATTGCCTTTGCCGTCGCAACTTATCACTTCTCCCGGCTTGACGTCGCGAACGAACGTCGCGCCGAGCGCGTCGAGCGCGCACGTTTCGGACGCAAACAACGTCGCGTCGCCGAGCTTGCCCATGCACAACGGTTTGAACCCGTTGGGATCGCGCACGGCTATGAGCTTGTCCTTGGTCGCTATCACTATGGAAAACGCGCCCTCGACAAAGTTCATCGCTTTGACTATCGCGCGCTCTATATCGTTTGTTTCGATCATGTTGCGCACGATAAGGATATTCAAAATTTCGGTGTCGTTAGTGGTGTGCAAAACCATGCCCGACTGTACCAAATCGCCGCGGATCTGCGACGAGTTGGTCAGATTGCCGTTATGCGCGAGCGCGAGCGATATTTTGGAATGGACCGTTTCTATCGGCTGAGCGTTTTCTATATTGCACGAGCCCGTCGTGGAATATCTGACGTGCCCGACTGCGATCTTTGCGTTAGCCGCAAACTCCAAATAATCGGACGAAAAAACCTCGGACACGAGCCCCATGCCTTTTTTGCATTTGAGCGTGCCGTCTACGAACGTAGCTATGCCCGAGCTTTCCTCGCCGCGGTGCTGCAACGCCATGAGCGCGCTCGCCGACAGCGGAACGGTCGGGATCGGGCGCGGCGATATTATGCCGAAAACGCCGCATTCTTCTTTTGGTTTGTCGTAGTACACTTTATATCGCCTCGTAGGTTTTGAGTATGTCTATGGCTACCTTTCGGCGCGAAACGCGCAGTTCCATAGACTTTTTTTCGATGTATCGGTGCGCCTGCTCTTCCGTATAACCGAGCGAGCGCATGAGCGCTATTTTGGCGCGGGTAACGAACTTCATGTCTTCGAGCTTGACTTTAAGCTCTTCGTTTTGCGCTTTGAGCTCGCGGACGCGCGCGTTTGACACTTTTATCAGTCGCACGGCGTCGAGCAACGCCGTTTTTGTGACCGGACGCGTCAGCGTTATTATGCCGCAATCGTTGAGCTCGTCGGCGAGCTGTTCCACTCGCATAGCGTCGTCGACGAACACGCCGCCGCAATCGTTGGAATCGGATATCGCCATAGCAAGCTCGTTACCGTGCTCGTCGGCAAGCCCGCTGTTTACGATAAACAGATCGAAAGGACGGCACAGCGAAGCACGCCGCGCTTCGGCGGCAGTGGAACACACCACGCAATTGAATTTTTCGTGGTATAACACGTCGGTAAGCGCGCGTTGTTGCGCCGACGTACTCGCTACGATAAGTGCGTCCAAACGGTTCTCCTTGTTTAAATATCCGCGAGAAAATCGAATACTTCGCGGTCGGTCTTTAACGCTTGCTCGGCGATGTAACGGCGTTTCATCGAGTCGAGAACGTCATCGTACACTCCGGGGATATTGGCGCGCAACCAATCGCTTTTTGCCGCAAAATCAAACGCCGCGTCTATGCTCGGAAACCCGTCGTTATCGCCTACGCACGGCGGACGGAGCTTGTAGCCGTTTTCTATGCCCTCTCTGCCCGCCGCAAACACGAGCGACAACACCGTAAAAATATTACAGGTCGCGTCGGGCGTGCGCAATTGCACGATGTTGTTCCCGAATATACGCAACGACTTTCCACGCTTATCGTCGTACGAAACCTCGAAATTGGGTTTGAGCCGACGATAACTGTTGCGCGTGGCGTTGGCAAAGCACGTGATCTCGCGATATCTGCGCATAACGCCCTCGGCAAAAGCGCCGGTCGCTTTGTCCGCGTTCTTGCCGGACAGCGTTATCAACAGATGCAAGCCGCTGCCGGGCATACCGCTTACGGGGCGCGGCATAAACGACGCTATCGTGCCGTTGAGCGCGCAAACGTTTTTGACCGCGGTCTTGAACATGATAAAATTGCGGGCGGCGGACGACGGATCCGCGCTCTCGAAGTCTATCTCGTTTTGCCCCATGCCGCGCTCGTGGTGCGACGATATGGGTTTTAAGCCCATGTCCTCCAAGCTGATTATTACGTCGCGGCGCAGGTTTTCGCATTTATCGTACGGCGCGCACGCACAGTAATCGGCTTCGTCGAACAGAACGAGTTCTTCGGCGTGCTCTTCCTTAAACACATAAAACTCGCATTCGGTCGCGACCTGCGCTTTCAAGCCGAGCGCGCCGAGCTTTTTGACCTGAGTGTCCAAAAGCACCATCGGGTCGCACACATACGGGGTGTCGTCCGCATTGAAAATATTGCAGAAAACGCTCACCACGCGACCCGAGTGCGGACGCCACGGCAACACAGACAAAAGCGACCCGACGGGTTTGAGTTTGAGATCGGTCCCGCCCACGCCCGTGAGCGCCGCGCTGTCTATAAGCACTCCGTTCTCGAACGCGTCCTCGAGCTGCGACGTCAACACCGAAATGTTGCGCTGTCTGCCCAGAAAATCGCAAAACGTCAGTTTGACGAACTTGACCTCGTTTTCCATAAGATAATCGATAAATTCGACTTTGTTGTTTGTCATGATCTCTCCTATAACGGCACGCGCGATCTTATGCGCCCGCTCTCAGCTACATGAACGATTTGACTTGCGCGAGTATCGCGTCGATACGCGCTTCCCCGCCGCTCGCCGCGGTTATATATACCTTGATAAGCGGCTCGGTGCCGGACGGACGGACGATAAGTTTACTGCCGTCCGCCGCCTTGAACGACAAAACGTCGGACTTGGGCAGGTCGAGCGCGGTCTGCGTCAAATAGTCTATGCTTTCGGTCACTTCCGAACCGTCTATCGCTTTGGGCGGAGTTTTGCGAATACCCGCAAGCACGTCCTTCATTTTTTGCGCGCCCGAAACGCCTTCATAGGTAAACGACACGGTACGGTGATAGTATTTGCCGAACTCGGCATAAATACCGTCGAGTACGTCGGCAAGCGTTTTACCGTCTTTAAGGTAGTCCGCAGTCATTTCGGCAACGAGCATACTCGCAACGACCGCATCCTTGTCGCGCACATACGTCCCCGAAAGATAGCCGTAGCTTTCCTCGTACCCGAATACGAAGCGATCCCCTTCGTTTTTGCTTTCGAGCTTTTTGATGACCTCGCCTATATACTTAAAGCCAGTAAGCACTTCTTTTACTTCCGCGCCGTAGCTTTCGGCGACGCGCGATGCAAGATCGGTCGTCACTATGGTCTTGACGACGACAGGCTTTTCGGGCAGATCGTTTTTATGCGTAAAAATATAATTTATCAAAAGCACGCCCATCTCGTTGCCCGTTATGAGCCTGTATCCGCCGTCGGTCTTGACCGCCGCGCCTATCCTGTCCGCATCGGGATCGGTACCGATCACTATATCGGCGTTTTGCTTTTCGGCGAGCGCGATAGCAAGCTCCAACGCTTGCGCTTTTTCGGGATTGGGGTACGGCGTCGTCGGGAAGTTGCCGTCGGGCAACGCCTGTTCGGGAACGACCGTTACGTTTTTAAAGCCGCGTTCGCGGAACATTTGCGGCACTATCTCCGTGCCCGTGCCGTTGAGCGGCGTGTACACGACCGAAACGTCGCGCGCCTGCCCGACCGAGCGTTCGTACACCGCATCCAAATACTCGCGCGTCACTTCGACGAATTCTATATCGCCGTCGGACACGGCGCGATCGAAGTCGACCGCCTTGACGGCAAACGTATTTACTTTTTGGATATACCCGAAGATCTCCGCGGCGGCTTTATCCGTCACTTGACAGCCGTCCGGACCGTATACCTTATACCCGTTGAATTTGGCGGGGTTGTGGCTTGCCGTTATCATTATGCCCGCATCGCATTCCAGCTTGCGCACCATAAACGACAGATACGGCGTGGGGAACAGCTTGCGCGTTATGTACGCCTTTATCCCGTTTGCCGCGAGCACAGCCGCCGCGTGCCGCGCGAACTCTTCCGAAAAATTACGCGAATCGTAGCTTATGGCGACGGTAGCGCCTTTTTTCTTGTGCGACAGCACATAGTCGGCAAGACCTTGCGTCACCTTGCCTATCGTATAGACGTTCAGTCTGTCTGTACCCGCGCCTATCACGCCGCGAAGTCCCGCCGTACCGAATTCCAGATCCTTGTAAAACGCCTCCTTTCTTTCGTCGGCGCTCATCGCTTTGAGCTCAGTCGCGCATTGCGTCGCTTTTTCGAGCCATTCGGCATACTTTTTTTCTATACTGTCCATGATCCCTCCTTATTTTGAAAAAAGAGAAATGTACACACAAATACACTTCTCTTTATTTTTACAGAACCGATATTTTTTCATCGGTTTTAATTATACGCGATTTTTATGCCGCTGTCAAGCATTTGCGGTACAGCCGCAAAATTTGGATAACGGTGTTCGAGCAACGCAAAAACGCCGATCACTCGGCGTTTTTGTTGTTTCGGATCATTTATCGGGCTTAAAAGTTGTCGGGATCGAACCCGTCGTTGCCTGCGGGCGGAACGTTGCCCTGCGCACCGTTTGCGGGCGTGCCCGCGGGCGGAATCTGTTGATTTTGCGGTTTAGCCCCCATGCCCGTACCCGCATTCAATTGCAAGCTGTTGGGCGCGGGATTGGTAGGACTGCCGCCTATCATAAGGCTCGGATCGTTGACGGTAGGCTGCGTAGGCGGTAAGAACCCGAACGACTGGTACGGAGCGGAGCTTGCGCTGAGCCGCATCATTTCTTCTTCGAGCTCGGTCTCGGCGTTGAGGAGCGCCTCGATCTCTCTACGCATCTTGCGTTTCTTGTGCACTACTATGATGATGATTATCAACAGTATGATAAACAGCAATATAGCGCATACGATTATCCAGAACCACATCCAGTTGGATTCGATGAGCGACACGATGTTCTCCCACCACGACAGCTCGGGAGCGTCGGTGCAATTTACGGTTATAACATACTCGTACAACTTACCCGAACAGTCGGTTACATTGAGCGTTATATCCGATGCGCCGCGACGGTTGAACTTGAACATTATGAACGGTCTGCCGCCGTCCGCCGCGGTATCGTAATCGAGCACCGCTTCGACCATTACCGACTGCGACGACGATACAGGCGTAACGAACGACATAATATCGCCTTCGTCGAAGTCGTCGAACCAATCTTCGGGATAGATCTTGAGCGTGCGCGATACGGGATCGGTAAGCATGTTCACTGTATATTCGTAGGAATTCTTATCGCCCTTTAACGACGGTTTTTGGTTAGGCACTACCGTTATGGGCAACGTGCGCACGCGCGTTACGTCGCCCGCCTTAAACGTGACGGTGGTATTGAACGAGCCTTCGGTACGACCGTGTATGCGCCAATTCTTGTCGGACGCACTGCCGTCGGCGGAAGTATAAGTCACCTTTTGCCCGGGCGCGAATATGCCGAGATTATTACCCGAATTCTCTTCCACGATGGATTCTATCTCGTAGCCCTTGGAATTCTCGTCGCCGAGAAGCTCTTCAACGGTGATCGAACGGGTAACGCCGTAAGCGATGTTCTTGCCGTCGAGCACGTCCGCAACGTCCTCCAACGGATTGGCTACCGTTATGGTGAGATTAAGATCGAACGACTTACCGTCTTGAACGCCCGCGCTCGACCCGTCCTCGTAACCGCTGTCCACGACAGTGAGCGTTATCTTTTGCACGCCGTACACGCCCGCTATCGGCGTGATACGGAATGTTTGATGCTTATCGTCTGTTTCTGCCCAATCAAGATTACAAAGCGTCGTAGTCGTATAAAACCATTCGCCCTTTTCTTCACTGTAAATTTTTAAATTAGGTCCGTATAATTCGGGTTTATTGACCGGATCGTCAAGATCGTAAACCAATATCGCATCCACAAAAACGTAACGCGGCAAACTTTCCGCATAATCGGGATCACTTGCCAAATAACTGTCACCGTTTTCATCCGAAACAAAATCCGTGATCAAATACGATTTAGCCGCTTCATACGTATCGTCATCGGTACCTTCCTTACCTACGCCCATAAGCGTAATATCGGTACTTACTCCCGCTTTCAACGTCGGCGCAATGTTATCTACCGTGATATTGACGGTGATTACGCGCGTGATCGCGCCCTGCACGGAATCGCGGAGCTGAATCTGGCACGTACCCACCGCACCGCGCAGCGCCGATTCGCAGTTAAACTCTATCCTGCTAAGCGTGGACACCGAATAATTGTTGCTCGAAGTTATTTGACGTACTGTAAACAACGTAGCTGTACCCTGTTTGATCCTGCCTATGCCGTCGTTTGTGCCGTCCGGAGACGTCGAGCCCATAAGTATGCCGCTACTCGTGATAAGGCTGTTTTCGCTGCCTGTATACAACAACACGTACTCATCCATATCGATATCGGCATCGTCTATAAAATCGGTGATATTAAGAGCAAGCTTTTCGCCTTTTTCGAGCTTAGCATCAAGCACGTAGCCGTCCACGTCGCTGTAAGTAAGCGAATAACCAAGCTTAGAAACCTGCGCCGCATCGGTTACTTCCTTGATCTCGGGAACGTCGTTTTCCACACGAACGTTAATGGTAGTCTTAACGAGATTTTTGGTATCCGTTATGCCCAAACGGTAACCGATCGTATCCGCGCAGTATATATCGACCTTTACGTCGGTATAAGATACTTTATTGCCGTCCTTAGGCGGTTGACCGGTAAACACCTTGCGGTTGATCTTGACGGTGAGTTTTTTGCCGTCGCCCGAAGGAGTTACGGAAATAACGTCGCCTTTGCCGGATACGGTTTCGGAAATGCCGCCTATTTCAGCGCGCACAAAACTGATTGTTTCGAGCCCGCCTACATTGACGGTGCCGTTACCGTCGGGACGATCCGCTATTATAGCCGGATTATTGAGCAAGTCGTAATCGTAGAACAGCCCGAGATCGGGATCGTGCGTGTTATAAAGATCCCATGTGAGCGAATCGCCCGCAGAGCCGGTAAATTCAAGGAACGCGGATTCGCGCAAGCGTTCGTCATTCTCTCCGACCTTGATAGTCGGGTAACCGGCGTTAACGGGAGACGACGGCACTGCTACGAGCGACGAATTGGCAACAGATACGTCAACAAACGCCTGCTTGCTGTCCATAGTCTGCTTATCGTCGTTTATATAACGCTTCGCCGCAACGATATACAAGCGTATATTAGCGAGCGCGGGATTATTTGCTTCCGTCGAAATCGTAGCGGAATTGGGGATAAATTCCAAAGTTTTGCCGTCCGCCGACAGCGATACCGTGAAGAATCGCTCGACGTACTCTACGATCTCGCCGTTTCCGAAAGACAAGCCGGAATTGCTCAACGTAACAAGTCTGCAATCGTCTTCTACGAAATCGGGATCGGTCGGACGCAGTATCGTGGTAAACGTTCCCGCGCTGTTCTTTTTGAGCAATGCGTATACTTCCACGTCGTAACGCGCGGACGGCGCAGCCACATCGGCGTCGGACAACAATGTCGCTACGCCACTCGGCGCAACGAGATCGACATACACGAGTTGACCGTCGGCTTCGTAATCGGCGTAGCTTTTAAGCGTGATCGCATGGCCTTTGGTCTGAGTGGCTATTACCTCTACTTCCTTCGGAACGATAGTCACATTGATGGTGATAAAATCGGACACCGCGCCGTGCGCATCGGCAACACGGAAAGATACCGACGAATACTCGCCCTGAGTAGGAATAAAGTCTGTAGCCGTGATGTATATCGCGTTTTGCGTAAGCACCTTCGTGCTCTCTGCCGAAATAGCCGAAATGCCTATCGGGTTATCTATCGAAAACAGCGAATTGTCCACGTTTCGATATACTTCCAACCCGCTTATATCGTCGGCGTCGATATCATTCATAAAGCTGCGGAGCGTATATTCCCTGCTCTCGCCGTATTCGAGCGAGATCGCATACGTATTATCACACCCCTCGACTTTTGTCATTCCCTTAGGCAACAAGCTGTCTTTCGCGGTAGGAGCTGTGGGCAATACCGTGATGTTGATATTTACGGCGGTCGTAGCCTGTTCGCCGTCTATGAGCGTAAGCGTATAAACGGTATCGGTAACTCCTATCGCCTTGACCGTGACGCTCATAGGCAACGAGTTACTACTGAATTCGCACTGATAACGCTTGCCTGCCGATACCTCGAACATGCTCGCATCGTTCGGGTTGGCAAACGCATCCCACTTGCTGAACCTGAGCGTGCTCGGCGCATCGTCGCTACCGATCACGAGCGAACCGAGATCGCCGATTGAATCACCGGTGTACGAATTGGCATTCATGAATTTGAACTCTCTGAAATAGTCGACGGCAGGCTCGGTCACATAACCGTTTACATAGTTGACCGAGTTAAACCCGCCGGCGGCATCGCCAGCGAACAAGTTGGAATCGGCGGCGTACAGCGTAAAGCTGTCGCCCGTCTTCATAACGATGTTGATAGACTCCGATCCGCCGAAGGTATCCACATTAGCCGTCGGGTTTTCGTTGTTGTACGATATGGAGAACATTATGCCGACTGACGATCCGCCTGCTCCCGTAACGGCGGAAACGCTGTCCGCAAATGTATACAGCAAATTAACTGTGCCCTTGAACGCGTTATTGGCTTTGAACCGCAGGGTCGACGCAGACATACCGGAGCCCGCATCGGGCGTGCCTACAACTATCGGTAAAACACCGTTGGCGGGAGAAACCTTAACGTAATCGTTAGGCATGACCAAATAATCGTTGAACAGCTTTTCTTCGTCCGTAAACGACGTGTCGTTTACGGCAAACGAAACACCTTCGAGCTTTATGTCGTTATCTACGAGCAACGACGAAACGTCGACAAAGAAGTCCGTACCCTTTGACAGCTTGAACTTATAATTTGGCGTATTATAGTATTCCCCAGCAGAGATGTATTTATCCGTGACCACACCGCTATTGACCTTGATAGGATCGTTACCGATATACACCTTGAATATAGCCGCGCCCCACGAGCCTTCCGTGATAGACGAACCGTTTATCTCGTCGTAGAACAATATCCTGAACGGATAATAAATACCGTTGCCGTCTTCGAGCAAGTGATACTTATCGAGTATAGCCTTGCGGTCGGCGGCGGACGTTCCCGAAGGGATATTGAGCTGCGTCTTGGCTTTGGGGATTATTTGAAGCGTCGACGAAGATCCGTCGTTAGGCGAAACGTCGAAGAACTTTGTGTACCCGGGGTTGGGAACATATTTCTCTTTATACTCGTCAAGCGTGACGGATACGCCGCCGAGCGTGATGTTCTTTTCGCTTTCGGCAACACCGTAATACTTCTCAAATGCCGTGGGCGATCCGCGCATATTGGTAACGCTCGAAATATAAGCGCGCTCGCTCGGCGTCATATTGCTCGAATCTACGCCCGTCGCCGAAGACAACAGGAAACGCATCGTATCGGTGCTGTCGGGATCGGAGTAGTACAGCTTATAATCGCCTACCGCGGATTCTATGTTCGCCCTGTCATTGAGCGCGATCACCTTACCGCTCACGTCGCTTGTCGTCATATTGACGTTGAGATCGTCGATATAGCCCAAAAGATCTTTGTCGTTATACGAAACGGACGGCTTGGAGTTTGCGAGATCGATCTCTACGTCGACATATTCTATCGCGCTCTCGTTCAACTCTCCCGAAGAATACACCGTCGTTTTGAGCGCAAGCGTAAGCTTGAGCATACCGGTAGATCTGCGTCCCCCAGTCTTTTTGGCGAACGTAAAGCCGAATTTATCTTCGCGGTAAATACTGCTTCCGTCGGACTTTTTGACGGCTATGGGCTTTCTGCCTACAGTCTGCGACTCGCCCGTAGCTTCGAGTGTATAACGATTCAAATTGACCTTATCGGTGCTGAGAATCATAGGATCCTTGGCATAGCCGATCGTGATATACGGGTTATCGTTAAGCGTTGCGCCCGACCACGTCGCGCCGTTGACGTCGGTAAGCGTCAAGTTTTCAAACACGTATTGCAGTTTCGCAGCGCTGTTATCCCAAGTAAGATATTCGCTATCGAGCAATTTGTTGTTGCCCTGAAGCGTCGGACCGGCATTTGCATTTGCAAACGTAACGTGCACGCGGTCGCCTTCCGTACCTGCGTCGCTCGCTTTGGGCATCGCGATATAGCTCATCGGTATAACGGTATCGGCAACGCCGCCCGCCCCTACCTGTATAGGCTCGTAATAGAATGCGTTTTTGCTGTCGGGATAGTACTTATACGTGACTTCCACGTCCGTACCCTGCTCGGTAGTGCGAGTTATGGTCTTGGCAAAATACTGATATTTGAATCTTTCCGTAAACGTCGCGCTTTGCAACGCAGCTTGCGTCGTAGGGGAAACGCCTTCAAACTGATAACTGCGGTCGGCGTCAAAACCGTCGATCTGCAACGCATACACGGTGTTTGCGCCATCTCCGCCGATGGGCGTATTCGCTTCGGCGTTACCGTCGGTGCGGTAATAGGCGTGCATAGCCGTAATGCCTGGCGTTTTATACGAATAGAACAAATTGAACACAGTAAGCGACGAATCGCCTGTTTGACTTGTGGTTTTATCCGCCGAATATACGGGCACGCCATGGTGATCGTCTTTCACTGCAATGGCAATGTTCGCCGATATGGCGGTCTTATCGCTGTTACCCTTATCCGTGATCTTGACAGCCCAATAACGGCTCGCCATGACCGCAGGATCATCGTTACCGAGCGAACGGAAAGCCACTTGTCCGTCGCTGTCGATATACTTTTCGTAGAACAATACTTCGATATCGAGATACTGTTTATCGACGCTGTCGCTCGGATAAGTGGGCGTGTAGATTATAGCGGCATTCTGATTAAAATCAAACGCGTTTTCATCAACTTTGGTTCCGGTGATCTTTGCAACTAAATTATCGGTGTAATTATTGACGATAGCGTCGTCATTCACCCATTTAAGCGGATTGAGCACCGCGCCTTGCATAGCATCCGCATCATCAAATAACCATACTTTATTTGCAGCAGATGTGCTTATAACGCCGGACTCGCTGAGCTCTTTACTGTTGAATATATATCTCGGGATCTTAGTTTCGGATTTGTTCTCATAACTGATCTGCCACGAATATTCCTCATTCTCCTCGTTTGTCATCATTAAATCATCAGTAACAAACACAGGCTTGGAGTTGCGCACGTTGATAAGCACATGCAACGTCGATATCTGCGGCTGGGCCCTGAATCCGTCTTGGACCTTGAATTCCACATAGATCGGCACGGGGAAAAGCTCCGTTGAAGAAAGCGCTTTGATATAGACTATATCGTCGCCCAAACCGTTTTTGGTAAGCGTAGTTTGAACGTAGTCCGAAAGTCTGTAAACGGCGGCGTTTGCGTCGGTCACGCCTTTAAAGCTTGCATCGAGCATATCGAAATACTCGTCGCCCACCTTGGCGACCACTTTCGCGCTGCCCGAAACAAACGTCGGGATATCGCCGTCTTTATCGTAAGCAAGCTGTCTTGCCGTAAACTGATAAGCATTGTTGAGCTCGCCGCCTATTTCCGCCGACATGTTATACGGTTCGGTAATGCGGAAATCGTTAGGGTCTTCTTTTGGATTGTTTTCCTCGGTATTGAGTATAGGCGCGGCGTTCTTCACCGTAACAGTCACTACGCAATCGATACTCGAACTGCCGTCGCCGATAGTAAAACGCAACTGAATAACCGCCGACGTCGTACGCGACAAGCCTACGATCTTTATGCACGGCACGGCATACTCCGCACCGCCTACTACGCATGAATTTTCGACGGAAGCCGAAATATACCCCGAATACTGATTGGCGTTGGCTATAAAGTTATCCGTATTGGTAAACATAAGCCTTTGCGCATACACCGACGACGCCGCCGTAGCGGGGCTGTTGACGGAGCCCGTATGCGGAATACTGTATTGACGGTTGACGAACGCCGCAATCTCGGCAAACCCCGAGTCGGTAGGATTGGTGTTAAACCCGTTCACGTTCATGATCGAGTTTGTACTGTCCATATCGAAATCGTACGCAAGATCGTACGGCGTTATTTGTATAACGTCGCCGCGCTCGATCGTATAATTGACCGCAAGCGCGCCGATGCTCTTGTTATAAACATACTCGCCGACGGAAGACGGATTGATACGGTATGCCGTCGTTATTTGCGGCTCTTGTCCCGTATAATTATCGCGGCGCGCCTGTACGGCACGGTTTTGCACCTTGATGCATATACGCACGGAGCTCTTTGAACCGTGAGAGTCTTTGACGTTAACGTCGAATTGGAAATACTCGTCGTCAGTCGAGCGCAACGGCGTTACTTTAAGTCCGTAAAACTCGTAGCCGACATCGCCGTTATCGCCGCTGAATGTGCGCACGCCGAATGCTGTGAGCTGCGCCGACGACATGCCGAGCCGCGAGAAAACTTCCCTATTCGCATACAAGCTGATAAGCTCGACCTTAAAGAAGCTTGACGTATCGTAAAGCTCGACTACGTCTGCAATTTTTGTACCGTCCAGCATGATCAAATCGTTTAAGGCGCGTGTTTTGGATACGCCGTTACCCGAAAACATAAACGTATCGGGATCGATCGCAAACGGTTGCGCGTGCCCGCTATCGGTATTGAACTCGTAGCTCGTCGTGCCTATGCCCTGAACGGCGCCGTTACCGTCGATATAGCTAATGGGCGTAAGTATAACGCCGTTAGGCGCTTCCTGGATCGCATCCCGACCTATCGAAGTCGGAGTATCCGCAATACCGGATTTAAACGTCCCGTCGAAATTTAGATCGAAGTTAGCTACAGTCGGCAATTCCGTAGGCGCCGACGACTTTACCTTTACGGCTATCGGATACCATATTCCCGTATCAGACACGTCGGCAGGATCGACAACTCGCACCAAAACATAAAAATCGCCCAAGCGTCCGCTTTGCCCGTACATATACTGAGTAGCGGCGCGAGCCGTAAACCTTATCGTCTTATTATTATCAAAGCTATAAACTACGGCGGCAGAAGACGCTGCGGAGCTCCCGTTTGCCGCAATCACGTCGGTCTTAAAGCCGGTAGGCGTAGTACCTTCGCCCGTTGCGGACGACAGCTGTCCCGCCGTGGTATTTACGCTTGTCTTATT
>CANDGE010000014.1 GCA_947384195.1 uncultured Clostridia bacterium
CGTGGCGTCGGTATCGTGCATATACGGGCTGGGCGCTCCCGAAGAATATTACAGGCTCGCTTTGTCGGTGCGTCCCGGCGACAAGCTTTCGCGCGACGCGCTCATCGCTCGGCTTATAGAGATAAATTACAAACGCAACGACCTTGCGCCCGAGCGTACCGAATTTCGCGTGCGCGGCGATACCGTGGATATTTTTCCGGCGAGCATGTCCGAACACGGGATACGCGTCGAATTCTTCGGCAACGAGATAGACGGCGTGAGCGAGTTCGACGCGGTGTCGGGCAACATCGTCGCGCGGCTTGCGCACGCGGCTGTATTTCCCGCAAGCCATTACGCCGTCGAGCACGCGACGTTGCTCGGCGCGATCGATCAAATAGAAAAGGATCGCGAAGAGCAGGTCAAGTTCTTTACCGACAATCACAAGCTGATCGAGGCGCAACGCATAGGCGAGCGCGTGCGGTACGATATAGAAATGATGAAAGAGATCGGCTATTGCTCGGGCATAGAAAACTATTCGCGGTATTTCGACGGAAGAAAGCCGGGGATGCCCCCGTTTACCTTGCTCGATTATTTTCCGCGCGATTTCATCATGTTCATAGACGAGAGCCACATGACTATCCCGCAACTGCGCGCTATGTATAACGGCGACAAAGCGCGCAAAACGTCGCTCGTCGATTACGGATTTCGATTGCCTGCGGCGTTCGATAACCGTCCGTTGAAGTTCGACGAGTTTCGCGGTCGGATCAATCAGGTAGTATACGTATCGGCAACGCCCGCTCCGTACGAGTTGGAGCTTACGGGCGGCGATTATGCGCGGCAGGTGATACGCCCCACGGGGCTTGTCGATCCGCCCGTCGTTATAAAGCCGACAAAAGGGCAGATAGACGATCTTTTGACCGAGATAAAGGATACCGTCGCTACCGGCGGGCGCGTGCTCGTTACCACGTTGACAAAGCGTATGTCCGAAAGCCTTGCCGATTATCTTGCCGAGCACGGCGTAAAGGTCAAATATCTGCACAGCGATATCGATACGATGGAGCGTGTCACGATAATCAACAGTCTGCGTCGCGGCGATTACGACGTAATAGTCGGCATAAATCTTTTGCGCGAGGGCTTGGATATCCCCGAGGTCAAACTTGTCGCCATACTTGACGCGGATAAGGAAGGATTTTTGCGCTCGGAAACGTCGCTCATACAGACGATCGGGCGGGCGGCGCGAAACAGCGAAAGCCGCGTCATCATGTACGGCGACGTAATAACGGGCTCTATGCGGCGCGCGATCGACGAAACGGAAGACCGCCGCAAGATCCAAATGCAATATAACGAAGAGCACGGCATTACGCCGCAAACGATAATCAAGCCTATAAAGAACACGATAGAGATCACGAGCAAGCAAAAAACTACCGAGCTCCGTGATATAGGAAAGGAGCTCGACCGTTTGCGTTCGCTCATGAACACGGCGAGCAAGGAGCTCGACTTCGAGTCCGCTATAATGTATCGCGACAGGATAGCCGAGCTTAAAGAGATGCAACGCAGTATCGCAAAAACAAACGCGCATAAAAAGTCGTAGAGGAAACGCATATGAACGATAAGAATAACGAAATAGTGATAAAGGGCGCGCGCGCCAACAATCTTAAAAACATTTCTCTGTCAGTGCCCAAAAACGAGTTTGTCGTATTTACCGGCGTGTCGGGCAGCGGTAAAACGTCGCTCGCTTTCGACACGATATTCGCCGAAGGTCAGCGGCGTTACGTCGAATCTCTTTCGTCGTACGCGCGTATGTTCTTGGGGCAGATGGACAAGCCCGACGTTGACAGCATTGACGGGCTTTCGCCCGCTATATCCATAGATCAAAAAACTACGGGGCGCAATCCGCGTTCGACCGTCGGCACGGTCACGGAGATCTACGACTATATGCGCTTGTTGTACGCGCGCGTCGGCGACGTGTATTGCGCGCATTGCGGCGCGGAGATACATCAGCAATCGGTGGACGAGATAGTCGATAAGATCATGGCTTTGCCGCAGGATAGCAGGGTGATGATAATCTCGCCCGTAGTGCGCGGAAAAAAGGGCGAGTATTCCAAGATGTTCGAGGACTTTAAGAAAGCGGGATATTCGCGTATGCGCGTCGACGGGAATATTTACGGAATCGACGAAACCGTCAAGCTCGATAAAAACGTCAAGCACGATATATCGG
Source organism: uncultured Clostridia bacterium (assembly GCA_947384195.1). Classification (GTDB taxonomy): domain Bacteria; phylum Bacillota; class Clostridia; order Christensenellales; family Pumilibacteraceae; genus Anaerocaecibacter. The sequence goes on from CANDGE010000014.1 coordinate 2,198, forward strand.
TCGTTGTCGACAGGCTCGTCATCGAGCCCGATATCCAACAGCGCTTGACCGATTCGGTGGAAACGGCGTTGAAGCTTTCCGACGGACTGGTGATAGCGTTTTACGACGATACGGAGCTTTTGTTCAACACGCAATACACGTGCGGAAATTGCGGGCACTCGCTTTCGGAGGTCGAGCCGCGGTTGTTTTCGTTCAACTCGCCGTTCGGCGCGTGTCCTACGTGCGGCGGACTCGGCTTTTTGGCCAAGATCGATCCCGAGCTTTTGTTTTTCGGCGACACGTCGATGCAGGACTTGCTTGACGGCGGTCAGCTCGACAATGCGCCGTACTTCGAGCGGTGCTTTGCGGCGCTTGCCAAAAAGTACAAGTTTTCCGTCAAAACTCCGTTCAAAAAGCTAACACGTGAGATACGCGATATCATACTTTATTCGGACGGCGAAGAGCTTGTCGTGGAGTATACGACGGGATATTATCACCGCACCGAACGCATTTCGTACGAAGGCATGGTAAAGGTCTTGGAACGCAGGCTCGCCGAGACCACGAGCGACGGCGTGCGTTGGAAGATAGGCAGATTTACGAATTCCCAGCCCTGTCCCGATTGCGAAGGGAAGCGGCTAAAAAAGGAAGCGCTCGCGGTGCGCGTCGGCGGAAAGAACATAGACGAGCTGTGCCGCTTGCCCGTAAAACAGTTGTATGCGTTTTTCGCCGAATTGAATCTCGAAAAGTCCAAAGCGGTGATAGCGGAGCGCGTACTCAAAGAGATACGCGCACGGTTGGAATTTTTGATGAACGTCGGATTGGAATATCTCACGTTGTCGCGGTCGGCGCAGACTTTATCGGGCGGCGAGGCTCAACGAATACGGCTCGCGACGCAGATAGGCTCGGGGCTTTCGGGCGTTTTGTATATTCTCGACGAACCGAGCATCGGTTTGCATCAGTGCGACAACGAAAAGCTTATAGGCACTTTGAAGCATTTGCGAGATCTCGGCAACACGCTCATAGTGGTCGAGCACGACGAGGACACCATGCGCGCCGCCGATCACATAGTCGATATAGGACCGGGTGCGGGCGTGCACGGCGGAAACGTCGTCGCGCAGGGCGGCGTGGACGATATAATAAGCTCGGGCTCGATAACGGGCAAGTTTTTATCGGGCGAACGCAAGATACGCGTGCCGACCGAGCGCAGGCTTTCCGACAGCTATATCACCGTGCGCGGCGCGTGCGAAAACAATCTGCAAAACGTGACGGTAAAGCTTCCGCTCGGCGTGTTTACGGCGGTGACGGGAGTTTCGGGGAGCGGCAAATCGTCGCTCATCAATCAAACATTGTATCCCGCCGCCGCCAATATGTTCAACAACGTCAAACAACGCGTAGGCAAGTGCGACGGCATCGACGGGCTGGAAAAAATAGACAAAGTGATAAACATCGATCAAAGCCCGATAGGCAGAACGCCGCGCAGTAATCCCGCGACGTATACGGGCGTTATGACGACCATACGCGATCTGTTTGCGGAGTTGCCCGCCGCAAAGGAGCGCGGCTATAATTCGGGACGGTTCTCGTTCAACGTGCGCGGCGGTCGTTGCGAAAACTGCGAGGGCGACGGGATCATTCGCATAGAAATGAACTTTCTGCCCGATGTTTACGTGCCGTGCGACGTTTGCCACGGCAAGCGGTTCAACCGCGAAACGTTGCAGGTCAAGTATCGCGACAAATCGATAGCCGACGTTTTGGACATGACTATCGAGGAGTCGTACGAATTCTTTAAGAACATACCCGCGTTAAAGCGCAAGCTCGGCACGTTGTTGGACGTCGGGCTCGGTTACGTCAAGCTCGGTCAGCCCGCTACTACGCTTTCGGGCGGCGAAGCTCAGCGCATTAAGCTCGCTACCGAGCTGTCCAAGGTATCTACCAACAGCACGTTGTACGTTTTGGACGAGCCGACCACGGGCTTGCACTCGTCGGACGTCGAACGGCTCGTTGATATTTTGCAACGGCTTGTTGACAACGGAAACACCGTCGTGGTGATCGAGCATAATCTCGACGTTATCAAATGCGCCGATCATATAATCGATCTCGGTCCCGACGGCGGCGATGCGGGCGGAACGGTGGTGGCTACCGGCACGCCCGAATATGTCGCGACCGTCAAGGGAAGCAAGACGGGCGAATATCTGAAACGAATACTCGGCTGAAAAATACGCCGCACTCGTTCCGTGTATACGAGTGCGGCGTATTTTATATCGTTCTTTGTCGAAAACCGCATATTTTGCGAAAGGCGAATGCCATACTACGATCATCATGTTTGTGGTATTTCTTAAATCGATAATAACGTTTATCGTCGTATTTTTCATAATACGGCTTATGGGCAAACGACAGCTGGGCGAAATGCAACCGTTCGAGCTGGTGATAACGCTTATAATAGCGGAAGTCGCATGTATCCCGATGAACGACCCGTATATCCCGCTGTATTACGGGATAATCCCCATATTCACGCTCGCAACGTTGCATATATTGCTAGCGCTGTTGTCGCGCAAGTCTATACGCGCGCGAAAGATATTGAGCGGGAGCAGCGTCATCGTGATAGACAAAGCGGGCATAAATTACGAAAACATGAAAAAGATGAATATGAATATCGACGACTTGATCGAAGCCGTGCGTACGGCGGGTTACGTGGATTTTTCGCAGATAGCGTACGCGATATTCGAGACCAACGGTCAGCTTTGCGTGGTGGAAAAAGAGTGCCAACAATCGCAAAACGAACAGACGGACGAGCCGCATCAAACGTTGTTGCCGCTCGAAATAGTCGTGGACGGAAAGTATATAGAGGAGAATATGAAGCTGTCGGGCACGGCGAGATCGGAGGTCGAGCGCGTGCTCGGCGAAAACGGATTGCGGTTGCGCGACGTGCTGTATGCCGACGTGCGTCAGGACGGCAATACTTATATTTCGCCCAAGCGCAAGCCCGCGTTTTGCAGCAGTATGGCTATCGAAGGGGGGAATAACTGGTGAAAAAGGTAGTCGTTATTCTCGTCGTGTTTTTTGTAATGGTGGGCGCTATGATAGGCGAGCTTGTATACGTCAATAAATTTTACAACGGACTGCAACGCGATCTCGAAGTTATTGCGGAAAATATCGACGCGCATTCGGAGCATGTGGAAAACGATCAGACCGTCGCGCTGTGCGCCGCGCTCGAAGATAAATGGGAGAGCGGGAAGCGCGTGCTGTTGATGTTGCAAAACCACAATACCGTGCGCAACTTCGACGATAAAATAGTCAGTCTTTGCGCCGTAGTCAAGTCGGACAATTATAACGACGCGGTTATATTCGTGCGCTCGGCAATTAATTATATTGACGACGTACTGCTCGACAGCGTTCCGTTTTTGTCGAATATTTTGTAAAAACTGCGAAAAAACAGTGTTTCGAGCGCAAATTCGTAACATATACGCACACCGAATAAACGCGATGTCGGCGTAATTGCTCCCGCACCGCAAAACGATTGATTTTTTGACGCGGTTGTATTATAATATCCGTATGGAGTTTGTGGAGCTGAAAAAACAACTCAAAGCGCAAAAGCCTAATGCGTGCTATGTTTGCGTCGGCGACGACGATTTTCTCGTCGACCGCGCGGTTGCCGTATTGTGCGCGCTGGCATCGGAGCCAAAGCCGTTCAACTGCGTCGACAGGGAGTTCGAGCGCAGTCGCGATCTTACGGACGAGCTCATGCAATTGCCGGTGACAGGCGATTACCGCATCGTAGTCGCGCGCGGAAAGACCGATGCGGCGGCGGTTTCCGCATACTTGCAAAACCCCAATCCGAGCTCGGTGCTCGTGTTGCCGTCGCATATTCCGCATGACAGTTGGAGCAGGAGCGCGGCGGCTGTCGTGCCGCAGGGTGCGACATTGGTCGATTGCAACAGGTTGAGCGTTAAATACGTTGCGCCGTTCGTGCGGGTGTTTACCGATAAAACTCACGCAGTCATAAGCGACGCCGATATTGTTTTGCTGTACAACAGATGCGGCGGTTATATGACGCGTATCAATTCCGAGGCGCAAAAACTTGCTATGTTGCGCGCCGACGGGGCGGTTTCGTCCGCCGATATAATCGATAACGTCAAGCCCGATACCGAATTCGTTGTGTTCGAGCTGTGCGATTGTATACTTGCGGGCAATACAGCCCGCGCGCTTGCCGTTGTGGACGGCATGGCAAAGAACAACGATCTCGTCGCGGCGTTTACGCTTATTTACAATAGGTTTCGCAGGATATTCGCCGCCGCAGTCGATCCCGACGGATTGATCGGGATAGGTGTCAAGCCGACGCAGGCGGGCAGACTCAAAGCGGAAAGCGCCAAGTTTTCCAAAGCGCGGCTCAAAAAAATGCTCGATATGCTGGAAGCCGCCGATTACGGCTACAAGACTGGCGCGACGACGGTTTACGATGCGCTTGTCGGGTTTGTGGCGCAGGCGGCTTACGTCGACCGCAAAAGCTGGGAGGTGTAGATTGATAGATATAGCCAAAAGAAAAATGCCTTCGCCCGTATTGGGCGTTTTGGTATATGCGAGCTATTGCGCGGCGTCGTGGTATGTTATGCGCGGTAATCTCGCTTACGTCGGGAATCAATATCAAATGCCGGGCTGGATTGTAAACGACGTCGTCGCTTTCTTTTTGGGCGGACTTGTGCCGTTTTTGCTGTTTTGGTTCTTTACTTCGTTTGTGTGTCGACCGCTCGCTTTAAAAACAGGCGGGGACTTGATGTCGATAAAATACGGGCTCGGCATTGCCGTCGCAACGGCAAACGTCGTTCTGTTTGCGTTTAAATTCTCGTATACGGCATACCCGTTGTACGCGCCGATCGTCAATATAATCGTCGATCCGACGGTAACGCTGTTGTTTGTCGGGTTGTACATGTGGTATGCTTTTTATCGGAATTACGTTGACAGATCGCGGTTCGGTATGGTGCTCGTTCAGGTTCTCGGCACGTTTGCGGCTGTGTACGGATTGCTTGCGCTGTTCGGCATGATATTATCGGTAGCGTAACGGAGCGTGCTATGATAAAGAACAAGTTGTTAAAATGGATATCTGTGTTGACATGCGCGCTCGTCGTCGTGTTTTCGTTTGCGGCGTGTGCCGACTCGGGCGCGCCCAAGCATGACGTAAGCGCCCCTAAGCTTGCCGTCGCGACCGAAAAACTCGAAACTGAGCTTGCCGCATTCCTGGACGCGTGCGCAGACAGAACTACGTTCCAAAACGGCGAAAAACAGGCGGCGGAGTATTTGAGATCGCGGCTTGCCGAGTTCGGCTACTCGCCCGAATTGCAAGACTTTACCACGGACGAAAGCAATATATCGGGGTTGGTGAGTCAAAACGTCGTAGCGCGATATTCGGTCGCCGAGCGCGATGAGAACATTCCCAACGTGATATTGGGCGCGTATTACGATAACAGGTATTCCGAAAGCTACAAGAATGCAAAGGTTTTCAAATCCGAAGCCGCGCTGGCGGGCGGTACGAGCGTCGCGACGCTTTTGGCTGTGGCGGAGTATCTTCGCGCTGACGAACCGACGCTCGGCTTTGACGTAACGATAGTGTTTTTCGGCGCGTCGTACATTTATTCCGACGGCGCGAAGGCTTTTATCGACGACATGGATCCCGTCGAGCGCAGAAACACCGTGCTCATGGCGGAGATGCAAAGATTGGGAGCGGATCACGTTTATGCGTATTCGGACGAACGTCCCACTTCGCGCGAGGCGTTTTTCGACGACATTGCCGAAACAAACGGACTCGATATATATAAGCCGTCGCAAAAAACTCCGTACATCACGAGCGCGACCGCATACGAAGGTTTGCCGTTTTACAGATGGGCGCATAACGGCGTGTTCGGCGCGTTTATCGACGAGGGTATACCTACTCTCAATCTCGTGGGCGCTAACTGGGAAACCATGGATTTGACCGACGCCGAATCTGCGGACAATGCCAACATCGCGTATACCGCCGATGACGATCTCGATACGCTTAAAGAATACTATCCCGATCATGCCGTCAAAATGTCGACCGCCGCAACGCTCGTGATACGCGCGCTCGAAGATCCGCGGTTTATAAGCGTCATGCAAAGCGACCGCGATAACTTCCCGCACACCGAAATATTGACCAAGCAGTGGGTGTGGTATTTGACGGCATTGGGCGTAGTTATCGTCGTCGCCGTGATATTGATGCTCGTATATAACAGGCTGGTCAAAAAGTATCCCATAGTCGCGTCGCGCCCGCGCCGCATGAAGATGGCTGTTTTCGGTATGGATTACGAGGACAGGGATTCCGCAGATATTTTCATAGACATAAAAAATACCGCAAGCGAAGATATTTTCCCCGGAGTGCCGAATAACGACACCGCGTTAGGCGGGATATTCCCGCCGTTCGTACCGCCTGAGAAAAACGACGTAAAAGACGGTTCGGACGGTGAAACGCCGCCCGACGCATCAGACGGCGATCGAAGCGGCGGCGATGACGATAAAAAGTAACTTTTGCGTTCTTTCTTATAGCTCGCGGGGATAGGGAATACGGACATGAAAAAAGGCTCTTGAAAAAGAGCCTTTCGATTTTTGAATATCAGCCGCCGAACCAGCCTGCGATAGTCGAGCCTAAATTTTTAAAGAAATCGACTATGCCGAATTTGGTGAACATATCCGACATGATAGTGACGAAGTTGAACTTGTCGACTACAAGGAAACACCACAGTATGACGATGCCGAGCGTGAAAACGATGAGCAACAGCACGTTTAAAAGACAGCTGCGCACATTGAGCGGACTGCGTAATTTTTTGAGTCGCGTGCTCGGATCGTTGCTTTCCTTTATGGCTTGTTCGAGCTGTGCCGCCGTCATTTGCTCGGGCGAAAGATTGGCGAGCGGAACGGATGCCGCGCCTGCGGCGGGAACGCCGTTTGCGCCGTCCGCCGCGCCTTTTTTATTTTTCTTGCCCTTGGGCGCTTTGGGCTGTTTGGGAGCCTTGGGCGTTTTGATTTTTTCGGGCTTTGCTTTTTCCTTTTTTGCCATGATATCCTCGTATAGAATAATCTAACATATAGTATATATTATTGTTGCAAAAAAATCAAGTACTTTTCGACATTTTGTCTGACTGTAATCGGTGTTTTATCGCACATAAAAGGCGTATGAGCGCTACAAAAATTCAAATATCGCAAAATACCGCTTTAAAACGATTGAAAACCTGTAAATATTAATGTATACTATATGAGAAGGAGTGTATAGGTTTATGTGGTTTTTTGAAAACGTATACGAAAAATTGACTGCTAAGCCGTGGGCGTGCGCGATAGATATACTCCTGACTGCGTTGCTCATTTACGGCTTGATAGTGTTTTTAAAGAAGAACAACGCCGCGCGACTGACGTTTTTTATACTCATAGTGATCGCGCTCGGCGTGGTGCTTTCGTCGGAAGCGCTCGGGCTGTCCGTGATCGGGTCGGTGCTCAGGTACGGCACGGTCATCGCCATCGTTGCGGTGCTGTTGCTTTTTCCGCAAGAAACGCGCCGCGGGCTGTTAAAACTCGCTTCGCCGCGCGAAATGCACGAGGCGTATACCACCGCTTACGACGTGTCCGACGAACAGTTGCATTCCGCGATCAACGATATCGTTCGCGCCGCGCAAAATATGTCTAAAAAGAACGTGGGCGCTCTTATCATTATTTCGACGCAGAATATGCCCGAGCATATCATCGATTCGGGCACAAAGCTGGATGCGGTATTGTCCTGCGCGCTGTTGGAAAGCATATTCAATACCAAAGCGCCGTTGCATGACGGCGCGGTGGTGGTGCGCGGTAACAGGATAGTTGCGGCGGGTTGTTTCTTGCCGTTGTCGCATTCCACTACGATAGACAAGGAGCTCGGCACGCGTCACCGCGCGGGTATAGGCGTCAGCGAAAACTATAATGTTTTGACGATAATAGTATCGGAAGAAACGGGCGTTATATCCATAGCGCAGGGCGGCGAGCTCACGCGGTATTTCGATTCGCAAATGTTGACGGACAAGCTCGAACAAACGTACGGCTTACAGGCCACGCCCGAGCTTACGAAGCGGCGCAAACGCAAAAACGGTTAAAGGAGAGCGCGATAATGGAAAACAAAGATACCGAACGTAAAAACAACAAATTCGTGTCGGCGCTCAAAGCGGTGTTCGTACACAATATCGGCTGGAAGCTGCTCGCGCTCGTATCTGCGGCGGTCATTTGGGTATTGTCGGCGGGGCTGTTGTAATGACTGTCGATTTTAACGGCGAGCTTTTGATCCCTAACGGCGACGTGGGGGATTTTGCTGTGGTGGCGTGCGATCAGTTTACTTCGTCGCCCGAATATTGGAACGATCTTGCGGCGCAAATGCCGCCGTATTCCGCACTCGACGTGATCTTGCCCGAGTGCTTTTTGTCGCAAGCGCAAACGCGTATTCCCGACGTTAAACGCGCGTGCGACGATATGCTTGCAAACGGCAGGTTCGCGCGCGTGCGCGGTGCTGTCTATGTTACGCGCAAGACTGCGTACGGCAGAACTCGCCGCGGCGTGGTGGCGTCCGTCGATCTTAACGATTACGATTACAAACAAGGCAGTAAAACGCTCATACGCGCGTCCGAACGCACGATAGAATCGCGCATACCGCCGCGCGTGGCTATACGCAATGCGATAGATATAGAATTGCCGCACATACTGTTGCTGGTGGACGACAAAGACGACGAGCTCATGCGCGCATGTCGCGCCGCCGAAAAACGCGTTGTATACGACGGCGCGTTAAGGGGCAACGGCGGACATATCAAGGGCGAGCTCATAGAAAACGCCGCCGCGCTCGATAACGCCGTGCAAAACATAATTCGCGCGTCCGAGCGTAAGTTCGGCGAAAAGCTTTTCGCGTTGGTCGGCGACGGCAATCATTCGCTCGCGACGGCAAAATACTGCAACGTGTTCGGCGCAACGCCGTTGAACGGCAGAGCGCTCGCGGAAATAATAAATATCTACGACGACGGGCTCGTGTTCGAGCCGATACATCGGCTCGTCAAGACCGATGACCCGCAAGACTTTATTCGTAAATTCGGTTCGGAGATAGGCGGCGATGCGACTACCGTGTTGTATACGCCTGCGCCCGTCGAACTTGCCGTGCCGAGCGATAAGGTAAAAGCGATCTCGGAAATAGACGCGTTTTGCGAAGAGTACGTCGCGCGTAACGGCGGATGCGTCGATTACGTGCACGGCGAAGCCGCTTTAAAGCGCGAAGGACACGTAGGCATTTCGCTCGACGGTATACGCAAGGACGAATTGTTCGATTACGTGATAAAAAACGGCGTGCTGCCCAAAAAGACGTTTTCGCTCGGCGAAGCCGAGGAAAAGCGTTACTATGTGGAAGCGCGCAGGATCAAATAACGCGATCCGAATTGTTTGCAAATGTTTTCACTGCAAGCAAAGTCAACGAATATATTATAACGGAGCTCAAAGATGAAAGCGGTCAAATTCGGCGGAACGTCCATGTCGACGGCGGAGAGCTTGTTGCGCGTCAAAAGTATCGTGCAAAGCGACGCGGAACGGCGGTTTATCGTTGTGTCCGCGCCCGGCAAGGCGAACGGAGAAAGCAAAGTCACCGATATGCTCATAGCGGTGAGCGAACAAGCGCCCGATCGGCGCGCGTCTGCTTTTTCTCCCGTGCGCGCGCGATTCGAGCGCATACTCGACGGCGTAGGGTTGGATAGGAGCGTTTTGTCCGGCGAACTCGACGGTATAGTGCGCGTTTTGCCGACGTCCGACCGTGAATTTATTGTGTCGCGCGGCGAGTATCTTACCGCGATCGTTTTGGCGAACATGCTCGGTTACGATTTTGTCGACGCGGCGGAGCTTATCGAGTTCGATGCGGCGGGATATAACGACGCGCGTACCGAAAGTCTGTGCGGCGAACGGCTGGCAAAGCGTCGTTCGGCGGTCGTGCCGGGGTTTTACGGCTGTACGGCGGACGGCGGCATACAAACGTTTTCGCGCGGCGGATCGGACGTTACGGGCGCGATCGTTGCGCGCGCGGTCGGCGCGTCGGTGTACGAGAATTTTACCGACGTCGACGGTTTTATGACCTGCGATCCGCGCATAGTCCCACACGCTTCGATAATAGACATGCTCACGTACAAGGAGCTACGCGAGCTCGCTTATATGGGCGCGAACGTGTTGCACCCCGAGTCGATATTCCCCGTGCGCAAGGCGAATATTCCGATACATATTCTCAATACGTTCAACCCGAACGCCGCAGGCACTGCGATCGTGCCGACGGAGGAGTTTTTGAGCGGAAAATACACGCGCACAAAAAAATTGCCCATTACCGCGATAGCGGGCAAGCCGCACTTTTTTTCGTTGTTCATCGACAAGTCGATGATGAACGCCGAAATAGGTTTTGTGCGGCGCGTGTTGTCGTGTTTTGAAAAATTGGAGATACCCGTAGAGCATATACCGAGCGGAATAGATTCCATGACCGTCGTGTTTTCGGCAGTCGAAAAAGACACGGTCGACGCGCTCATCGACGCGATACGCAAGGAAGTCAAGCCCGATCACATAAGTCTGACCACCGACGTGGCGCTTATAGCGATCGTCGGTCACGAAATGAGATCGCGCCCCGGCACTGCGGCGCGCGCGATAACGCGCCTGTCAAATGCGGGTATAAACCTGCGCATGATCGATCAGGGCGCGTCGGAGATAAACATAATTCTCGGCGTGTCCGACGATGATTTCGAGCGCGCGCTCATCGCGCTCAACGGCGAGTTCGAGATCTGACGCGCGATATTTCGATAAGCGTTCGGGCGCATAAATATTTCGTTTGAAAAACGGATAAAAATATATCGTCCTATGCGTAAATTCCGCTTGACAAAGGACGAGCTATTATGTATAATAACAGAGAACCGCACGGAAAGGGTTCTAATTTCGTTGTGTAAAAAACACCGAAAACCCCGACGGCGAATACTTTACGGAGGTTATGCTATGTTTGCGATTATCGAAACGGGCGGTAAGCAGTACCGCGTCAACGTCGGCGACGTGCTCGATGTGGAGCGGCTCAACGTTGAAGAGGGTGCTACCGTCGACCTGAAAGTCCTTATGACGGGTGAGGGTGCTGACGTTACGGTCGGCGCCGCGGCGGAAGCCAAGACCGTCAAGGCGACGGTCGTGCGTCAGTTCCGCGCGCCAAAGGTCGTTGTTTTTAAGTACAAGGCGAAAAAGAACGTGCGTAAAAAGCAGGGACATCGCCAGTGCTATACGCGCATCAAGATCGATTCGATCGTATGATCACGGTCAGGCTGTTCAAAGAGAACGGCTGTGTGGTGCGAGTGACCGCAAGCGGACACAGCGGGCTTGCCCGATCGGGCAGCGACGTGCTGTGCGCGGCGGTTTCCACTCTTGTTCAAACTGCGTATCTTGCTATCGACGATATAGTCGGCAACGTTGTGTACGAGCGCGACGAAGACAAAGCGTATTTCGGGTTTACGGTGCCCAAGCTTGACGACAGGCACGATGTGGACGTTATACTACGGGCTATGTCGGTGGGGTTGCGAGATCTTTCGAGCGGATATCCGCAAAATCTCAAATTGGAGGAAGCATAAACATGTTTATCGATATTCAGTTATTTGCTCATAAAAAGGGCGGCGGTTCTACCAAGAACGGCAGAGACAGTAACGCGCAACGCTTGGGCGTAAAGCGCGGCGACGGTCAGTTCGTTTTGGCGGGCAATATTCTCGTGCGTCAGCGCGGCACCAAGTTTCATCCCGGCGAGAACGTCGGTTTGGGCGGCGACGACACGCTGTTTGCGCTTGTCGACGGTAAAGTCAAGTTCGAGACCAAGCGCGGTCGCAAACAGGTAAGCATTGTTCCCGTTGCTTAACGAAGCGGGACTTATATCGTAAAAATTCGGTCGTCTTAGGCGGCGACGATCATCGTAAAAGGGCGTTTGCGCCCTTTTGCCGTATTATGGGGTTTGTATGTACAAGACGGAGATCGACAAGATAATCGTACCGAAGGACGAGTTGGACGTAAAAGCTACTCTCGAATGCGGGCAGTTGTTCCGCTTTGAAAAAACGGACGATGTGTATACGGTTAAATCGGGCGGGCATGTTTGCAAGGTCTGCACTGTCGGCGACGAAATAGTCATACTTACGTCGTCGGTGGATTTTTTCGTTAATTTTTTCAATCTCGATCGCGATATCGAGCGTATGCGGCGGGAGCTCGCGCGTTTTTCGGAGCTTGCGGCGCCGCTCGAAAGTTGCGGCGCATTGCGAATATTGCATCAGCCGTTGTTTGAAACGATAATTTCGTTTATAATATCCGCCAATAACAATATCCCGCGCATAAAAGCCATTATCAACCGTTTGTGCGCGTCCAACGGCGATGTGTTTCCGTTGCCCGATCAAATAGCGGAAATGTCCGTGCGTCAGCTGGACGCCATCGGTTGCGGATACCGCTCGCAGTACATACGGAACAGCGCAAGGATATGCGCCGACACCGATATACTCGACAAGCTCCAAACGTCGCCGACGGCGGATGCGCAAAAGCTTTTGATGTCGTTGCCGGGTGTCGGGCAGAAAATAGCCGACTGCGTGTCGCTGTTTGCGCTCGGGCGGTTTGAGGTGTTTCCCGTCGATACGTGGATATTAAAGACTTTGCGCGTCGGCAAGGAAACCGAATCTCGATTGCGCACGCGATTGATGGAAACTTACGGAACAAACGCGGGATACGCGCAACAGCTCATTTATTATTACAACGCTATTCTAAAAGCAAAGGGTTGACAAAGTGACTCCTATTCAAAGCTTTATCGCATTGTTTGAATCTATGAATATGCTTGCCGCGTGTCTGTGGATAACGGGTCTTATATTGTTTTGCATCGAATTTTTTCAACCGATGCACGGCGTGGCATACGGTTTGGGATTGGGATTGTTGGGCGGTGCGTTTATAACGCGCATGATATACGGGTCGGCGGGCGAAGCGTTTATTTTCGTGCTGTTCACGTCGTTATTGTTGTTTGCGGTGCATGTAGTGGCGCTCGCAACGCAAAAGCGCGACTGGTTGCGCGTCGCGCGTTTGGAAAAAGCGGGCGAACGCCGTCGGCGTTACGGAAAGCTCGTGGACAGCATAGGCGTTGCCAATACGCCCATAGATCTTACGGGCAACGTCACCATCAGCGACATCAATTTGGTAGTATACAGCGAACAGCCCGTCATGCAGGGCGAGCGCGTTCGCATCACCAAGATAACGTCGGATAAGATAATAGTCGAAAAAGTCGAAGATTAGTTTGAACGGCATAGCGAGCATTGTGTTATCACGGCTCCCGTGCCGTTTTCGGTATATGCGTAATTGTTCTATCGTTCGCGTAAAACTCATAACATAATGGTGTTATGAGTTTTATCGATCAAGCGGCAAAAGTATTCGGAACGCTCGCGGAATTCAAGTTTCAGGCGGTCATGTTCGGCAGGGATGCGTTTTACATAGAGGGCGCGCGCCCCGTCAAGATCGACACGCAGGAAATGATATTCAGGGCTGTCGGCGCGCTTATACGCGTAAAGGGCGAGAATATGACGGTCAAGGAATTGTCGAGCGATTGCGCGTCCGTCATAGGCGCGATAACCGCGTTTGAGGTGGAAGATCTATGAGCAGGCGTAATAAAAACTCGGACAAGCGTAAGGACGCGGACAAAGCGGAGCTCGAAGCGCGTATGCGCAAACAAGCGGAGTTGCGCGCCGAACGAGAACGACGGAAACAAACGGAAACAGCGAACAAAGCCGAGCGCGAGCGAATAAAGCGCGAACGCGAAAAGGCACGGCTCGAACGTGCCGCCGTCAAGCAAAAGGAATACGAAGCGCGTGCGGCGTTGCGCGCCGAACGGCTCAAAGCGCGTAAACGGTTTTACGCCAAGCTCAAAAGCAAGCTCGAAAACAAGCCGTACGGCTTCGATTATTCGGGCTACGGCGTTTTGCCGCGCGTGGAGCTCGAAGTCGACGGTGATATCACGTCGGTGACCGTTAAGCTTGCATCGGGCGGCGTTGACGTGCGCGACGTGCGGCGTGCGGACGGGAAAACACGGTTTAAAATACGCAAAAAAGACTTGCGCAAAGGTATTGCTATTTTAAACCAAATGTGTTATAATTATCGAATAAGCGCGACGTACGGAATAGGTCGCAAGTGCTTGTTCTGGTTGGCGCGCGCGGGCTTGTTCGTCGGCATAGCCGCTTCGATCGCCTGCTTGAACATTTCTTACGGATACGTATGGCGTATCGATGTTTCGGGCAACGATAAGCTGTCCGTCGCCGCGATAGAGAGCGCGCTGTCCGGCGCGGGGTTCGGTTCGGGCTGTAAAAAGCGCGAGATCGACGTCGACCGTATAGTCGCGACGCTCGGCGATATGGACGGCGTTGCGGACGCGTCCTGTGAGATCGTAGGCACTACTTTGTACGTGCGTGTGCTCGAATCCAAGGACTATACGGTGCACGGCAAGTGTTCGGCGTATACGGCGGGCTATGACGCCAAGGTCACGCGTATCGTGATGCGCAGCGGCACCGCGACAGTAAAGCGCGGAGACGTTGTCAAGCGCGGCGACACGCTTGCGAGCGGCGACGTGTATTCCACTGCGGGCGAGCTGTTATATACGACGGAGTGCGATGCGGAGATATACGGCGACGTATCGCTCGCGTTCAGCATAGACGTGTCGAGCGTTGCGGTCGAGTACGTGCGTACGGGCAGGGCAAAGACCAAAACTGTTTTCGAGCTGTTCGGCATGCGTATGGGCAAGGCGGTTTCGCCGTTCGATTCGTATGAAACGGTTGCGCATACCGCAAACTATGACGTGTTGTTGCCGTTGTACGCGACGAGATACGACTTTTACGAGACCGAGCCGCGCGAGATCGAACGCGACATCGACGAATTAGCCAAAGAGTTTGCCGCGAGCAAGCTCGAAGAGACTGAGTTCATAGGCGACTTCGAGTGCTCGTACAACATAACGCCGACTGCGGCGGGATTGTATTCGGTGCACTTGTTTTTGAGCGGCGAAACGCTGATATCTCGCGGAGTGAGCGAGATGTCGCAACAATAGCGCAAAAGACCATTTCGGAGCAACTGAAAAGCATTTTGAAAAAATCTTTCCAAAACGACGAACTGCGCGCCGTGTTCGGTGCGTACGACGTCAATATAAAAGCGTTGGAAGCTTTGTGCGACGTGACGGTGCGCACGACGCCGACGGGCGTCGAGATATCGGGGCGCAATACGGAGCTTGCCGAGCTGTTGCTCGATAAGCTTGCGGCGGCGGTGCGGCGCGGCGAAACCGTTGACGCCGATACCGTGCGGAGATATTTCGACATATTGTCCGACGACCCGAACGGAGTGGAAAACGTGACGGCGCGTCCCGTTTGCGTCAATGCCCGCGGACAAAACATTTACGCCAAGACCGTCGGGCAAAGACGGTTCGTCGATGCGGTCAACGGCAATCTTCTGACTTTTGCCATAGGTCCCGCGGGCACCGGAAAAACGTATTTGGCGGTAGCTATGGCTGCCGCGGCGGTAAAGCGCGGCGCGGTCGACAGGATAATACTGACGCGTCCCGCTATCGAAGCGGGCGAAAAGCTCGGGTTTTTGCCCGGCGATCTGCAAATGAAAGTCGATCCGTATTTGCGCCCGTTGTACGACGCGCTCGGCGACATGTTCGGCGGCGATTATCAAAAGCTCATCGAACGCGGCACGGTAGAAGTCGCGCCGCTCGCGTACATGCGCGGACGCACGCTGTCGCACGCGTTCATCATACTCGACGAAGCGCAAAACACCACGCCCGAGCAAATGAAGATGTTTTTGACGCGGTTCGGCGAAGGCAGTCGCGCAATAGTGACGGGCGACGTCACGCAGATGGATCTGCGCGGCGAGCCGTCGGGACTTATCGACGCGCAAAACGTGTTGTCCGACGTCGACGGCATAGCGTTCGTTCGGCTGTCCGACCGCGACGTAGTACGGCACGGACTCGTCATGCGCATAGTAAAGGCTTACGACAAATATTCCGAAGAACGTTCGCAAAGGAGAAACGATGCAAGAACAAACGGAAAAACAGAATGACGGCATAACTTACGCGCCGCCCAAAAGCGCGTACTTTTGGCTTGTCGGAATTTTCGCGATAACTTTTGCCGTAATATACATAGCGCTCGTATTGTTCGTGCACTTTGTGGCGACGGGCGAAGGAATACTCGGCTTGACGGAAATACAGGCTTTGACGCTGTACGTCTTTGTTTTCCTGTTTTTTCTTGTCGCGTTGTATATTTACTTGGTCGTATCGCGTAAGGAATTGCTGTATTCGCTCAAACGTCTCGGCGCGTTGATGACATTGTTTACTTTCGTTGTAGTTGTCAATATCGTCGTCATAGCGTTCAATCCGTATTTGATATGCGTAGCGCTCGCGGCGATGCTCGTGTTGCCTTTTTCCAAAAAGAGCGATGCGTTTGTGCTCAATGCTTTTGCTTGTCTAATATCGTCGTTCGTGCTTATAGCAACGCTCGACTTTGCGGAGTTTCCCGCCGTCGCGTTCACTC
This sequence comes from uncultured Clostridia bacterium, assembly GCA_947384195.1. GTDB lineage: Bacteria > Bacillota > Clostridia > Christensenellales > Pumilibacteraceae > Anaerocaecibacter. The sequence continues at coordinate 18,763 of CANDGE010000014.1, forward strand.
TGCTTGCGGGCATGATATGCGGAGCGGTCGCAACCTATGCGTTCCCGTTCAATATGACGCGTATCGTGTCGATCTTGCGCACGTTTGTGACGGGCGTCGTGACGGTCGTGGTTTACGGAGTTTTGCTGTCGACGTACAAGCTCGATTTTCAGCCGTTTTTGGACAATATTCTTTATATAGGACTGTCGGTAGTCGGCGAGATGTTTCTTGCCGCGGTGCTCGTGCCTATCGTGGAATGGGTGTTCAACCTTACGAGCGATTTCAAGCTCACCGAGCTTATAAATCACCGCGCGCCGCTTATCCGCAGGCTCAGCACGGAAGCTCCCGGCACGTTCAATCACAGCTTGGCGGTAGCAAATTTCGCAGAGATATGCGCCGACGCGATAGGCGAGGATCCTTATCTCGCGCGCGCTTGCGCGTATTATCACGACGTCGGCAAGCTCAACAACGTCGAGTATTTCACCGAAAATCAAGCGGGATACAATCCGCATGACGAGATATTGCCGGAAGTATCGGCGGAGATAATACGCAAGCATACCGTCGACGGCTACGATCTTTGCAAACAGCACCGCATACCGGAAGAAGTCGCGCGCATCACTATCGAGCATCACGGTACTTTGCCTATCATGTATTTTTACAACAAAGCCAAGTCGCTTACCGACGGCGAAGTCGATATGGACGAGTATCGGTATTACGGCGAGATACCTACGGGCAAGATCGGCGCGATAATCATGATATGCGATTCTGCGGAGGCCGCGATCCGCGCCATGGACAACCCTACGGGCGACAAGGTGGATAAGTTGCTCGCGGGCATGATAGACGAGCGACTTAAACTCGGGCAGTTCGATAACTGCGCCATAACCATGAAAGACCTTACGGCTATACGGCTCGCGATCGTGGGCGCGTACGGCGGACTGTATCACAAACGCATAAAATACAATATCGGACGAAACGGGATAAATGTTTAAACTTACAGGCGATATACAAGCGGGCTTTAACAGGCTTGCGGGAATAGTTTTTTACACGCTCGGGCTGAGCGGAAACGCTACGGTCGACGTCGAAGTTATCGACGACGAGCAAATGCGCGAGCTTAACAGGACAACTCGCGACGTCGATAAAACGACCGACGTGTTGAGTTTTCCCGCGCTCGACAAGATAACGGCGTTTACAAAAAAGAATTATCCAAACGACTTCGACGAAATGCAGAATGCGGTGGTTCTCGGCGATATCGCCATAAATCGCGACGCAGTCGAGCGTCAAGCAAAGGAATACGGCACGGGCGACCGCGAAATGTCGTACCTGTTTGTTCACGGGCTTTTGCATATTCTCGGTTACGATCACATGACGGACGACGACAAGAGCAAAATGCGCGCCGTCGAGGAACAGGTGTTGGCGGAACGTGATAAGTCGGTCGTCGTCGCGGTCGTAGGCAGACCCAACGCAGGCAAATCGTCAATCGTCAATGCGATAGTGGGGGAAAAGGTTTCGATAGTTTCGCCCAAGCCGCAAACGACTCGCGACCGTATTACGGGGATCTGTACCGAAGGCAGTCGGCAAATAGTGTTTTTGGACACGCCCGGGATGTTCAAGCCGCGTACCAAACTGGACGAACATATGGACAAGAGCATAAAAAGCTCGCTCGGCGGCGACGCCGACGTAGTGCTCGTCGTGCTCGATTGCACCAAGGGTTTGACCGACGCCGACGAAAAACTTATAACCGATCGACTGAAAAGCCGCGCGCCGTTGTACGTTGCGGTAAACAAGACCGATCTTAAAGGCTATGATGCGATATATCCCATACTCGAAAAGCTCAATCCGCTGATGACGCGAGCGGAAGGCAAGTCGATAAAGGACGTTATCCCGACAAGCTGTCGGACGGGGCGGAATATAGACGTGTTGAAGTCGGCATTGTTTGCAGAGTGCGTCGACGGCGGATTTTTGTTTCCCGCAGACGAGTATACGGACAGACCGATAAAGTTTTTGATAGCCGAAACCGTGCGCGAAAAAGCGTTGCTGTTTTTGCAGGACGAGATACCGCACGGCGTGGGCGTGAGCGTTCGCAGCGTCGACGAAAATGCTACGCCCGTTCGCATTTCGTGCGACGTGATAGTCGATAAGCAGTCGCACAAGCAGATCGCGATCGGCGATAAAGGCGAGATGATCAAGCGTATCGGTCAGTCGGCGCGGCGCGATATAGAACGTATGCTCGATCGTTCCGTTTATTTGGAGCTGTTTGTCAAAGTTCGCACGGGCTGGCGCGACAGGTCGGATATATTGCGAGATATAGGGTATTGAGTCCTGTGTGCGAAATCGACAACGGATGTCGATAGCCGTTAAAAGTGAATTACCTATTCGATAAAGCGCATACTAACTTCGGAGGGTATTCACATGAAAGACGACGAAAAAATGCTTTGGGAACTCTTTTGCTCGACGGGCGAGCCGCGTTATTATTCGATGTATGTAAGGGCGCGAGATAAGGATAAGCCCGAGAAATAACGTAATATCGTTTGCGCGTTTTTCGTTAAACGCGCGTTACATAAAGTATCACGGCGTAAAAATGATCGATTACAACGATAAGTGTATAGCGCTCAAAGTGAGCGATTACCGCGACGACGACAGGCTTGTGCGCGTGCTTACGGCGGAGCACGGCATGGCGTCGGTATTGTTGCGCGGTGTAAAAAAAGCAAAAGCGAAACTGAAACCGTTTGCGCAATGTTTCGCCGTATTCGATACGCGCCTTACGTCCGCTCGCGGCGCGTTTTTGACGCCTGTCGAGCCCATGCTCATACAGGACGGTTTTTCGCTGTGCGCCGATCTGAAAATTTTCACCGCCGCATCGGTAGCGGCGGAAGCTACCGATCTGGCGCTCGGCGACGACGAGTCGCATACGGACGTGTTTTTGGAGTTTTTAAAACTGATCAAGTCGTTGCGATCGGACGGCGATCCGTATTATCAGGCGGCGGTGTATATGACGAGATTGCTCGAAATTTCGGGGTTTTACAAGCCCTACGCATACGATGATGAACCTGCTACGCCCGTAAGGCTTCTCGGCTATGCGCAAAAGCACGGCCACGAGAAGCGCAATGACGCCGATCTGTCGCGCCGCGCGCTCAAATATATATGCGGCGAGTTCGAGCGCGCGTTTGAAACGGGACTTAAAAGCGCGCAATCGATAGATTTATACGCATAAGCGGCGAAATGACGAAAAAGTTGCGAAAATATGCCAAAACGCTTGCAATATCTTTGCCTTTCGTTTATAATTATTAAAGGATTATTCTACATATAAGGAGATAATAAAACATGGCAAAAAAGTACTGTTATCTTTTCACCGAAGGTAACGCCAAAATGCGTGAGCTTTTGGGCGGCAAGGGCGCGAATCTCGCGGAAATGACCAACATCGGTCTTCCCGTACCGCAAGGCTTTACGATCAGCACCGAGGCGTGCACTCAGTACTACGAAGACGGGCGTAAGATCAACCCCGATATCCAAAAAGAAATCATGACATACATCGACAAGATGGAAAAGATCTGCGGCAAGAAGTTCGGCGACAAGGAAAACCCGCTTCTTGTTTCGGTGCGTTCGGGCGCGCGTGCGTCCATGCCCGGCATGATGGACACCATCTTGAATCTCGGTCTTAACGAAACGGTCGTTAACACCATTGCGACCAAATCGAACAATCCCCGTTGGGCGTGGGACTGCTACCGCCGCTTTATACAGATGTTCTCGGACGTCGTTATGGAAGTCGGCAAAAAGTACTTTGAAAAGCTCATCGACGAGATGAAGGAAAAGAAAGGCGTGACGCAGGACGTCGAGCTTACCGCCGACGATCTTAAAGAGCTCGCCATGCAATTCAAAGCCGAATACAAAAAACAGCTCGGCAAGGATTTCCCCGACGATCCGAAGGAACAGCTTTTCGAGGCTATAAAGGCAGTTTTCCGTTCGTGGGACAACCCCCGCGCCAATATTTACCGTATGGACCACGATATCCCGTACAGCTGGGGTACCGCCGTCAACGTTCAAATGATGGCGTTCGGCAATATGGGCGACAACTGCGGTACGGGCGTTGCGTTCACGCGTAATCCCGCTACGGGCGAAAAAGGCTTGATGGGTGAGTTCCTTACCAATGCGCAAGGCGAGGACGTCGTTGCGGGCGTTCGTACGCCGATGCCCATAGCCAAAATGGCGGAGATTTTCCCTGCGGTCTACAAACAGTTCCAGGACGTTTGCAAAACGCTCGAAAATCATTACCGCGATATGCAGGATATGGAGTTCACCGTCGAAAACGAAAAGCTTTATATGTTGCAAACGCGTAACGGCAAGCGCACCGCCGCCGCCGCTATAAAGATCGCGTGCGACCTTATCGATGAGAAAATGATAAGCGAAAAAGAGGCGCTCATGCAGATAGACGCCAAATCGCTCGATATGCTTTTGCACCCGCAGTTCGATCCGAAAGCGCTTAAAGAAGCGGACAAGACGCATGTCGTCGGTTCGGGCATCGCGGCTTCGCCCGGCGCTGCTGCGGGCACTATCGTGTTTACCGCCGAGGACGCAGTTATCGAAGGCAAAAAAGGCAACAAAGTAGTTCTCGTTCGCTTGGAAACCAGCCCCGAGGATATCGAGGGCATGAAGTTCGCGCAGGGTATACTTACCGTTCGCGGCGGACAAACGTCGCACGCGGCGGTCGTTGCGCGCGGCATGGGCACTTGCTGTGTTTCCGGTTGCGGCGACATAAAAATGGACGAGGAGAACAAACGGTTCACGCTCGCCGGCAAGGTCTATAAGGAAGGCGACTCGCTGTCGCTCGACGGTTCGACGGGTAAGATCTACGATTGCTTGATCCCCACCGTTCCCGCCGACCCCAACTCCGGTTATTTCGGCAGGATCATGGCGCTTGCCGACAAGTATAAAGCGCTCGGCGTTCGCACCAATGCCGATACGCCCGCAGACGCCAAACAGGCGGCGGCGTTCGGCGCGCAAGGCATAGGTCTTTGCCGTACCGAGCATATGTTCTTCGATCCCAAACGTATAGGCGCGTTCCGCGAAATGATCTGTGCCGACACCGTGGAAGAGCGCGAAGCGGCGCTTGCCAAAATCGAGCCTATGCAACAAGCGGACTTCGAGGGACTTATGGAGGCGCTCGAAGGTCAGCCTGTCACGATTCGTTTCTTGGATCCGCCCCTGCATGAGTTTGTGCCGACGGACGAAGCGGACATCGCGGCGCTTGCCAAAACGCAGGGCAAGACCGTCGCTCAGATTAAACAGATCATAAGCGACTTGCACGAGTTCAACCCGATGATGGGTCACCGCGGATGCCGCTTGACGGTCACGTATCCCGAGATCGCAGTCATGCAGACCAAGGCGGTCATCAAAGCCGCCGTCGCAGTCCAAAAGCGTCATCCCAAGTGGAATGTCGTTCCCGAGATCATGATCCCGCTCACTGGCGAAGTCAAGGAAATGGCGTTCGTCAAAAAGACGGTCGTCGCGACAGCCGACGAAGTTATCAAAGCTTCGGGCGTTTCGCTCAAATACGAAGTCGGTACCATGATAGAGATACCGCGCGCGGCGCTCACCGCCGACGACATCGCCAAGGAAGCCGAGTTCTTCTGCTTCGGCACCAACGACTTGACGCAAATGACGTTCGGTTTCAGCCGCGACGACGCAGGTAAGTTCTTGCCCGCATACTATGCCAACAAGATCTACGAGTTCGATCCGTTCGCCAAGCTCGATACGACGGGCGTGGGCAAGCTCATGGAAACGGCGGTCACGCTCGGCAGAAAAGAACGCAAGTCGTTGCATTGCGGCATTTGCGGCGAACACGGCGGCGATCCTTCGTCCATCGAGTTCTGCCACAAGATCGGCTTGGACTATGTGTCCTGCTCGCCGTACCGCGTGCCTATCGCGCGTCTTGCCGCAGCTCAGGCTAATATCAAGAATCCGAGAAAGTAATTTATCGGATATGTAGCGTTCCAATGAAACGCTAATACCGATTTTTAGTAGTTTAAGGCTTATCCTATAAATGGGTAAGCCTTATTTTTATGCTCAAATTCTTCTGAAAAGAGTAAAAAACGGTTTTCTAAATAGCTGTTTCCACACGAGTCGAACATTTTTTGTGTTGCCCCGTTTATTAGTATTGTATTGTACCTATGGGCGTTAGAGCAGCGATAAATTTTTTGAGTGTAAAAAACTTGAATTTTGTTGATGTTTATGATAAAATGAAATCGTTAAAATTTAGCTATGATGTGGGATATTAAATGTTGGATTTAGATATAAACATGTCTGTGTCGGACACTATTTCTTTCAAAATAATCGACGGTCAAATCGCAGTTGGCGAAGTGCCGAAGTATAGCGGAGTTGTAGGGATTTTTATAAATGACCGCGAGCTTTTGGATATAGTTGCCGATTTGGAAAAGTCGAAATCGGAAGAGCCTATGGATTACATTCACCAAACGGCTAAAGAATTGTATCATAATCTTACGGATGGCATTGCGGATTTGCAAAAGGAAAACGGTGTTGAAATTTTGTGCTGTACTTGTGGGGTGGTTGAATGCAGTTCTCCGATCGTATTTATTGAAAAAGACGAACGTTATGTTTATTGGAAGGCTTTGGGACATAATCAAATAGAAAAAAAGAATTACTGTTTCCCGCTCGATTACGTTTTTGATAGAAAGCAGTACGAGCAAGCATTGGAAGAACTGAAAAAATTGGTAAAAGATAAAAGCGTCTATTGATGCTGCTTTATCGCAAGAGTTATGCGACAGTTAAATTTTCTATTATCTTCTTTCGCGGTAACACATTCGCACAGACGAATATCAAGAGCTCGCGCAAAAAAGGGAAAGTTAACGGCAACAGATAATGTCAGACGGCGTTTGCATTTCGGACGCCGTTTGTATCGATCGGGCATATATTGCAATATACATTCGATTTTGCTTGGTTTTCTGCGCACGTCGATAGTGTTTGTGCGGTAAAGCGCCGGCTTTAATTTTTTATCGGTTTTTTATAATGTATATTTCTGTGTTTATGCGGCATAATTATTGACAATATCGGATAAAAGTGTTAAAATACAACTACTTTTTGGGAGGTGTTACACTCGATACATATTACACGGGGTGCATATATAATAGGTACGGTTGATTTTCAGAGCGGTATAAAGCTTTGCAACGGAATTTCGGGACGGTGTTTCGATCGTGCCCGATTTTGGAATGTATATGAATTATAAATCGGTATTTTACGAGATCCAAGACAAATATTTGTCGCCGTATGCGTGCAAGGATGCGGACAGTAAGGGGCGGGCGACGCCGCTTGCGCCGTGCCCGATGCGGACGGAGTTCCAACGCGATCGCGACCGAATAATACACAGTAAGGCGTTTCGACGGTTAAAGCACAAGACGCAGGTGTTTTTGTCGCCCGAGGGCGATCATTACAGGACGCGGCTCACTCATACGCTCGAAGTCAGTCAGATAGCGCGGACGATATCGCGGTGTTTGCGGCTCAACGAGGATCTTACCGAAGCAATAGCGCTCGGGCACGATCTGGGTCATACGCCGTACGGGCATGCGGGCGAGCGCGCGCTCGGCAAGTTTACGCATTTTCGGCATAACGAACAAAGCTTGCGCATGGTCGATCGCATAGAAAACGACGGCGTCGGCATGAATTTGACGTTTGAAGTTCGCGACGGTATGTTGCATCATACCGGCGGCGGAACTGCGGCGACGCTCGAAGGGCGTGTGGTCGCGTTTGCCGACAGGATCGCGTACATAAACCACGATATCGATGATGCGGTGCGTGCCGGCGTGATCAAAGAGTCGGACATACCCAAGCGGTTTATCGATATGTTCGGCGACACGCATTCCAAGCGCATATCGTCGATGATAACCGATATAATAACGGAAAGTTATGGCAAAAATACGGTTGCGCAAACATCCGGATTTGCGCAGGGCATGAACGAGCTTCGGCAGTACATGTTCGACAATGTTTATACGTCGCCGCTCGCAAAGTCCGAGGAAGTAAAAGCTATTGCAATGATAGAATATCTGTACGAGTATTATCGCGATCACGAGCGAGAAATGCCCGCACAGTTCGTGTATGACGACGAGCCGCTCGAAAGGCGCGTATGCGATTACATTTCAACTATGTCGGATCAATATGCGGTGCGCACGTTCGAGCTGCTTACCGTCCCGCAAAACTGGTCAAAGCTGTAACGGCAAGATACAGAGCCGTTCGGATCGATTTTCGCAAGGAGCGTTGTGGACAGAGAGTTTTCCGAATTCATTTCCAAGGTGCTCGACCGCACGGATATAGTCGCGTTGATATCGCGCTATGTCAAGGTTGACCGCAAAGGAAACACTTATTGGGCGTGTTGTCCGTTTCATCACGAAACACAGCCCTCGTTTTCGGTGTCCGCGGACAAGCAGTTTTTTCACTGTTTCGGATGCAAGGAGAGCGGCAATGCGCTCAACTTTGTGATGAAAATGGAAAACATCGAGTTTATCGACGCGCTCAAAATGCTTGCCGAGCAGGCGGGGCTGGAAATGCCTAAGCCGAGTTCGGGCGCGTATGTTCGGCGGGTGGATAAGAAACGTCGCGAAACGCTGTACAACCTAATGCGCGATGCGGCGCGGCATTATCACGATAATCTGTCTGATCCGCGCGCAAAAATATTCAACGACTATCTTGCCGACCGAAAGATATCGCCCGCAATGATCAAACGGTTCGGCTTGGGCGCGAGCTTGGATTTCGGCGAAATGCTCGACTATCTTACCAAAAAGGGATATACGTACGAGCAAATGCACGACGTCGGCATAGCCGAAAGCAAGGACGGGCGGCATTACGATGTTTTCGGTAAACGTTTGATCTATCCTATAATAGACAATATGAACAATGTCGTGGCGTTCGGCGGGCGCACGCTGGAAAAGGACGCGCACTTTGCCAAGTACCGCAACAGCACGCAAACAGAGATATTCGATAAGTCAAAGACCATTTACGGCATCAATTTGTTGAAAAAGCGCAAAGCCGCCGCGCCGATCGATTATGTAATAATGGCGGAAGGCTACATGGACGTGATAGCATTACACAAAGCGGGATTCGATACCGCCGTCGCGTCGATGGGTACCGCGCTCACGTCTAGGCAGGCGCGACAGCTCAAGCTGTACAGCGACCTTGTTTATATCAGTTACGACGGCGATACGGCGGGGCAAAAAGCGACGTTGCGCGGGTTGGATATTCTGAAAGAAACGGGCATTACCGTTAAGGTCGTGCGACTGCCCGACGGGCTCGATCCCGACGATGTTATAAAGCGCGACGGGGCGAGATCGGAAGAGCGTCGTGTAGGGAAAGAGTGTCTACGACAGTGTA
>CANDGE010000015.1 GCA_947384195.1 uncultured Clostridia bacterium
GCCGCAATACTGATCGCGGGTTGTGCGCCCCCGCTCGTCGCACGCGGTTCCACCTTGACGCTTTTATGCTCGCCGCGCGCGATCATCGCGCACAACACCAGATCGCCGTCCATGACGGGATTTACCGTCGACTCAACGTCACCGAGCCAAAACTGTTCGGGTCTTCTGAGATTATAAAACCCGAGCGCGCCGCTCGGCACGTCCAATCGCACCGAACTCAACAATCGGTTGCCGAGTTCCGTCGTGACGAGCTTGTCGCACGTCCCGTCCGAAAAAACGCAGCCGTCGGGCAAGCGCAATCTGTACGCACCGTCGGCGAGCGTTCCCATACGAAAACACGCCAAACCGAGCTTCGCATCGGTCGCATCCGAACCGAGCTCGATCCGCGAGTACGGCTCCGATGAAAACGTTTGCATATCGACGATCATCTCGGCATACACGGTCTCGCCGGCTTTTACGGTAAGCATGTCGGTCGAACCGGGGATCGCGCCGCTGTTTTCCAAATAGTATTTGACGGCGATATCGGTAGATCCGTAATTTTCGAGATACACCCCGAACAGCTCGCGTTTCGCGCCGACGCCGCCGCGTATGCCGCCGCCCGTTATTATTATATATTGCCCCGCTTTGCCGGTAAACGCATAAAAATTGCCGTCGACCGTTTGCCCGTTGCAATCGATCTTCCGCGCACCGGCTTCCCTGCTCGCAACGGTACTGCTCCCGCTCATGTTTTTGGATACCGTAATTTGCTTGGGCGTTTCGAGCGGCGCGAACAACGCTTTATTCAAAACGTATCCGCACTGCTCACATGTTTGATCGGATTTACCGAAATCGAGCTGTGCCGCTTTGTGCGATTGCTTTTGCGTAGTCTCGTCGCAACGCTCGCACACCTGCCAATGCCCCGCTTCGTCGCGTTCGTATCCGTCGTAGTCGTGACCGAGCGCGGGCAATGTCACTTTATCGAGAGACGTCTCTGTCCCGCCGTCCTTATCGGCAAACAGTTTGTCGCAATGCGAACATGTATAGTATGCCGAATTGCCGCCGTTTTCGCAGTCCGCATCTACTGCCGACACAAGCGTCAATACATGTTCTTCGCCGACGGGCGGTTGCGGAACGCCCGAAAGCGGTTCGCCGCAGATCCCGCACTTGCCGTTTCGATCCGCATGCGCTTGCTTTTGCGTAATCTCGTCGCAACGCTCGCACACCTGCCAATGCCCCGCTTCGTCGCGTTCGTATCCGTCGTAGTCGTGACCGAGCGCGGGCAATGTCACTTTATCGAGAGACGTCTCTGTCCCGCCGTCCTTATCGGCAAACAGTTTGTCGCAATGCGAACATGTATAGTATGCCGAATTGCCGCCGTTTTCGCAGTCCGCATCTACTGCCGACACAAGCGTCAATACATGTTCTTCGCCGACGGGCGGTCGCGGGTCAACGGGCTCGCCGCACGCCGTAGCCACCGCGCCGCTTAAAACGATGCCCGCCGTCATAAGCGCAACCGCGACTCGTTTGATTTTTCTCATCATGTCCTCCGATATAATTTATTCGACACCGATAAATTATAGGAAAAGGCTCGAAATTTCAATATTTTATCCGTGAATTGTATTTTATAGTCCGTAAACGGTATCAAAACTCGCTTTACACCGCAAGCGGGAAAAGTATTTTTACATTGAAGATCCCGTCGTCGGCGCTAACGCGCAAAACGCCGTCATACTTTTCGACGGTATGCTTAACGCTTTTCAGCCCGAATCCGTGATAAGCTTTGGACTGTTTGCGCGTTATCGGCAAGCCGTTTTCAAATTTGATATCGCCGCCGTAACCGTTGTAAACGTGTATCGCCACAAAATCGTTGATGCTTTTTACGGACAATCCTATCGAGCGTTCGGCTTCGGGCATTTCGCGCACAGCTTCTATGGCGTTATCCAAAAGATTTCCGAACAACGCATAAACATCGGCGTCGGCAAGAAAATCGAGTCGTGCGGCGTCGGCTATGCACGCCAAATTAATATTCTCGCTCTTGCATATAAGGCTTTTTTCCATGAGAATGACGTTAAAAGCTTCGTTGCCTGTTTGGTAAGTCGAGTCGTAAATGTCCACGACTTTTTCTATCTCATCGAGCTCGTCATCCGATATTCCGCGTTCGTTCTTGAACTTACGAATATGGTGTTTCAAGTCGTGGCATTTAAGATTGATAAGCTCGATATTCTGCTTGGAAATCCTATACTGCTCGGTCTTCATGTGATTGATCTGTCTGACCGTCGCCAATTCGTTTTCGGCGCGCTTTCGGCGCGGGAGCTCGAACAACATAATCAAGGCGAGCACACAGCACAAAATGCCGTATATGTGCAACATGCAAATGCTCGTATAATCCACCTTGCTCGGCAACGACCAAATGATTACGGCGCCGAAAACCACGTTGATCATTACAAACAGCACAGCGATCACCGTCACGGTGAGATTATTCATTTCATAGATGCCGCGCAACGCCGACTTTGCGCAAAACAACCGATACGCGCCGCTGTACAACAAAAAAAATATCTGAAAATTGACAAGCAAAAACACGACCGTTTCGACCGAACCGAGATCGAATCCGCTGCCGTAAAAATCAAGCGCGTCCGCGCCTATCGACCGCAACGCCGAGCCGAATATCTCGTACAACTCCTGCGCGACATGCTGAACGGTGAAGCCCGCGATAGCGCAATACAACACGTTTTTGAACGGCTCGTCGTAAACAAGCGTCATCGCTCCGACAGATACGGCAAACATCGTCAAAAACATTATCGAGCCGTACAGCGTATCGAACGACACTATCGGTATGGCAAACGCTACGCCGAAGCATAGTATAAGCCCTGCCGCTATGCGCAACGGCGCGCGACGTCTCAGTTTGAGATCGCGCGCGAACAAATACTCTGCCACAAGCAATTCCGCCATAAACAACGGACGGTAAAAAAACAGTTGCGAAAGTTCGTACATGGGTCATGCACCGCCGCTTCCGCCACACGTATAGTCTGCGAGCGCTTCGAGAAAAAGCTTTTTACGATTACGACTTATTTGGAGCTTGTCGCCGTTCGTCATGAATACCGTGTTGTCGCTTACCGATCTTACATACTTCATGTTGACCAAGTAACAGCGATTACACTTAAAATATCCCGCCGAGCATAACGCGCTTTCCACTTCGTACAAATGTCCCGTAGCCGCGATCACGTCGCCGACGACGTGATACGTCAAGCTGTGGTCGGCGATCTCCACGTAGAGTATATCGGACGCGTTCAAATAGAATGTGCCCGCTTTGGTGCGAGCTTCTATTTTTATTCCCGCGTTGCGCTCTATAAGTTCGACGGCACGGTTCAGCTTGACCGAAAAATTATAGTACGTTATCGGCTTGACCACAAAGTCGAATGCGTTTACCTCATAGCCTTCCAACGCGAATTGCGCCATATTGGTGACGAATATGATTATTACGTCCTTATCGTACTGTCTTATCCTGCGCGACGCATCCATGCCTGTCATCATCGGCAATTCGATATCCATGAATACGATATCGTATTTGAGCTTTCTTTCAAGAAACTCGACCGCATTGCCGTAGATCTTCACAGAAAACGTCTTTTCGGCGTCGTGAAAAAACTTGGTTATAAATTCGGAAAGCGCGCCCGAATCGATCTTATTGTCTTCTACTATCGCAATATTGATCACACACATCTCCCGAATCACCGCATTTGGAATAATTGTACCACAAAAATACGACCATTGTCAATTATATATTTTTACATTGCGCACCGACATATTCGCCCGAACGATACAAAGTAACCCTATCGACTACTCTGCTTTTCAATATATAGTAATATTCGTTCCCGTTATATTCAAACCCGACTACCCCTGTCGTTCCGTAGTAATATTTGAGCCTGTTGACCGTATTCTCGATCGTTCGCGTTTCTTGCAGTATCCTTGTCCCGTCCAGATAGTATTTATGTATTGTATTCCCTACTTTCTTTTGCGTCCGTATGCCTTGAAAATTATACCTATACTCGTACTTTTCGTTTGTTTCACTATCCGTTATTTCGGTTAGTCTGTTTACATGTTCCCATGTAAGAGAATACTTTAATTCAGAGCTATCCGTTCCGTGCTTGAACCACTCTTTCGGATTGCCGAATCCGTCGTATGTTATTTCTCCGCTTCCGTTGTACGACAGCAGTCTATAAACAATTATTTTACGCCTTCTGTCGTCGAAAGAGAATCTATCGATTCTTCGAGTCGATCCGCATCTTTAACTTTTCTATATTGTTTGGAATCTAAATCGAGATAAATAATATTATCCTGTACAACTCCCGACAATAACAATTAGTTTCTTATCGTTTCCATAAGACACGGCTTGTCTCAACGTCTTATTTCGGTGACGGCTTTGATTGTTTCAGTGTCATGATAAAAACCGCGTATCTTTTGTAAATACTTTTCTCGAACAAACAAATTCATATCGCCATCTCGATTTATTACATTCATTATAGCACTTGATTCTAAAAAAATAGCAAGTTAAAAGGACAGTTTTTTAATTTTTAACGGAAACCGTACCGTTAAAATGCAAAATTAACATTAATTGTTGCTATGATGTAACAATCAAAAAAGTCATTACTTTTAAAGTTTATATTGATTGGAATAGTTCAACATCCACTCAATCCATGATTTTATAGTGTTGAGTCTGACAATGAACGTTTTGTTCCGTTAATTACTATCTACGTGTTATCTATCAATTGCGGAAAATCGTCTTCCGCATTTTTCCATACCGGATATTCCGAGTTTGCGTTTAAAAGATCCGCAATGCCATACATCGATCGAGCCGTATCGTAAATAGTCAAATCAATGTCGTCACAACGAAGATTATAAATACTCTTTTGTACGTAATCCGAATCCATTAAACAATGACAGTTTTCAATTGTACCCGAATTAAATGTAAAAGCGAACGCCGCGACGCTGTCGCTCGTTATCAGATCCGAATCGTTATATTCCACGCCGAATATCTTTCCGCTATAATAGCAATTACTTATATAAGAATCCTCTATCGATCCGAACATCCCGCCGACAATTATTCTACCGCTCATGCCGCCGAGAATCTCTATTTGCATATTCGTAAAACAGTTGCTGACGCGAGAACCTTTAACAACATCGATAAATCCTCTACCGGCAGTGCCGGTTTTAATTTCGCCGACTGCAGAACAACGATCCACAACGCTTTCGTGGCAAACCCAAATAAATCCTACCGCCCGTCCGGCTCGCATATCGGCATTGACACGGCATCGAACAACGCTCGACCGCCTTAAATCCCGACCAAAGCCGATAGCTATATTATAACCTTGACTGACGGCCTTCAATTCCCCCGTTACGGCGCATCGCTCAAAAGTCACGTCTCTTCCGTCCCATACAAAGCCGATAGCCTCTCGTACGTTACCCATTGTATAATCGCACTCGGCAACACAGTTTTTGACCGATACGTCCCTTATTTCCACGGCAAAACCCGCGGTTCTTATGTCGGACGCACTTTTGACGGTAAACCGCGAACTGCAATCGGCAATGACGGAATTAACAGACATCTCGGAATTACGATATCCGCCTATAAACCCGCCGATTTCCGGGTATGAAAGTTTGCTGTCTATATTACAAACAACATTGTTACCGCGCAACAATGCACTATCGCAAAACCCGACAAGCCCACCTATAAGCGACGTGTATCTTATATTCGGCCTGAATCTGTCATCGAGGTATTCTCCGATAACTTCGATATCGGAATGAAAGATGTGAAATTCCACGCGTGCGGAACAAGCAACGATCTCCCCGTTTGTTTTTCCGACCATTCCGCCAAAGTGTGCGTATTCGCCTTTTACTTGCCCGTCAAACTTTCCGTCGACATTGACATTAATTATCAAGCCTGCCGAAAAACCGGCTAATATCCCGCCGTTGCAAAACAGATATTTTGCTTGAAAATAATTACTCAAATTTATCTCGGCATTTTTTATATTCAAATTTTTAACTATACCGTTACAGCCTATTATCCCGAAAAACGACGGATAATTGCCTTTATAAGTGGTGATTTTCAAATTATCTATCGTATGACCTTTACCGTCGAAAATACCGCCGAACCCACTGTTCGCTTCAAGATTTTCGCTGCCGTATATAGGATCTTTTTCGCTGTCGAATAACGGATAGTGATCTTCTGCTTTCAGATCCAAATCCGTTGTCAATACATAGCATGCATCGGGGCACAAATCGATATAACACAATTGTTCATAAGTCGATATCAAAAACGGATCGCTTTTTGTCCCGCTGCCGCCGCCGAATATACATTCGAATTCCGCTACTACGCTTAAATCTCCGATAACATTCTTTTCCCGCCTTTCGGCGGTCATACATTCGTCAGACCACTTGACAAACCTATACCCGGCATCGGCAACCGCCGCGACCGTTTCCCCGTTATCTCCATAGTCGACCGTCTGCATATTTTCGCCGACCACTTTCCCGCCTTTGCTTGCGATATAATTAATTTCTAATTTTATTTTTTCGAATAACGCCGTTACGGTTTTATTCGCGCTCACATTTATATCAAGTCTTTCGGGTTCCAAACGATCATCGGACCATTTAATAAATATATACCCGTCATTAGGCACTGCCGTTACTGATTTTCCGTCGCATCCGGCTTCAACGCTTTGCTCTTTGTCACCGATTATTTGCCCGCCTCGTCCCGCTATATAATTCAAGCTATAAAAAACTTTATCTCCGTCATTATTATCGCCGCCCTTGTCAACCGCGCCATTTGAACATCCGACAATAAAAGCGCCTATGAGCAATATAAATATTATAAAGATTTTATAGATGCGCTTCATGTAAAAAACTCCTTACATTAAATAGACGACTTTTATATTGCATTTTGTGACATTTTGCCCAAAATTCTATCTATAAATGTTAATACAAAATCGTGCAATTATTGACGGGAGCAAATACGACGATGATTGGCGGAGAAGGCGGGATTTGAACCCGCGCTCCGTGTTACCGAACTACTCCCTTAGCAGGGGAGCCCCTTGAGCCACTTGGGTACTTCTCCATAGCCTTATTATTATAAAAAAACGCACGACGTTTGTCAAGCGTTTTTCGTTAATTGATAAAATAGCCGACCGCAACGCCCGATCGCAATTTGCGTATGCGCAAAATTCCGTTGCGCTAAGTTGCGCTATAAAGAAACGAGCCCGACGCTAAGCCGAGCTCGAATTCTTATTATTTAATTGTAAAAAGCTTTATCAGCAGGGCAGGATACGAAGTATGTGCTTGCTGACGATCATGAGAATAAGGTCAATGATCCACACAATGGTGAAACCGAAGATCAAACGAATGAGTCCGGCCACGATCTTACCCTCGGAAAATCTGGTCAACCAGCCGCAAACCCACGCCGTAACGGGGATTATAGCCAATATAACGCTTACGATCCAAGGCAGTCCGAAGTAATCACCTTTCTTTGCCATAATTTGGTTCTCCTTTAAATATTTGTTGAATTCATTATACTATGTATATGCACGACTGTCAAGTATATTTCCCAAAAAACTTGTCGATTTATCCTAATAGCGCGCATATTTTGCATACTGTTTCACATAAAGTTCACACGACTGCGGGATAACGTATCGAGCGCCGCTTAGTTAGCATACAACCGACGGCAAAAGCTTGCGTTTACGGCGTTTCGATGTTATAATACATGTGAAAAAGTTTGCTTGCAAAAGCTTTTTCGCTACGCATCGCAAGATCGGCGCATTTTGTTTCGCGTGCTTGCAAACAGCTCTGCGCCGTTCGCATAACACAATACAACAGTAAAACATCTAAATATGGATTCGGAAAGACTTAATATCGAAAAAACGTTGGCGTATCTCACGCTCGACGAAAAAATAAGAATGCTGTCCGGCGAAGGGATGTGGCACACGTTCGGCGTGGGCGAGCTTCCGCGCGTGCGCATGTCCGACGGTCCCAACGGACTGAGAATGACCGACGGCGCAAGCGGATCCGCCGTGCCCGCTACCTGCTACCCCACGCTCGGAATGCTCGCCAACAGCTGGGATCCCGCGCTGTTATACAGCATCGGCGTAAGCTTGGGACGCGAAGCGACAGCCATGGGCGTCAACCTATTGCTCGCGCCCGGCGTAAACATCAAACGTCACCCGCTCGGCGGGCGCAATTTCGAGTATCTTTCGGAAGACCCGCTTTTATCGGGCGAGCTCGGCAACGCCTATATACGCGGCGTACAGGCGACCGGAGTAGGCGCGTGCGTCAAACACTTCGCCGTCAACAATCAAGAAGCGTACCGCATGACGTCCGACAGTATCGTCGACAAGCGCGCCCTGCACGAGATATATCTCAAACCGTTCCGAATAGCGCTCGAAGCGCAACCCGAAGCGGTGATGTGCGCGTATAACAAGCTCAACGGCGAACAGTGCGCCGACAACAAGTATTTGCTCACCGACGTACTGCGCGGCGAGCTCGAATATAAAGGAACGGTCGTATCCGACTGGGGCGCGGTGCGCGACAGAGCGAGCGCGCTCACGGCGGGGCTCGATCTTGCAATGCCCGATTCGCTCGGGCTGTTTGAAAAACAATTGCGCGACGCCGTAAAAAACGGCGAAGCGACCGAAGGCATGATCGACGACGCATTGCGCCGCCTTCTCGCGCTGATAGACAACGTATATTTGGAACCGTACGGCGATTTCGATGCGGACGCGCACGACAGGCTGTCGTATAACGCCGCCGCCGCGAGCCTTGTTCTGCTCAAAAACGATAACGAGTTCCTCCCGCTCACCCGCGACATGAAAGCGCTCGTTTGCGGCGAGCTCGCCATTTCCGCGCCCGTTCAAGGCGGCGGAAGCGCGCACGTATCGCCGCTCAAAACGGTGTCGCCGCTCGATGCGTTCAGTCTGCGCGGCATAGAAGTCGCGTACTGCCGCGGCTACTCGCCCGACGCCAAACAGAACGCCAAGCTGTTGCGCGAAGCGCTCGACTGCGCGGCGGACAGCGACGTAGCGATCGTTTTCGTCGGACGCGCCGCGCCCGCGGAAGGCGTCGACCGCGAAACGCTCGACCTGCCGCGGGAACAGAACGCGCTCATATCCGAACTGACCGCCGCAGGGCACCGCGTGGTAGTCGTGCTTTGCTCGGCGGGTCCCGTCGCCATGCCGTGGGTAAACCGCGCGCGCAGTATTTTATACGCGGGACTGAACGGACAAAACGGCGCGCTCGCCGCCGTCGACGCGCTTTACGGCAGGATCAATCCGCACGGCAAGCTTGCCGAGACCTTCCCCGCCGATCTATCCGACATAGGAACGGACTTCGGCGGAGAACGCGTTTTGTACCGCGAAAGCATTTACGTCGGGTACAGATACTACGACGCGATAGACCGACGTCCGCTGTTCCCGTTCGGGCACGGGCTGTCGTTTGCGGAGATATCCTACGACGATGCGCGTGCAAAACGGTTAGACGCCGCAAAATTCGAGATAACCGTGACGCTTACGAACAAGTCCATGCGCGACGCATACGAGATCGTACAGGTCTACGTATCCGACCGCACGGGACGAGTGATGTGCGCGCGCAAGCAATTGGCGGGTTATGCAAAAGTATTTGTAGAAGGTCAAACGTCGACGACCGCAACGATAACGATCGACAGACGCGCGTTTGAATTCTTCGACGTGTCGGCGAACAAGTTCGCAGTGCCGGACGGCGAATTCGTCATTATGATCGGAGCAAGCGCATCGGATATAAAAAAGCGTATTTCCGTCAAGGTCGACGGCGATTATACGCAAAGAGCGGACTTCCCGCCCGCATATGCGACGCCGCACCGCGCCAAGATAACCGATGCGGACTTTCAAGCGCTGTACGGCGCGCCGTTGCCCGCACCGTCGCATAAGCCGAAAAAAGGCGAATATACGCTCGCCTGTTGCATCAACGACATCAAAGACACATTGGCGGGCAAGATAGCGCGATGGGCAGTCATGCGGCGCGCGAGATCGATCGGCGCGCCCGACAGTCCCGAATACAAAGCGTTCGTAGCGACGGCATTGCATACGCCGCTGTCGTCGGTCGCGGCGATGTCCGACGGGGATATGTCGCTCGCCGCCGCCCGCGCCGTTGTGGAGATCGCCAACGGCAAGATCTTAAAGGGCATAAAAACACTTATTTCAAAGCGATCCGAACAATGACCCGTTGCCGAGATCTCGGCATTGTTTCATCGACGACTATCGAACGGTCGAGAGGATAAAATGAGCAAACTCAACGTATTCGATTATATAGAAAAAGCGGCGGCGACGCTTGACGCCAATCTTGTCGGATTCACGCACGCGGCGGACAAGCTCACCGAGTTTTTGACCGCTCGCTTCGGCGATATCGACGCGACGATCGGCGTAACGTCACGCATAAAAACGCGCGAAAGTCTTAAAGAAAAAATATTGCGCAACAACCTGTACCGCGACGCGCCCGCCGATAAAATAGTGTTCATGATGCACGACATAATCGGCGTCAAAATAGAATGCAGATTTTTCAAGGACGAGCAGTGTCTGTACGAAAAGATCCGCGAAGTATTCGACACCGACGTCGGCGACGGCATGTACTCCCCGTCCGACAAAAAGGCGGTACGGCTCAATCTCGACTCGCCCCAGCCCGAACGCCAAAAAAACGGTTACAGCATTTACCGAATCGACGGCAATGTGACGTATGCGGGCGAAACATACAACTTCGAGCTGCAAATAAAATCGCTCGTCAACAGCTTTTGGTCGGAGATAGAACACAAACTCATTTACAAAAACAACAGACTGAGTCAGTTCGACGCGCTCATGAAAGAAATGCTCGATTCGACGCACGAAAGCCTGTCGGGCATCGACCACCAGCTAAGTCTCATTTTCGACCGCGTATCGAGCAACACGCTCAGCAACCAACAGGAACAGCTTAAAAACATGATCGCGTTGGGGCTCAACGAGATGTACACCGCGATAGTCAAAGCCAACACGGGCATTCCCGTGTCCATAACCGAATATTCTCAGGCGATAGTCGACTATTTGATAACCGCATCGTCGTACACCAACGAAATGACGGGCGAGCCGTTTTTCAAAGCGATCCGCGACAACATGGCGCACGCGCTCGCGGGCAACAGCCAAATGATAGAGCGTATCAATGATATCGACATAGACAACAATTACGGCGGACTGTTGGTAAGCCTTATGGATTGGATGCACAATATGGATTATTCGTCGATCGCCATAGGCGAAACGATAACGATCGGGGCGGAACCCAACGGCGTATACGGCGAAGTCGCCAAAATATTTCTAAAAGACATAAACGACGATTTCTATCTAAACACGTTTTTCCACATTTTCTTTTCGCTCGAACGCGGCGACGACGATCAGGACTTCACCGACTACATACGGTACTACACCGACCGTATAATTTCCGGCAAAACGCAGGAACAACTGTATCGCACGCTCGCCCGCCTGTCCGAGCTCCCCGCATACAAACTGCCGCTCACTTCGACGATAGACATGCTTGCGAATATCAAATAGACAAATACGTTAAAGTACGAACGATAAGTTTTCGACCATGCTCGACTACCGAGAAGCGGACGGACGCAAAGAATATCGCTTACGGTATTCGATATTCTGTCGGGCAAAGCGTACGACTTTCCGATAACGCCCGCACGCACCGCCGAAACGTTTTACGTAAAAAACACACGACGGGCTTTGACACGACTTTCAATATATCGCGCCGTTTTTCAAAAAAGCAAAGCCGCACGGGAAGAGATCGCCGATCTTATCCGATCGATAAAACAGCGCGTGTCGAAGCGATCCGCAAAAACTTGATTTTCCCGCATATAAATGATAAAATCGATAGCGGAGGCGAACATCATGAAATGTCCCGAATGCGGAAGCGAATACGACGAAACCGATAAATTTTGCCGATCGTGCGGCGCAAGCCTTTCCGCAAAAAACGAGCGGCTTAAAACCGACGCGCCCGACGAACAAAAATCCGACGTCGCCGCGCCCGTAAATATCGCGCCCGAGCTTGCCGATAAAGGCAAACTGTTAAAGTATTCTTTAAAAGTCATATTCGGCGTTTTTATAGCATTGTCGTTTCTTGTCTATCTCTTGCCCGTCGATTTTCGCGCAAACGTCTATCAGATCGTCGGCAGCGGGGGCTATACAAACGGTCTTGACGGGCGATGGGAAACAGAGTATTTCGTGATCGGGCTTTTGGGAAATATTTTTTCCGATATAGACCTTGTAATAACGCCGTGCGCGGTGATGACATTGCTTTCGTTTTTCTGCGCGCTGTTTTTTATCTCCTGGATAATAGTATCGATAGTCAAACATAAAAACGACGGGTATCTTAAAGCAAGACCCAAAACCGAGCTCGCGTTTATCGCCGTGTACGCGATCTTCGCGATCGCGAGCGGGATCGCGCTGTATCGGCTTAATACTTACAACGTACCCGAAAGCGGCAAGGCGCTCGCCGTTTTATTGATCTTGTCGCTGTTGTGCCTTTGCGCATCTACGGTTGTTTATATTCTACGCAAAAGATTTTTCTCCAAACACGCGGAGCTTATCGACGCATTGCATATAGTTTGAAACATAACGATGATCCTTGATCCCGGATTATCCGACATCATCCATTCTCGATCATCGATCCTTATTTGCGCCGATATACTCGTCTATCGCTCGGGCGGCGGTCTTTCCCGCGCCCATGGCGAGTATAACGGTCGCCGCGCCCGTCACAGCGTCGCCGCCTGCGTATACGCCGTCGCGCGAAGTCTTGCCGTTGTCGTCGACTATTATCCCGCCGCGATCACGCACGTCAAGACCCGACGTGGTGTTGCGTATCAACGGATTGGGCGAAGTGCCGAGCGACATTATCACGCAATCGGCGTCGACCGTGAACTCGCTGTTTTCCAACGGAACGGGTCGAGCTCTGCCCGATTCGTCGGGCGCGGAAAGCGTCATTCTTTGGCACTTGACCGAACCGACGTTGCCTTTACCGTCGTCGACTATTTCCAGCGGATTGGTCAAAAACATGAAATCGACGCCTTCTTCCTTGGCGTGCTCGACTTCTTCCTTGCGCGCGGGCAGTTCGTTTTCGGTACGGCGATACACGACGGTAACGTCCGCGCCCAAACGCTTGGCGCACCGCGCCGCGTCCATTGCGACGTTGCCGCCGCCGACCACGACCGTTTTTCGCGAGCGTTGCACGGGCGTACTGCTGTCGGGGCGATACGCCTTCATGAGATTGACGCGCGTCAAAAACTCGTTGGCGGAAAGCACGCCGTTGAGCGATTCGCCCTTTATGTTCATAAACTTGGGCAAGCCCGCGCCCGATCCGATAAACACCGATTCGTAACCCATATCGAACAGCTCGTCGACGGTGAGCGTTTTGCCTATTACGACGTTTGTTTGTATGTCGACGCCCAGCTCCTTTAATTCGCGCACTTCGTCTGCGACTATGCGCTTGGGCAAACGGAATTCGGGTATGCCGTAAACGAGCACGCCGCCCGCCGTGTGCAAAGCCTCGAATACCGTTACCGCATATCCCTTTTTGGCGAGATCGCCCGCGCACGTAAGCCCGGCGGGACCCGATCCCACTACCGCGACCTTGTGCCCGTTGGGTTCGGGACGCGCCTGCGCGGCTTTGCCGCTCGACATGTGCGTATCGGCAACGAAACGTTCCAGCCTGCCTATGCCGACGGGCTCGAACTTGATGCCGAGCGTGCATTTGCTTTCGCACTGTTTTTCCTGCGGACACACTCTGCCGCAAACGGCGGGCAGCGACGACGACCGAGCGATCGTATTGTACGCACCCTCAAAGTCACCCGCCTTGACCTGTTTGATAAAATCGGGAATATCTATGTTTACGGGACAACCCGACACGCACGGCTTGTTTTTGCAATCCAAGCACCGCGTCGCCTCGGCGACTGCGAGCTTTGCGGTATAGCCGAGCGCGACCTCGTCGAAATCGCTCGCTCGCGTCCGCGCGTCTCTGACGGGCATATCGTGTTTTTTGGGATCTATGCTCATCGGTCGCCTCCCGCGGTTTTATAAAGATTGCACGCCTTTTCGTGCGCGGCACGCTCGAAGTCGCAATACATTTTTCCGCGCGCGATCGCCTCGTCGAAATCGACCTCGTATCCGTCGAAGTCCGGTCCGTCGACGCACGCAAACTTGGTAACGCGCTTGCCGTCGCGCACGAGCGTGAGCCTGCACCCGCCGCACATGCCCGTGCCGTCTATCATGATCGGATTCATGGACACCGTCACGGGTATACCGAACGGCTTGACCGTCGCGACGACGTACTTCATCATGACGAGCGGGCCTATCGCGATCACCGTGTCGAACTGCTCGCCGCCGTCCAACCATTCTTTAAGCGGCTGAGTGACGTTGCCCTTTTGCCCGTAAGTCCCGTCGTCGGTCATTACCGCGAGCTTATCCGAGCACGCCGCAAACTCGCTCTCGAGGATCACTATATCCTTGCTCCTGAACCCTATCACACTCGTAACGTGCGCGCCCAAACGCTTAAACTCCTGCGCTATCGGCATCGCTATCGCGCACCCGACGCCGCCGCCCACGACGCATACCTTTTTTATGCCGTCGGTGTGCGTGGCTACGCCCAACGGTCCGACAAAATCGCAAATGTGCTCGCCCGCATTTTTTCGATCGAGCGCCGCCGTGGTAGCGCCTACTATCTGGAATATTATCTTGACCGCACCGCGCTCTGCGTCGCAACCCGCGACGGTAAGCGGGATACGCTCGCCGTCGGCGTCGACGCGCAGTATGATAAACTGCCCCGCTCTCGCCTTTTTTGCGACGAGCGGCGCTTCGATCTCCATTTGCGTCACCGATCCGTTGAGCGGTTTTTTACTCAGTATCTTATACATCGGGTTCTCCGTTTGCGTCAGCCGAGCGCGATTCGCGCGCCGCGCGCACGACGCATAAAGTCGTTCGCGCGGGGCGCGTGTATGTCGGCTTTATCCGAGCGTCGACGTTTTATCAGAAATCGACCTCGGTATCGTAGTAACAGCATTTGAGCAATTTTTCCATTTGCGCTTGGTCTATCTTACGGGGATTACTGCCCGTGCAAGCGTCGCCGAGCGCGTTAGCCGCAATGTCGGGCAACCGTTTGAGGAACACGTCCTCGGGCACAAACCCGTTTTCCGTAGGATAACTGTCCGCGCCGTAATTCTTGATGCAGTGCGGGATAGCGAGCGCGTCGTTCATCTTGCGCAATTCCTTTATCAACAGCTTGACTTTATCGGCTACGGTCTTTCCGCCGAGCTCCATATAGTCGGCGATCACGGCGTAACGCTTTGCCGTCGTTTCGTCCTTGGCGTTGAACGCTATCACCTTAGGCAGGTACATCGCGTTAGCCGCGCCGTGGATTATGTGCGCGCCGAGATCGGCAAACGCCGCGCCCGTTTTGTGCGCCATGGAATGCACTATGCCCAACAATGCGTTGCTGAACGCCATGCCCGCAAGGCATTGCGCGTTGTGCATACGGTCGCGCTTAACCATATCGCCGTTATACGAATCGACGAGATCCTGCTTGATCATGCGTATCGAATACAGCGCGAGCGCGTCCGAATAGTCGCAATTGGCGGTGGATACGTACGCTTCGATCGAGTGCGTCATCGCGTCCATACCCGTGTGCGCGACGAGTTTTTTGGGCATCGTTTCGGCGAGATCGGGATCGACGATAGCTACGTCGGGCGTTATCTCGAAGTCGGCTATCGGATACTTTATTCCCTTTTTGTAGTCGGTTATGATGGAAAACGCCGTGACTTCGGTCGCAGTGCCCGATGTAGACGACACCGCGCAGAAATGCGCTTTTTTGCGAAGCTTGGGCAGACCGAATACCTTGCACATATCCTCGAACGTCGTTTCGGGATATTCGTACTTTATCCACATGGCTTTTGCCGCGTCTATCGGCGAACCGCCGCCCATGGCGATTATCCAATCGGGCTCGAATTCGAGCATGACTTCCGCGCCGCGCATGACGGTTTCCACCGACGGATCGGGCTCGATGCCTTCAAACAGCTTGACTTCCATTCCCGCCTCTTTCAGATATTCGACGGCTTTATCCAAAAACCCGAACTTTTTCATCGAGCCGCCGCCGACGCAAACGATCGCGCGCTTGCCCTCAAAGGTTTTGAGCGCCGACAGTGCGCCCTTGCCGTGATACAGATCGCGGGGTAAAGTGAAACGTGCCATAATGTCCCTCCGAAAATTGATTTATCCGCAGTCCGACCTGCGGCAGTGACCTATATGTTTTCCGCTACGCGCAAGATGCGCGTCCGCTCCGATCACGCATATTATATCACGTTCTACGCTCGAACTCAACGGTTTTTTGCGGTTAGTATGTTTGATTATACACATTAATGTCGAACGTTCTACGGGGTCGCTACAACGGTAATTCTATGTTGTCGCCCCTGTTATATGCCACCCATGCCGAGTTTTCCACCATATGTTCGCGCGCGAGCTCGCGAACGAGCGATTCGAGCGCGGCGTCGCAGTCCGACCGCTTGTCGAACGTGCGGTATATCTCGTTGGCGCGATCTATCGCCATGCCGTAAAGTCCGACCATGCCGTACGAATCGAACAATATTCGGTCGAGCGACTGCTTGTCGTAATAGTACGATATAAGAAATGCGGCGGCGGCAAATACCGACAGCACGCTTTTTAACAGCATTCGCACGTCTATCACCCACAACAACGGACGCGTCATGTCTACCGCGGGGATCAGTTCGCAAACGAACAGCGCGAGATACGTCAACGCCGTCGCGACGATCGCCGTTGTCTTTACTGCGTCGCGCCGCTTTATTTTTTCGCGCTTTGCCTGTATATTCTTTAAGTGGTAGCCTATCTGCCCGTTGTTCTTGTAGTCGGGCAAATACTTGCTGTGCCCCACCCATTTGCCGAACATCCTGTTGACGAACACGCTTTTTTCGTCGTCGCCGTTGTTTTTTATCATGCGCGTTTCGGACGGCAGGGATAAGCTTTTATAATACGCACGCAATTTTTCGTCAGTCCAGGCGGGCTTGCTCGTGCCGAGCGAAACCGCCGCAACGGCTTTACGCACCCATGCCAAAGAGCTTTTTTGCGACCACGCCATATACCGCCCGACGCCGTCGTTTAGCCCGAACAGCGTTACGTAATACTGCACGCGCAAAGCTTCCGCAAGCGCGCGATACTCGACGGACCGCGAATGCGTGTTGAATACGACCGAACCCGTTTTACGATCGCCGAGCTTGCGCTTTTTTTGCGCGACGCGCACCGCGAAATAAACGACCGCCAATGCCCCGAGCGTCGACAGGCAAAGCCACGACGTCCACGGAAACGCCAATTGATCGTATACCATAAACGCGAGCATGAGCGCCGTGCCCGACAAGGCGAGCAACATCAGTGCGCGCAGGTTTTTCTTTTTGCAGTCGGCGGAAAGCGTCGACGCGGTCTTACAGCAATCATGGATCTTGCGCGATATTTCCGAGCCGTCGTCGTACTCGCGTTTGCCGAGCAGATAGTCGGTCTCTTTTATCGGCTTTTGCGCTTTCGGCTTAGCGCAGTATTCCGAACGGTCGGCGTTGAACCTGTCGGTGCGCAAAAGAATATCGGTCATGCGCTCGGGCATGGTGTCGTGTGCGGCGTAATATTCTCCGTCGCGCCCGCCGTCGAGCCGCGACGTCGGCACGAGATATCTCACGGCACGGTCGGCGATCTCTCCGTACGTTCCGTTTTCGCGCGGGGAAAATATCCACGCGACCGCGCCGTCGCTTGCCGGACGAAACTCCATACCGTTGGGCTCGTAGTAATTATGCTTCAATGCAAAGCCGACCGCAGCGTTTGTACCGCATTCCGACCGTTTGTCCGTCGCGTCCGTGCCGTCCCACAACGCGAGCAAAACGTGACAGTTGGTCGCGACGTATATCGCCTGTTGCCGAAACTTATAATCGCGATCGTTTTCGGAGTGCGCCACATTTTCCATGTCGCCGACCGTGAACTCTCCTACGGTATTGCCGTTTTTGAGCGAATAGTACTTATCCTTGCCGTCGAGCGGAAAATCACCGTCGTTGACGTACTCTTTCTCGTCGTCGGGCAATGCGAGCATCAGCTTTACGCCTTTTTCGACTGCGACCTCGGCGCACCACATATCGCCGCCCGCCGCAAGCCCCGTAAGCATGACTATCGGCGAGTGCGGGCAGAGCCGTTTTATCTCGTCGATAAATTCGCCGATCTGCCGTTTTATGCGGTCTTGATGCTCGAACCGTATATTTCGGTGCGCGGAAACACCGATAACTATCGGCACTTCCGCATTTTTCCATTTAGCATTCGATTTTACGTCGATATTGTTTTTCATAGATCCCCCGCGCCATTTGCGCACCGATCAATATTTAATGACGCTGCCCGAAGTGTCGGTCGCTTCGATTATCTCCACGCACGACGGCATTTTTTCGATGAGCGCCGACGAGTGCGAGATCACGCCGACCAGACAGTCGCGCGACAGCGATTCGAGCGCGCCGTACACCGTGTCGATAAGCTCTTCGTCGAGCGTGCCGAAGCCCTCGTCCAAAAAGAAAAACGCATTATTGCCTTTGCCCTGCTTGCGCGCTATCGCGATAGCCACCGACAGCGACGCCAAAAACAGCTCGCCGCCCGACAGCGTGTCCGTCTTTCTCGACTTGCCGTCGTTGAGATAATCGGACACGACAAACCCGTTGACCTTGTCGTAGCTCATGGTATATTTGCCGTGCGACAGCTCGTTGAGTATCTCGCTCGCTATCGCGGTGAAATCGGCGATATACTCGGCGGCTACGTAATTGAGCATGGCTTTGCCCTTGGTGACGTCGGCGATGTTCTTGTAAATATCGATACGCGCCGAAAGCCGAGCGCGGTCGGCGCGCAAAGCTTTGAGCGCGTTGCACTTTTCTTCGAGCGCGGCGATCGACACCGCTTTCGCGGCGATCGTCGTTTCGTTTTCGTGCGCGGCAGCGACAAGGCGATCGAGCGCGTCCTTTTTGTCGTTGTACGCGGCTTCGTCGAACTCGGGCATGTCGACGGGACAGTCCGCCTTTGCCTCTTCCAGCGATCTTTCGACTGCGGCGACTGTCGCACGCGCGCTCTCGACGGCCACCGTCAGATTTTTGCGGGCGGCTTCGTCGCGGGCGAGCATCGTTTCGAGCTCGGTCGTTTTCGCCTTTACGTCGGCGATCGCGCGATCCGTTTTTCCGTAATTTTCGCCGAGCTCCGCTTCGAGCTTAGCCGCAGTCCGTTCCGCATCGTCCGCCGCGGTTTTGAGCGCGCGCTCCTGTGCGTCGAGCGCGGCGAGCTCCGGCTCGAGCTTGGCGCCGTCGCGCACGGCGGTCTGCCACGCGTCGTACGCCGCGCTCGCTTTTTGCAAAACGTCGGCAAGCTCGGCATAAGCCGCGCCGTCGACTCGCATAGCCTTTATCGCGCAGTCCAGCTCGCCCAGCTCGCGTTTCGCTTTTTCCGCAAGATCGTTAAAATGCCCGTAATCATTGTTGGCTTTTTCGAGATGCTTCTCGCATTCGGTCAGCCTGTCGCGCGACTTCTTGACCCGTTCCGTCGCCGCGGCGTGCTCCGCCTTGCGCGCTTGTACGTCGGCATCCCCGCCGTGCTCCGCGCCGTCGAACGTCCCGCCGCACACAGGGCAAACGTCGCCCGCATGAAGCTCGGCGCGAACAGCCGCCGCGTGAGAACCGAGCTGTGCCGCCGCCAACGCCTTTGCCGCGGCGTTTTCGGCTTTTTCCGCTTCCTGTCTGCTCGTATCGAGCGCAGACTTTTCCGCAGTGAATTTTTCTATGACGGAGAGTTGCTCTTCGCACTTTTTGCGCAGCGCGGTAAGGTCGTCGGATTTTTTGCGGCGCAAGTCCGTTTGCGCGTCGAACGCCTTGCGCTCGTCCGCGAGCGAGTTGGCGGCGTTCGCGAGCGACACGGCGTCGGGCGCGCCGTCCAACGACCGAAGCGTATCGTCGAGCGCGCTCGACCGCTCCGACATTTTGCAAGCGCGCGCCTTGAATGCCGATAGCGTTTCCGTAAAAGCGCGCTCGGCGCATTTGATTTTTTCGGCGAGCGTCGTCTGCCGCGCACGCGCCGCCGCGAGCTCGGCGCATTTTTTCCCGTGCTCGTCGCGCTTACGCGCACCGTCGGCGACGGCGGCGGAACACGCCTTGTCCTTAATATTGAGCGCCGCAAGCTCGGTCAGGCGTTCGCGCAATGCCGAAAGCTTTTCGGAACGCGAACCGTCGAGCGCGAGCTCGAAGTCTTTAAGCGCGAGCTCGGCGGTATACAAACTTTTTTTGCCGTCGTCCGCCTGTATCATCAGCTTTCGCACGGCGTCATGCTTTTCGCGGACGGAAATATATGCGTCGCGCGTTTTGGACAGCGCGGCTATCTCGGCGCGTTTTTGCTCGACGTCTTTCCCGAGCGCCGTCGTGTGTGTGCGGAGCTTGGCGAGTTCCGCTTTTTCGTCGCGAAGCTTTTCGGGCGTCACGTCGCCGAGATCGGCTATTCGCTCGTCGACGGCGCGCTGTTCGTTCTCGCTCTCTTTCATGCGCGTGTCGGCAAGCTTGTACACGTCGGCGAATCGCATGAGCGAAAATATCTTGCCCACCGCTTCGGTCTGCTTGGCGGGCTGCTTTTTCAAAAAGTCGGCGTATTCGCCCTGCTCCAAAAGATAAACGTTTTTGAACTCGCTCTCGTCGAGCCCTATCATCTCGCTTATGAAAGCATTGCATTCGTCCGCGCCCTTTGCCGTCGGCGCGCCGTTTTTGTAAAGCATACAGTCGGTGGTTGCGACGCGTTTATCGCTTTTTTCGCCGCCGTCCGTTTTTTCGAGCCTGCACTTTATGATGCGCTCGACGGTGTAAACGTCGCCGCGCTCGGCAAAATCGAGCTTGACGCGCGCCGTCATGCGCGACAGATTGACTACGTCGGCGAGATTGCCTTTGCCGCTCTTGCCGTACAACGCGAGCATAAGACTGTCGAATATCGTGGTCTTGCCCGCACCCGTTTTGCCGCTTATGCAAAACAGATTACTGCGCCCCACCGCCTCGAAGTCAAGCGTTTGCGCTTGATCGAACGAATTGACGCCTTCTATTTCAAGTCTGATCGGCTTCATTTTCGAGCACCCCCATAAGTTCGACGAACGCGCTTTTGAGTTCGGCGGACGGCGCGGAGTTGCGCCTGTATTTATAATACATATCGAATATCTCCCCGTCAGAAAGGTGCGCGCGCCGCTCGACGGCGTCG
The DNA here is from genome assembly GCA_947384195.1 of uncultured Clostridia bacterium. Taxonomy (GTDB): domain Bacteria; phylum Bacillota; class Clostridia; order Christensenellales; family Pumilibacteraceae; genus Anaerocaecibacter. Next base: position 21,306 of record CANDGE010000015.1, read on the forward strand.
TCCTTGCCGACCGTCGCAGTAACGACGAGATCGTTGAACGCGGGATGCGATCTTATGCGCAAAACGTCGTCCTTGCCGAGCGGCTCGCCGCCGTAGCGTATGCGCACGTATTCGTCCGAGCGCTCGTCCAGCTTGGCTATGCACTCGTCCGCGCTCGACGCGTCGGCTTCAAACAACTTTTTGCCCGAAGTCAATACCGTTTGCGTAACGGTACGCTTGACGGTGTCTATTATATTGACCGACTTGTTGCGGCTCTCGTCGTACGCGTATTGCAACGGCGAACCGCTGTATTCGGCGAGCGGGGCCTTACAGATACGTAAATGTTTATGCACGTGTCCGAGCGCGACGTAATCGGGCGAGTGCGGAAGCACGGACAGCGGCAACGCCACCAGCCCGCCCAGCGCGTCGCTCGCTTCGGACTTGGTCAAAAACAAATGCGTGCACAGTATTTTGTAGCTGTCGGGCTCGAAAAACTCGCACGCCTTTTCGAGCGTTTGCTTGACGCGGACGTGATACTCCGCGGCGTAGTCCTGCTCGTACCAGCGCGCAAGCCGACTTTCCGACGGGTACGGAACGAGCGCGATATCGCACTTTTCATCGCCCTTGACTATCGTCACTCCGCCGTACCGCCCGAATATTTTGATACGCTGTTTTTGCAGGTAGTCGGCGGCGTCCGAAAGCGCAAACAGCGACGGCGGCGGCGCGGGATCGGACAGCGTTTCGCCGCCGAGCGCCGAATAGTCGAGCTCGCCCGCGAGCACTATGCCTTGAAGATCGGCAAGCGGCTTTGCCGCGCACATGCGACGTTCGTCGTCGTGATTGCCGGCGAGCGCAATGACCGCGCGCCCGCGCTCGGCAAGCGTGAGCATACCGCGGTAAAACACGCGCTCGGCTTCCGACGGCGGCACCGATGCGTCGAAAATATCGCCGGCTATAAGTATGACGTCTATATCCTCGACGTCGGCTAACTTCGACAGCTCCTTGACCAACACCGTCTGCTCGTCCAGTCGGGACGCTTTATTGAGCTTTTTGCCCAAATGCAGATCCGCTGTATGTAAAATCTTCATGTATGCTTTTCTCCCGACCGAACCGCGCAAAACGGTTGATAATTTTTCGCAATAGTGGTATCATATATACACTTATCAAGTATATACCAATCATGCGGATTTTTCAAGCAAATGAGGCTTTAAGATGTTTAAACTGTCGTCCGAAGCGAGTCTTGACGGCGTAGTCACCGTCGAAAATAAATTTATCGTCGAATACATGCCGTACGCCGACGGGGATCACGTAAAGGTGTATCTTTACGGACTGTCGCTCGCCGCGCGAAAAAACGACAGCGACGACAGCGTGAGCATGCTCGCGCGCAGGCTCGATCTTTCGGTGGAAACGGTGGAAGCCGCTATCGATCACTGGACGGAACAGGGACTCATGGCAAAGCTCGGCGACGACGTTTGTTATTTTTCGACGCGCGCCGCCCGTCCCAAAGTCAAAACTTTGGACGTGGACAAGTACCGCGAATTCAACCGCCAAGCGCAGTTGTATATCGCCGCGCGACAGATCTCGCCCAACGAATTCAACAACTACTATTCGCTCATGGAAAAGCTCAATATCGAGTGGCAAGCCATGGTGTTGATAATCAAGTACTGCGTCGACCTTAAAGGCGACAACGTGTCGTACACGTACATTCTTACGGTGGCGCGCAATCTCGCCGAGGACGGGTATCGCTCCGCGGACTCCGTCGGCGAGCATTTGGAAGAGTACGGCGTTTATTACAACAATATCCGCAACGTACTCGGCGTTATGGGTGGCAAGCGCCCCGACCACGAGTCAATACAGTTGTACAAAAAATGGAAAACGGTATTCAAGTACGACGACGCGCTCATTTACGGCGTTGCTTGCAACATCAAGCACGGCGGCGCGACGGCGCTCGACAACAAGCTGACCGAATACCACGGCTACGGCTTTTATTCGCTCGATATAATAGAAAAATACGAGTCCGAAAAGAAAGAGCTGTACAAGCTCGCGAAAGCCGTCAATAAAGCCTTGGGGCTGTATTACGAAAACGTCGATCCCGAGATCGCCATGTACATAAAGCCTTGGCTGGGGCTCGGGTTCGACTACAAGGCGATAGTCGCCGCCGCCGAATACTGCATGAAGATCGACCTTAAAAAATTGTCCGATCTCGACGCGGTGATACGCGAATTTTACGAAAAGGATATCCGCACCGAAACGCGTATACGCGCGAGCATCGACCGCGAAAAACGGTTCGACGCCGATATCGACGCGTTGTTGAAAAAGTTCGGCATAAAGGGCGCGGTCAAGGACGTGCAACGCGCATACTACGCCGACTGGGCGGAAGCGCGCGCAATGCCGCGGGACGTGATCGATCACGCCGCATCGCTCGCCGTCGGCAAAGCCAATCCGTTCGCATATATGAACAAGATAATCATCGGCTGGCACGACGCGGGACTGACCGACTTGCAAAAAGCCAAAGCGTCCGCCCCGCCGCAAGCCGCGACGGACGCGCAAAACGGCACGGTCAGCGAAAAATATTCGGCCGACGAGCTGAACGCGCTGTTCACTCAGATCACGGAGGACGATAAATGAACGCATACCGCCGCGCCGTGCGCGATATTACCGATATGCGCCGCGCCGAGCTGGACGCGGGGCTCGAACTGTGGCGCAACGCGCTCGCGGGCAATGCCGCGCTCCGCGACGCTTTTGCCGAATATCAAGCGCAAGCCGTAAAAAAAGCCAAGGGCGAAAACAATGCGCTCGACGCCGCGCGGAGCAAGCTCAAAGCCGAGTTCGAGCGCGCGGGCTTAAAGCGCGAGCAAATAGAACCGCCGCCCCGCTGCAAACTGTGCGGCGATACCGGCGTCGTCGACGGCAAGTATTGCGCATGCGCCGTCCGCCGCGCGATAAATTCCGACCGCGAAAACCTTACGCTCCCGCTCGTCGACTTCGACGACGCGCAAAAGACCGCGCCCAAAGGAATGCCCGCCGTGTACAAAGCGGCGCGCGAGTATATACGCTCCTATCCGAACGGCAAGCCGTTTTTTATAATAGCCGGCTCGTCGGGCACGGGCAAAACCATGCTCGCCGCGGCTATTGCCTGCGCGTTCCTTAAAAACGGCAGGTCTGCCGTGACGGTGAGCGCGTTCGAGTTTGTTCGACGCGCCAAGGACTATCACACGCAGTTTGCCATAGACGATTACCGCGATCTTTTTTCGCCGATGCTCGAAGCCGATATTTTGTGTATAGACGATCTCGGCACGGAAACCATGCTGAAAAACGTCACGCTCGAATATTTGTACACCGTCGTCAACGAACGGTGGTTGCGTAAAAAGCATACCGTCGTAACCACCAATCTCTCGCCCGACGCGCTCATCAGGCGTTACGGCGAAGCGATATTTTCGCGGTTGTGCGACAAGAGCATTGCAAACAGTTATATGATAACCGCATCGAACAAACGAATATGATCTCCGCAAAACGCTATATCACGAGATCGACGATCGATAAAGGATCTCGACCTTTTTAAAAAAGATGAGATCCTTCTCTACGTTACGCTTGTTCGGAGCAAGGTCGCTCCTTACTTTGCATGACGAAAAATTTCTATCGTCAACGATCCCGCGTTCCTATTTTACTACACTATCCTTATCTGCCGCTCGGATTCGATCACGCTCACTTTGCTCACGTCGGGCGCAAGCTTTATCGCGCCGTCGAGCGGCTTATCCGTTTTTATGTACAGCGTTTCGTCGCCGACCTTGCACTCGGCGAACATTTCCGCGCCGTAATCGAGCATACGCACGACGCGCGCGTCGATACCGCTGTCGGACGGCGTTATATCGTACGGCGACCATTCGTACCTGAACGACGAATTGTACACCTTTCGCCCCGTCGTCGCCGCAAACATTTTTTCGTACACTTCGGCAGGCGCTTCCAGCTTGACGCCGTTAACGACCAAAAAGTAGTGCGCGACTTTTTTGTTTTTCGTCTTGCCGTCGACGGTGAGCGTTTCGATCCGCTTTTCCGCCGTAAACGTGCCGCTCAATCCGTTTATCTCGGGCATAGGCAAAACTTCCGTACCGCCCGCCTTTATAGTTATCTTTTTAAAGTCGAGCCCTACGGTAACGTTGCCGTTTTCGATATGCTTATCGGACAGCGCGTAAAGCCGTCCGCCGCCGACGTCTATCGACACGAGCATTTGACCGTTGATGTCTTCGCAATCGACGACCTTACCCTTGATCTTGCCGTCGAACGTGACGGCCGACACGGGCACGAGCAATTCGCCGTCGCCTTTTCCGCATTTTATCGCATCGGGCAGATCGACGGTGTTGCCGAGAAAAGTCAGTTTATTGCCGTCTACCGAGCAATCCGGTCTGTTATATTCCGGGATACGCGGCAAAATGCTTTCTTCCGTATCCTTGTCGAACAGGTTTATCGCGTTTATATCGAGCGCCGCCTCGCACACGGTGTCGGGCGCGTATTCTTTAAATCCCGCCGCCTTGATTATAACGCGCGTGCTCGTTTCCGCAAAGCCGTCGCCGTCGAAGTTGATGTCGCCGTATACGAGCGTTTCCGTGCCGAGCTCTTCCGAATGGGATATCTTGACTTTTATCTTTGCCGTGCTCGCCGCGACTTTTTTCTCGTCGAGCGAAACGTCCTCGGCGCGGAAGCCGATATAGACCGTTTTCGTTCCGTCCAGATATTGCGGCGTAGTTCTCATCAACAGCGAGTACGGCACCGTCACCTTTGCGTCCGAGTATTTGAAGTCGATGTGGACTTTGTCGCCGTCCTTTGTGAGCGTGCCCTCGAAAAAGTTCATTTGCGGCGTGCCGATAAAGCCCGCGACAAACTTGTCGGCGGGATATTTGTACAGGTTTTTGGGCGTGTCGATCTGTCTGACGAACCCGTCTTTCATTACGACTATGCGCGTGCCCATCGTCATCGCTTCGACCTGATCGTGCGTGACGTAGATAAAAGTCGTTTGCAATTTTTTGTGCAGTTTGACTATCTCGCTGCGCATTTGGGTGCGGAGCTTTGCGTCGAGATTGCTTAGCGGCTCGTCCAAAAGCATGACCTTGGGCTGACGCACTATCGCCCTGCCGAGCGCGACGCGCTGACGCTGTCCGCCCGACATTTCCTTGGGCTTGCGTTTCAAATAGTCGGTGATTTCGAGAATACGCGCGGCTTCGTTAACCTTTTCGGTAAGCTCCGCTTTGGTGTATTTGCGCATGATCTTGATCTCGCGCCCCTTCTTGTCGAGCACGGGATTTCCGTCTTTATCGCGCTTGACGTCGGGGACTTTTCGCATACGCAAGCCGAACGCAAGGTTTTCAAATATCGACATATGCGGATACAGTGCATAGTTTTGAAAAACCATCGCTATATCCCTGTCCTTGGGCTCCATGCCGTTTACGACGACGTCGCCTATTTTCAGCTCGCCCGCCGTTATTTCTTCCAGACCCGCGATCATGCGGAGAGTGGTCGATTTGCCGCAACCGCTCGGTCCGACGAAAACTATAAACTCCTTATCGTCGATGAGCATATTGAAATCGCTTACCGCCTTCGCGCCGTTGGGATAAACCTTGTAGATATGCTTTAAGCTTAAATTCGCCATTGTATGTTACCTCCGAACTATTCTTTGACAGCGCCCGCCGCCATGCCGTTTATCATATACTTGACAAGACAGAAATACAGTACGA
>CANDGE010000016.1 GCA_947384195.1 uncultured Clostridia bacterium
ACACTGTCGTAGACACTCTTTCCCTACACGACGCTCTTCCGATCTATCGTCGATATCCTTGATCATGGACGCCAAGCTAAGCGTTTTCGACTGACCGGGCTCGAGCTCAACATACGGCTCGGACAATCCCGTATTTATAGCAGACGACGACGCAAAGTACGGACGAGTATTCGCCAAACGGAATACCAGTCGAACAGCGGTATTCTGCGATCCTATCGCCACTTTCGATGCCGTTTCGCTCGTTTGCGCCGTTATAGTCAAGCATACGTATATCGCACTCGGCGGGCGTATGCTCGACGGCTTAATAGTGATCGACGGAACGACGCCCGTAGCATAAGTGCTGTCGGCATTGTACGTCACGCTGTAATAGCTCGAATAATTGGTAGTGCCCGAAGTTACCGCTACGCTCTTAAAACCGACCTTGTCGTATGCGGCATCGGCGTCCGTAAATATATCGGACGCATATATCGTGTAACCCGCCGTGTCTGTCGGAGCGATGGGCTTGGGCAAAAATACAGTCTTTTGCGTAGCGCCCTGCACCGGATTGTAGATATTGTTAGCATTTCCTACGTGATCGATATTTGCCGAGCCTGTGCCGGTATGCGTAGGATTGCCGTAACGGTATTCGTATGTCTTACCGTTAGCCGTACGACTGACGCGTTTAAATGTATCTGTCGCGGGCGCGATCGAACGATCGTTCACGACAAAGTAAAACATGACCGTAGCTACACCTCGCGTCTTATTTGTACCGAAGTTATCGCGCACTTTCGTATACAAAGTCAATCGCCCGTTTGACGTACACCCGTCAACACCGTTGCGCGGATACTTTTTAATGTCGGTTATTGTAAGAGTTTGATTATTTGTCCACTTCCAACTCAAGTATGCGCTCGCGGAAGTAGTGCAAGCAGAGTTGAGATACAAGCCTGCGTTCGTCCCGGGAGGAGTATCGTAATTCGATGACGATCCATTACTGAAATAAACGCTGTTGACCGTTGAACCGGAAGTATTTGCGTAATCGTTATCGCTTGCCAAAGTGCTCGCGGCTATATTTATATTTCGGCTCGTCCCACGGTAATATGCAGCCGAAGAAGTATTTTGGATAGTAGCATTTTTTGAAACCGGAGCCTGATTAACTTGTATAACTTTTATACTGACTCTCCCGTTCCCGGAACGACTGCCGCTCGACGTTGACGCTCCCGTAACTCCGCCGACATAGCCGGAACCGCCGCCGCCGCCACCACCGCCGGTACCAGACGAAGCTCCTGAAATATCTGCGCCGCCGCCGCCGCCGCCATACCAGCCGCCGCCGCCGCCGCCGCCGCGCGTAACGGTAGTTCCACCTGCACCACCGTATCCCGCACCGCCGGACGATCCCGCAGGTTGAGAACTATAACCGGCACCGCCGCCGCCGCCGCTACTGGTAGTGCCGGCGCCGCCGCCATTATAACCGCTTTGTCCACCCGGAACAATATAAATCGTTTGAGTAGAAGCCGTAATTTCATAAGAGCCTGTTGCATAACCGCCCAAGCCGCCCGCACGCTGTCCGGACGCACCCTGAGCGCCCCAAACAGAGAATTTATATTTTCCTTTCGGTAAAGTCAAATTATAAACCGATTGTCCGGTAAACTCAAAAACATCTCCGTTTTGTATTGCACCGGCACCGGAATAATTGCCGGACACATTCGTGCGAGTTGCACTGACGCTTACCCCGCCCTGCTCGACGTCGTTGACGTCGACAGGCTTGGAAACATCCAAGCACAATGCGCAAGCGACCGCCACGGCTATCGCCGTGAATACCGCCGCTATAAGTATAAGCGCGCGGTGCAGTCTTTTTGACGAATTATTTGTCTTTGCCGTATGATCTTTCATAACGTACCTCTCCGTCTAAACGAATAGATGTTAACAATTTGTTCACATTTACGTGTGTATACAGGATAATGTTAACATATTGTTCATAATTTGTCAATACTTTTATGGTAAATTTTATACTTCAATCGACAAAAATAACGTTTAATTTCCTTTTAGATCCATAGTATACTATATGCAAAGAGCGTTTCGATCGCAAATCCGCGGCTTTGCTGGGACACATTTGCGCAGAAGCTCAAACGCCCGCCACGGCTTTGACGCGACAGAAACGTTATATCCGTAAAACATGGCGCAATGCGCTTGACAAACGCCCGCATAATAATGTATAATCATTCATGCTTGCGGGGGTGGCGAAATTGGCAGACGCGCAGGTCTCAGAAGCCTGTGGGTAACACCGTACGAGTTCAAGTCTCGTCCTCCGCACCAGTGACGATAGAGGTTGAACCTTTATCGCAGATAAGACCTTGTCGTTATCGGCAAGGTCTATTTCTTTAATTTCCTTGTCGTTGCCGAAAGTCAGATATGTAATTACTGTATCGTCGTAAACAAAAACCTTGTAAACGAGGTTGTCTATCAGTTTCTTTTGGTATTCTTTGTCGTTAGGGTCGCCCTTTATTAGCATACTGACAAAGTCAATAATCTTTTCTTTGGTTATCTTTTGCCCGCGCTCTAACTCTATTTGCGCCTTGTGTGCGGTTAGGTCTTTAATAAGTATTTCTATCTCTTGCATTTTGCGCTCTATATTTGCCCGCAGTAGGTCATTACGCGCCAGTATAAAGGCGTTTGTAAGTTGTTCCGCCTCGTCTTGTGCGTGCCGTATTTGCGCCTCTATGCTTTTCATTCCGTTGTCGCCCGTGCGTTGCTCATAATAGTTTATCGTGTCTTGCGCGGCTTTCTCAACGTTTTTTCTATCGCTCAAAAAGTCGTGTACCACTTGCGTAACGTACAATTCCAGTTTGTCTTTGTCCTCGCGTTTCTTGTCGCAGAGGGCTTTATTTTTCTGCTTGCAAACGTAATAGTAATGTTTCTTTCCTAATCTGCTTGTGCCACCGCCCGCTATCATAGGCGTACCACAATGCCCGCAAAACGCTTTACCCGTAAGCAAATACGGCTCGATAGCGGAGTTTGCTCCCGCAAGTATCTTGTTTTTCTTTAATCGCTTTTGCACCTTTTCAAATGTCGCCTTATCTATGATGGCGGGGTAAGTATTCGTGCATAGCCGTTGCCCGTGCATAAATTCGCCCGTGTACTTGGCGTTAGATAGCCAGTTTTCAAAGGTGCGGAAAGTAAACGGCTTGCCCTTGTAAAGTATATGCCGCTTGTTTAGTGTGTCGGCAATTTCTTTCTTGTCCGTGCCGTTTGCGTACTCGGTAAAGATAAAGCGTACAATTTTGGCTTGTTCCTCGTCAATGGCTACTTTGTGTATCGTGCCTTTGTTGCCTTTCTTGTCGGTGTCAATGAGCTTATACCCGTAAATAAGATAGCCGCCGCAATACGTTCCGTTTTTAACGCTTGTGTCCAGTCCGTCGCGCACACGCTTGGAAAGTCTTTCGCTGTATTTCTCGTCGTTCCATTCAAGAAACATTTCGTATATTTCGCCGCCCTCGTCGTCGCTGACTGGCTCGGTTGCCGAAACTACCCGTATGCCGTACTGCTTTTTCAACTGTGCTTTGTACATTATACTGTCAATGCGGTTGCGTGCAAATCTATCGAACTTGTAAACGATAATATACTGAAACGCGCCTTTGTCCGCGTCGCTTATCATTTTCTGAAAGTCTGGGCGGTTGTCATTCGTTCCCGTCCTTGCCTTGTCCATATAGGTCTTTACGACAGTAAACCCCTTGCTTTGGGCATACTCGGTGCAAATGCGTACTTGCCCCTCGATAGACTGATAGTTTTGTCCTTGTGAACTGTACCTTGCATAAATAACTGCGTTGCTCATTGTCTGCTCCTTTGGCGTGTGGTGCGCCTTAAAAATTTGTGTTCGCTTTGGGGCTTACCCGCCTTAATTAGCAAAAAATGCCGACGAAGGAAAATTGTCAAGGGTTTGCCCCGAAGGGGTCGGCGGCTTTATGCCTTACGGGAGATAAATAGCCGCCCTTGACAATTTTTCAAGGCGGTGATACCTCGCCCACAGGCGGTAAGCACAAGCGAATACAAAACTACAAAGCACTTACCAAAAATGAAATAATATCTCACGTTGATTTTAGCAGATTTAGAACAAGAGATAATATCGGAATATCTCTAATTAAGTCTGATATTGTAGTTATACTATGTTTATTGCTATTACGTTATATTGACTTGAATTCTATAATTGTGTATAATATTTCTATGAGGTGTGTATTATGAAAAAGCTATTAAGTATAATTCTGCTAATCACTTGCTGCTGTGTTTTATTTGTTGGGTGTACAGCCAAAGAAAATGCAGAAACAACAACCAACGGCACTGACGCTGCATCATCGAGCGAAAGCACAATAACTCAACCAATACAGTTGCCACAAAAGCATACTGTTTCTTTAACGATGAACAATTATTCTACATATATAGAAACGAGTTTGATTGCATATCCTGGACTAATACCGCAAAAAGTTGAATTTACTGCAAAAGGTTGCCTTTCCTATGCTTATTATGAAAATGTTGTTTTTGAAATAGAACACGACGGACAAAAAATGCTTGTTGCGTGTAATGCGGCGGGTAACGGTAATGGTAGTTATGGCGGAAGGAATCTCGGAACGATAACAGCAGTTTCTGGAACTATTATTTATTGGATGTGATTTATAAATTTTATTAAGGTGAATTATGTTTATAGCCTTAGATGTCAATGGAAGTAGAATATCAATAGAAAACGCAACAAAAGACAGTCAATATTTTTGTCCTATTTGTGGTGAGCCTCTTACTATTCGCGCTACTGATTCCTTAGCGGTTAAAACTCATTTCGCCCATAAACGCGGCACAATCTTCTATGACGATTGGACTCACGATATGAGCGAATGGCATTTATCGTGGCAACAACGATTTCCAGAACAGTATCGAGAAGTCGTTATTGAGAAAAATGGAATTAAACATAGGGCTGATATTTGTATAGGCAATACTGTTATTGAATTTCAACATAGTCCTATTACGGGGGAAGAAATTGCAAAACGTAATATTTTCTATCTTTCTTGCGGCTATCAAGTAGTATGGGTTTTTGACGCAACTGACAAAATCAAAAATTGGATTGAAGACTCCATTGACCCTATGAAATGCAGAGATGATGATTTGTGTTGGAAAAGAGCAAAACAGCAATTCGCTATCAAAATGCCACCACAAGTTACAATATATTTGCAATATAAAACTTGTATATCAAATCCACAATATGCTAATCAAGAATTTGATATTATGTTACTGCTTACAAAAATATCGCCCAAAGATTTTACTTTCTACAAAACATATCCTCATTATATAATCCCAAACAATTTTCTCAAACAATATGGAATATCAATGAGTGATGATGTTTTATCGATTACTGATATTATAAATCAAACCAAATCATACATACAGCAATTGAAAAGCCAACAGCAAGCAGAAAGAAATAGGCAATATAGTGCTTTAATTGCAAGAAGTAGACCCAAACGACGTTGGCATTTATAAAGCGCAAAACTGCGGCAATATGCGGGCGGCACAGCCGCTCGCAGTGGCGTATAGTATTACCACGCCACCCCGTAACACTGTAACACTTTTGGCGTAAAAAACGGAAAATATTGTAGTTCTATGACGAAAAGTATTTATCATAATTTATGCCCATTAGGGTGGGTTCTCTTGGGTGGGAGATAGTAAAACGGCAACGAGCCTAAACTCATTGCCGTTTTACTTTTACCTTTTTGCGACAAAGCCCGCAACCCCGTTTATGAATACATATTTAGGGTTCAATCTCTGTCTGTCTTGGTGCACCAAAAACCCCGATATACGATTTTCGTATATCGGGGTTTGCTTTGCGCTTTGACAGCGGCACGATATTCGATTTCACACCGAGAATACAGCCCCGCCGCGCTACGTCGCATCGGGCGTCCAGACTGCGTATAGCGTCGTGCCGTCGGATATCTGCTTGACGTCGTCTCTCGTAAGACATACTTTGAACGTGGTTTTTCCGTCGTTGCCGATCATTTCGGTCACTCCTAACTTAACTTCTCCGCCGCGCTCGGTCGCCCACCCCGCAAATGTATAACCCTTGCGGTACGGAACGGAAATATAAGACGAAAGGTACGTTCCCCAATAAACAACCGTAGTCGAAGAAATCCCACCGTTGACTTCGGTTTGAGAAATAGCTTTTTTATAAGTAAACGTGTCGACGTACGGATAACAGCCGTCGTACCCCATCACTATTCCCGCACATTTACTTCCGGCAGCACAGTTCCACCACTCATCATTATTGAACGCCGGCGTATGCCAACCGTCCGGATACAACAGATCGCCGCAATAATAAAATGTGCCGCCGTAAAACGCCCCGCCGCCGATGGTCGTAACGGTCTCCGGTATAGCGACAGGCACTTCTATATTCTTACACTCGAAAAACGCCTTCGATCCTATCTCCGTCAAACCGTACGGCAAACGGTATCTTTTTAGATTAACGCATTTAATAAAAGCCGCCGAGCCGATCATCTTTAATGTGCTCGGAAACACGACTTCTTCCAAAGCGGGACACTCGGCATAGGCGCTGTTTTCTATGACTCTTATTCCTTCGGGCAACGTCAAATGCGACATTTTACGCCCGACAAACGCGCTCGCCCCTATTATTTCCGCATAATCGGGAATTACCGAATTCTCGAAACCGCAGGCAACGGCATTATCCGCTATACGCATTATGCAGTTTCCGTCGACCTTGAACACGGGATTATTTTCGTCGATAATTACTTCATTTATTGCATCGCACCCGACAAACGCATCGGGATTTAGCTTTGTCAACGTGCTTGGGAGCTTTACCGTTTGCAAGCTTTTACACCCACTAAATGTTTGCGTACCAATCGTGTCGACGCCCTCCGGCAATGAAATTTCTTTCAACTCTTTACAGTGATAAAATGCCATACCGCCTATGCTTTTTACGGTGCTCGGAATATTTATTTGTCCCAGCTTTTTGCACCCGGAAAACGCTCCGTTACCGATGCTTTGCATGCCGTCGGGAACATCTATTTTTTCCAAGTCATCGCAATATGCAAAAGCACAGTCTTCTATCGATTTAACATGATCGGGTATAGCGCTCGCACCGCAACCCAAAACAAGCGCATCGTCCGAATTGCGTATAATGCAATTCCCTTCGTCCTTATAAAATATGTTGTTTTTACTCACGGCAAGGCGAGCTATCGGCGCATTGTTAACGAACATAACGCCGGGAACTATGCGCGAAATATTATGATGGAACCAAATGCTCGTAACGTTTTTCAACGATACCCCGCCCGCGCCGTTGACCGCAGTCACAGGCTTCCCGTCGGGTCCGACCGTCGGGAACAACAGTTTGCCGGAAATATCTTTATCTTGGCATGTTATCTCATATTCGCTATCGTTATTTATAAGCTTGAACTTCCACTTTTCAGCTCCTGATACCTTATATTCGCATACATTCGACCATGCCGAATCGTCCGTGTATTTAAGATCGCCGCAAGCCATTACTCGCGCGGAATATGTTTTCGGCGAATTTGTAAGATCGAACACGTCCAAGCTGTTTATTTCCGTTTCGTACGTTTTGCCGTCAAATTCCACAACGTATCCGTTCGCCCCGTCCACTTCGTCCCAGACCAAATATCCGGCATCTGTGACGTAAACGTTTTGCGGCGCGGGCAAAGCAGTTATATCGCTACACGCTACAAGCGCAAGCGCGGCAACAATGCTCGCCGCTATGCCCGCAAACGTCAATAATACTCCGCGAAATACATTTCCTATCCGATCCATAAATACTCCTTTTTTGATTAGTTATAATACATGTCATCATCTAATATGTTTTTATCCGAAAAATAATAATCTACATCGTCTTCATTCATTATAACTTGCCAACCGGGCAACGGCAATCCTTCACCCGAGCCGAAAAGCATCATCCATCCGTTGGGACCGGTGGGTATAGGCTTATAAGAAACGACGCACCGACCGTAGTAATTATTATATGCTTTAAGATCATCGTCGTTGATAAAAGCGACCATAGCGTTATAAATCAAAGCATTGCTCGGATCGGATGATATATAGACTTCGGACTCGTAATACTCGCCCAAATCGAGATCGTCCGAATCGTAAACGTAAACGGAAAACCTATCATAAATCCCGTCGTACCAGTTACGCACATACAAAACGTCTTGTATCCAAGCCGAAGCATAATCATACCCACGCCACGAAGTACCTACGGCATACACGTTTCTGTAATAAAAGTATCTGTCTCCGTCGATATTTAAATCGACATATAATTGTTCAAAAACATCGTAGCATGAACTTCCGCTTAAATTGCACAAAACACTTATGCCGTTATCTCTCATGACTTGGGCAACAGTCACATCAGTGCCGTACAGATATGTATAATATCCACTTCTTATCAACGTTATAAAATACGCGCGCAAAAACCAAGAACGCACCATCTCATGACTATCGACGCCGTAAACTAACGAATCGTCGAAAATAAACGTGCAGTTACTGAGCTTGCTCTCCGATTGCGACGAACCGCTGTCATACAACGCTCTGTCAAATACGTTTTGAATAAACGTATCTAATATATCGGTGTTTACGTGAAAATCGACGTAATCCAAAAATTCGGAATAGTTAACGAACCGCGATTCATCCGTACCGCAAACGAACATTATTTTGCAACCGTTGTATTTAAGCTCTGCGAAAATGATCTTGAATATATTAGGCAATAAGTCGTCGCCGTTATTTCCGTTATCAATTTGCGACTGAAAGCCTTGACGCATTTCCACTATAACGTATGAATTTGAAATATTATTAAACGTACCGTCAAATAGGTACACTCTTATAAAATCGATATACTCCCTACCTTGGGCGCAATAATACCACTCAACATTATCCAAATTCCCGTCGGCTTCAAGCCCTGCCGCAAAGCCTTGACAATTCTCGTAATCGCTGAAATAGTAAAGCTCTCTTTTAATCCCCGGATCGGCGGGCGCGCTTTCCCCGTCGCCTGCCGACTCGGCTTTTGCAAAGCCGAAACCGAACAACGCGACAACGAGCATTACGATAGCCGACAGCGCCGCAAGTATGCGTATACGAAACATCGATCTTGTGTTTGTCATAAGAGTTATCTCCGTCTTCTATATTTATAATTATTATAGATTATAACATATTATAAATATAAAGTCAAACAAATTAATTAGTCATAATTTTTAATAATTTGTGGACTTTTATCGCAAAACAAATAATTCGCCTATAAAAATAGCCGCGACGACGGTTTACGCGCGACGCGACGAAATTATTCTAAGTGTTTTCACACCATACTATAAGCGACATACTGACCCGTTAACGCTTAGCGCAGGCGTCGATCATTACGCATTTTTAATTGTCATTAATTCTTAATTCCGCATTCTTAATTCTTAATTTATTCTCACCCACGCAAGGGTCATCCATTACGAATTCTTAATTAAATATTATTTATCGAATTTTCTTTTTATTTCGAGCAGCTTGATAAGCTCGTCGATAAGCGTTTCCTCTATCGGGAACGTAGCGCGTTTTCCGTCGCCGACGTCGATGGCGGCGGCGTAAGCGTCGGCTGTTTGCACGGACATCTCGCCCGTCAAGCTCGCCGCTTTTTTGCACTCGGTATTATCGAAATCGACAGTCAAGCCGATCTTTTTATCGACGGCGCAAAGCGTGCAAAGCGTTTTGCCGTCTATAACGTACTTACATTCTATCTTGCCGCAGTCGGCGCACGCGCTCCAAACGACGGCGGCGTTATAGCGATCTTCGATCGCACAGCGAAGCTCCGTCCAATCGTCGAACGCGCCCCAACCTATAAGCTCGATAAGCTCGTTATCATTGATCCGATCAATCATCTCGTTATCTCCTTTACCGATCCTTTTACGCTGATTACCGACCGTAAAAGCGTCAGATCTCTTCAAACAGATCCTTACCCACGCCGCATATCGGACATTGGTAATCGTCGGGCAATTCGTCGCCGTCGTAAACATAACCGCAAACGGTGCACTTGAATTTACGCGTCGGTTTTGTTTGAGCTTCCGCCGCCGCTTCCGCATTGTACGTCGGCGCGTTTTTGGGGCTGGATCCCTTGACTACCTTATGATAGTAGTCATACGTCATTTGCTCGCGGTCTCCGAAAAGCTCCGACGATACGAGCCTGCCCAAAAACACCGTATGCGTCGGCGTTTCCATCGTGTCGATAACGTCGCACGCCAAATACCCGCAACCGTCCGCAATGACAGGCAGTTTGCCGCAAACCTTCCATTCGACGCCGTCGAACTTATCGCGATCCCTGCCCGACTTGAAACCGAGCGCGCCTATTATCTTGGGATCGCTGTCTACCGCAAGCACGGACACGGCGAACTTGCCCGATTTTTTTATACACTCGTTGGTGTAGTTATCGTGATGGATGCTTACCGCGAACGTCGCGGGCTCCGCCGTGACCTGGATAGCGCAATTCGCTATACAGCCCTTGGGCTCGCCGTCCCGCCACGTTGTCACGGCGTACACGCCGTAAGATAATTTTTGAGTGACGTCCTTTGCCATATCACGCTCCTTACCGTATCATTATATCACGTACGCGCCCGTACGTCAATATCATTTGCGAAAAATTTTCGCGTTATTTTGTCGAGCGGTTGCGGATAAATGCAATTGCTTGACAAACGCGCGCGCTATCATATATAATAGTGTTGCGTCGAGCGGTGCACGACGGGATACCCGTTTTACATCGCCGAACGCTTTGCGGATATCCCGATGTGCGCGTTGCGCATATAGCGCGCACGGCGATAGACCCGACTTTCAGGAAGATGTGATATGTATCGTATAGGCTTGGACATAGGTTCTACAACAATAAAAACGGCGGTGCTCGACGAAACCGACCGACTCGTGCATTCGAGCTACGAGCGACACAATTCGGACGTACGCGCCACATTATATAACGTACTTAATAAGCTTTTAACGTCCTACGACGAATTTACAGTGACGGTCACGGGCTCGGGCGGTATTTCCGTATCCGAGTGGCTCGAAATACCGTTCGTTCAGGAAGTGATCGCGGGCGTGGAAGCCATTAAACGTCTGATACCCGAAACGGATGTAGCCATCGAGCTCGGCGGCGAGGACGCCAAAATAACGTACCTTAAAGGCGGCGTCGATCAGCGCATGAACGGAACGTGCGCGGGCGGCACCGGCGCGTTCATAGATCAAATGGCGGTGCTTTTGAACACGGACGCGCAGGGACTCAACGAGCTTGCAAAGGACGCGACCATGATCTACCCCATCGCGTCGCGGTGCGGCGTTTTTGCCAAGTCCGATATCCAGCCGCTTATCAACGACGGCGCGAAAAAATCGGATATTGCCGCATCCGTTTTTCAGTCGGTGGTCAACCAAACGATTTCGGGACTTGCGTGCGGCAAGCCCATACGCGGCAACGTCGCTTTTCTCGGCGGACCGTTGCACTTTTTGAGCGAGCTCGGGCACAGATTCACCGTTACGCTCAAACCCGAAAAAGCGTTGTTCCCCGAAAACTCGCAGGTGTTCAACGCAATAGGCGCGGCGTTTAAGTCCGAAAAAGCGTTCACGTCCGCGCAACTTCTGCAAAAGCTCGAACAAGTCAAAAACGTCGACGAGCACGAAGTCACTCGGCTCGATCCGCTGTTTGCCGATAACGACGAGCTGACGGCGTTCCGCTTGCGGCACAGCAAGGTGTCCATACCGTTTGCCGATATCAAAACGCATAAAGGCGCGGCGTTTCTCGGTATAGACGCGGGTTCGACCACCACCAAGGTCGCGTTGATAAACAAGGACGGCGGACTGTTGTATTCGTGGTACGGCTCCAACTCGGGCGATCCGCTCGCGTCCGTCACCGAAATCATAAAACAGATATACGAGCTCATGCCGCCCGAAGCGTACATAGGCTACGGCACTATAACAGGCTACGGCGAAAGTCTTATCAAAACGGCGCTCGATCTCGATAACGGCGAAATAGAAACGATGGCGCACCTAACCGCGTCCCAACAAATATTGCCCGGCGTGGAGTTTTTGCTCGACATCGGCGGACAGGATATGAAGTGCCTGCGCATCAAAAACGGCGTTATCACCGATATACTGCTGAACGAGGCGTGCTCGTCGGGTTGCGGCAGTTTTATAGAAACGTTTGCAAAAGCCATCGGCATGGACGCCGAGCAATTCGCCAAGGTCGGATTACGCTCCGACGCGCCCGTCGATCTCGGCTCGCGTTGCACGGTGTTCATGAATTCGCGCGTCAAGCAGGCGCAAAAGGAAGGCGCGACCGTTGCGGATATATCGGCGGGGCTCGCCTATTCGGTCGTCAAGAACGCGCTGTTCAAGGTAATAAAACTGCGCGACGCGAAAGAAATGGGCAGTAAAATAATCGTTCAGGGCGGCACGTTCCTTAACGAATCGGTACTGCGCGCGTTCGAGCTTGTGTCGGGACGCGATGTCGTTCGTCCCAACCAAGCGGGACTGATGGGCGCGTACGGCGCGGCGCTTATAAGCCGCAATAATTACGGCGGCGGAAAGAGTTCTATCAAGACCAAGGCGGAGCTCGAAAAATTCCGCGTCGTCAAGTCGTCGCGGCGCTGCGAAAAGTGCGGCAATCACTGTTTGCTCACCATTTCGGAATTCGACGACGGGCGCACGTTTATTTCCAACAACCGCTGCGAACGCGGCGGCAACGCGCCCGAAAAAACGGTGCAAAAGCTGCCCAATATGTTCGACGAAAAGTATAAGCGGCTGTTCGCCTACTGCCGCCCGTTGCCGGAGGACAAAGCGCCGCGCGGCGTAATAGGCATCCCGCGCGTGCTCAATCTCTACGAAAACTACCCGTTTTGGTTCACACTGTTCACAGAGCTCGGATATTCCGTCAAGCTGTCGCCGCGCTCGTCTCGCGACGTTTATTCGCTCGGCATAGAAACGATGCCGTCCGAATCGGTGTGCTATCCCGCCAAGATAGCGCACGGGCATATTCAAGCGCTTATCGACGACGGTGTAAAATTCATATTCTATCCGTGTCTGCCGTACGAGCGCAAAGAAGACCAAAACGCGGACAATCATTACAACTGCCCCGTCGTCGGCGCGTATCCCGAAGTGATACGGCTCAACATGCGCGACGAATTCATCAAAAACGACGTGACGTTTACCGCGCCCGTTCTGCCCATAGCGAGCAAGACGCGCATGACGGCACGGCTCGCGCAGGAGTTTCCCAAAATACCGAAATCGCAGATTTCGCGCGCCGTCAAAAAGGCATATGCGGCGCAGGACGATTTTAACGAATGGTCGCGCCGTCGCGGCGAGGAGATAGTCAAGCTTCTCGACGAAACGGGCGGGCACGGCATAGTGCTTGCGGGCAGACCGTACCATCTCGACCCCGAGATAAACCACGGCGTACCGCAAATGATAAATTCCTACGGATTCGCCGTGCTCACCGAGGACAGCGTAGCGCATTTAAACAAAGCGCCGCGCCCGCTTCGCGTGGTAGATCAATGGACGTATCATTCGCGGCTATATTCCGCCGCCAACTTCGTCAGGACGCGCAATAACATCGATCTCGTTCAGCTCAATTCGTTCGGATGCGGTCTGGACGCAGTCACGACCGATCAAGTGCAAGAGCTTTTGGAAGCGGCAAACAAGGTCTACACTCTTTTGAAGATCGACGAAGTGAGCAATCTCGGCGCGGCGCGTATCCGCATACGCTCGCTGATGGCGGTCATCAAGGACAGACAGATCAAGCATATCACTGCGGAACAGCCCGAGCCGCAAGCGGAGCGAGTGCGGTTCACCGAACTCATGCGCGACGAATACACCATACTGTCGCCGCAGATATCGCCGTACCACTTGAACTTCGTGCAAGCGGCGATGCGCAAAAACGGATATCGCGTCGAAGTTTTGCCCGACAGTCGCGACGCCGTCGCTACGGGACTCAAATACGTCAACAACGACGCGTGCTACCCCACTATAATTGTTGTCGGACAGGTGATGAACGCATTGCTTTCCGGCAAGTACGATCTCGACCGCACGGCGGTCATAATGACGCAAACGGGCGGCGGTTGCAGAGCGACCAACTACATAGCGCTTATACGCCGCGCGCTCAAAAGCGCGGGTATGCCGCAGATCCCCGTCGTGTCATTGTCTGCGCAAGGGCTCGAAAAGAATCCCGGGTTCAAGATAACGTTGCCGCTTATAAAATCGCTCATAAACGCGCTTGTGTACGGCGATCTTTTGATGCGGTGTCTGTACCGCGTCCGCCCGTACGAAACTAACGTCGGCGAAACGCGTGCGCTGTACGAAAAATGGAACGATCTGCTCGTGTCCGAATTCGAGCGCGGCAACGTGCCCGCCAAAAAATATTGCGAGCAAATAGTCAAGGAATTCGACGCCATACCCGTACGCGATATAATAAAGCCGCGCGTCGGTATCGTCGGCGAGATACTCGTCAAGTTCCACCCGCTCGCAAACAACTATGCCGTCGAGCTCGTAGAGCGCGAGGGCGGCGAAGCGGTCGTGCCCGACCTGCTCGACTTTTTCCTTTACTCGCTGTACAATACTACGATCAAGCACGATCTTCTCGACGGCAAAGGCACGAGCAAGACCATATCGGACATAGGCATATCCATTGTAGAGCGAATGCGCCGTCCCATGGTCAAAGCGCTCGAAGGGACTAAATTCGGCACTCCGTCGCGCATACAAAAGCTCGCGGAAAGCGCAAAAGACGTGACGTCGCTCGGCACTATGGTCGGCGAAGGCTGGTTCCTGACTGCAGAAATGCTCGAACTTATAGCGGAAGGCGCGCCCAATATAATTTGTATGCAACCCTTCGCATGCTTGCCCAATCACGTCACGGGCAAAGGCGTTATGAAAGAGCTGAAACGGCGATATCCGCAAGCCAACATAGTCGCCGTCGATTACGATCCCGGCGCGAGCGAAGTCAATCAGGTCAATCGGATCAAGCTGATGATGTCGGTCGCGCACGACTCACTTATTTTGAAAAAGAAGTGAGCAAAAAACTTTATTTCGATTGCATTGCCATTCATAGGCGTTTACCGGTCTCACTTATTACAATACTTCCCTATCACCGCGAAGCGGTCGATTATTACGCATTCTTAATTGCCATAAATTCTTAATTCTGCATTCTTAATTTTAATCGTCATTCAATTCCGAATTCCGATCCGAATTCCGAATTATATTGGAGGTTCTCATGTCAATCAACACAACGGCATTGGTCGGCGCACAGTGGGGCGACGAAGGCAAGGGCAAGATAATAGACATACTTGCCGAACACGCGGACTATGTAGTACGCGCGACGGGCGGAAGCAATGCGGGACACACCGTCGTCAACGGCGACAAAGTCTACAAGCTCCACCTTATCCCGAGCGGAATACTCTACCCCGACACGGTGAACATAATCGGCAACGGCGTAGTGCTCGACCCCAAGGTAGTGCTCGAGGAAATGGACGCGCTCGCCGCGCTCGGCGTTTCGTTCGACAAGTTGCTGATCGACGTGCGCGCGCACATAGTGATGCCGTATCATAAGGAGCTCGACGAACTCGCCGAAAAAGCCAAAGGCGCGGACGCGATCGGCACAACAAAGCGCGGCATAGGTCCGTGCTACGCCGATAAGTGCGACCGCATAGGCATCAGACTCATAGACCTGTTACAGCCCGACGTGTTCGCGCAAAAGCTCAAAAGCAACGTCGAATTCAAAAACAAGCTGATAACATCGGTATACGGCGGAAAACCGCTCGACTATAAAACCATGTACGCCGAGTACTGCGGCTACGCCGAACGCTTGAAAAAGTTCGCCGTCGATACGGGCGTCGTGCTTTACGATGCGATCAAGTCAGGTAAACGCGTGGTGTTCGAGGGCGCGCAAGGCACACTGCTCGATCTCGACAGCGGCACATATCCGTTCGTGACGAGCTCGCACCCCATAACGGGCGGGTTCTGTGCGGGCGCGGGCGTGGGCCCTACCGCGATCGCGGAGTGTTTGGGCATTGCCAAGTCGTATACGACGCGCGTCGGCGCGGGGCCTTTCCCCACCGAGCTCGACGACGAAGTAGGCAAGCATTTGTTAAACGTCGGGCATGAGTTCGGCACGACCACCGGCAGGGCGCGGCGTTGCGGCTGGCTGGATGCCGTCATACTTCGGCTCGCGGTGCGCATCAACGGGCTTACGGCGCTCGCGATAAACAAACTCGATACGTTAACGGGCATTAAAAAGTTGAAGATCGCCACACACTACATGATGGACGGCAAGCCCGTCAACGACTTCCCCGCCGATATCAGTATGCTCGAACACTGCACGCCCGTATATATCGAGCTCGACGGCTGGAACGACGATATAAGCGGCTGCAAGACGTTTGACGAACTCCCCGCCGCCGCCAAAGCCTATATCGCCAAAATAGAAGAGCTTGCTGGCTGCCGCGTTTCGATGATAGGCGTCGGTCCCGACCGCGATCAAAACATATTGAAATAATTTCTTATATGCGGCATAACGATCGTATCGCCGCAAAAATACAGCGATGAACAAACAAATAAAACAAAAATCAAAAAAACAAGGCGCTTTTATGCGGTTCGTAAAATACTACGGACCGCATAAAAAATTGTTCGCGCTCGACATGTGTTGCGCTTTCGTGATATCGGTGTTCAATCTCGTATATCCGTATATCACCAAGGAGATCATCAACAATTACGTGCCCAACAGACTTTTGACCATGCTGGTCGGCGCGGCGGGGTTCTTGCTCGGGTTCTATGCCGTCAAAGCGGCGCTCAACTATATCCTGCAATATTGGGGACATGTGGTCGGCGTACGCATACAATCGGACATGCGGCGCGAGCTTTTCGGGCACTTGCAAAAACTGCCGTTCGCGTACTTCGACGACAATAAAACGGGCGCGATAATGAGTCGCATGACGAACGATCTGTTTCAGATCTCCGAGCTCGCCCATCACGGGCCCGAGGACGTGTTTCTATCGTTCATAACGCTTATCGGCGCGTTTATAATGCTCGCGCTGATGAACGTATATCTCGCGCTGATCGTTTTTGCGTTCATTCCCGTCGTCGTGATATACGCCACGCTCATGCGCAAACGCATGACGCGCATTTACAAGCAAGTGCGCGTCGCGCAAGCGGAAGTCAATGCCGATATAGAAAGCGCGGTTTCGGGTATGCGCGTTTCGCGCGCGTACAACGCGCAAAAGCACGAGTGCGAAAAATTCGACAAAGGCAACGCGTTTTTTGTCAAAAGCAAAAGCGCGCAGTATAAGGTCATGGGCGAATTTTATTCGTCCATGCGGTTCTTTATGGATTTTCTGTACTTCGCGGTACTGCTCGCGGGCGGGCTGTTCTTTTATTACGGCAAGATAGACGTCGGCGATTTTGCGGCGTTCGTGCTGTATATAAGCGCGCTGATAAACCCTATCGGAACGCTTACGACCATATACGACCAAATACAGGAAGGCGCGACGGGCTTTAAACGCTTTTGCGAGATAATGGACACACCGCCCGAAACGCAGGCGGAAAATGCGCTTCGTCCCGACGCGCTTTCGGGCGATATAGTGTTCGATAACGTAACGTTCGGCTACAAAAACGACGACGACGCGCACAAGGTGATAACCGATTTTTCACTCGCTATACCCGCAGGAAAAACGGTCGCGCTCGTCGGTCCGTCGGGCGGCGGAAAAACCACACTGTGCCATCTCATCCCCCGCCTTTACGAAATAGACGGCGGGAGCATTACCATAGACGGCTACGATATACGCGAGCTCGACCGCGACGTGTTGCGCCGCAACATAGGCATAGTCCAACAGGACGTGTATTTGTTCAACGGCACGATAAAAGAAAATATTGCGTACGGCAACTTCGACGCGAGCGACGACATGATAGTCGACGCCGCCAAAAAAGCGAATATCCACGATCATATTATATCGTTGCCCAATGGCTATGATACGGAAGTCGGCGAACGCGGCGTAAAACTTTCGGGCGGACAAAAACAACGCATATCGATAGCGCGCGCGTTTCTCAAAAACCCGCCCATTCTCATACTCGACGAAGCGACTTCCGCGCTCGACAACGCGACCGAAATGCTCATTCAAGACGCGCTCGCCGCGCTTTCCGCAGGGCGCACGACGCTAGTCGTGGCACACCGCCTTTCCACCGTCAAAAACGCCGACGAAATAATAGTCATAACGCATAACGGCGTGGAAGAACGCGGCACGCACGAAAAACTTATCGCGCGCGGCGGCATATACAAAACACTGTACGACTATCAATTCAAGAATCTATGAATAACGTTTCGGATATATACGGTAATGGCGAATATCCAGAAAACGCCGATTTCCGCGCCGCGCCGACGGCGGCGAAAGATACGACGCTATCCGATTGCTCGGCAAATCCGCCCCAAAAAACCGTTTTGACCGAGCGCGAAATTTTGACGCAGTTAAACGCCTTGCACGCATTGCGAACGGAATGACGCAAATCACTGCCGACCGATAGAATATTCCGCATATATTGTTATTGCAAACATACCATATTTTAATCGCTTACCATTAAACGATCATCTTAAACGAAACCCCGATAACGTTTGACGGCGCCATCGGGGTTTTGCTGTTGCTGTTTCGGATATTATACCGAAATTATTTTTCGGGAGTCCACACGGCGTACAGAGTATCGCCTGTCGATACTTGCGCCATATCGGCTTTCGTCAAGCATACGTAGTACTTTTCTTTCGTCTTGTCGTTCGTTCTTTCCGTCACGCCAAACTTGACGGCGCCGTCGCGCTCCGTTGCCCACCCGGCAAAAGTATAGCCTTTGCGATACGGAATTTGCATGGAATCCTGCGGTAAATAATTACCCGCCGAAATACTTGTTTGCGTAATGCCGTTTATAGTAACGCTTTCGATAACAAACTTTTTATAAGTAAACGTATCGACATACGGGTAGCCGTCGTCCGCTTTCATGGTTATACCCGCGCACCTGTTTCCGTCGCAATTCCAATCGTCTTTTCCGGGTTCGGACATAGCATAACCGTCGGGGTCTATTTTATCGCCGCACAAATAAAACGTTTCGCCGGAAAAAGCGCCGTAGCCTACCGTCGTAACGGTATCGGGGATAGTGATCGAATGCTCTATAAGCTCGCATTCAAAAAATGCATACTGTCCGATCTCAGTCAATCCGTACGGAATTATGCACCGTTTAAGTTTTGAACAACCGGCAAAAGCAGCCCCGCCCAATTTTTTCAACGTAGTAGGCAAAACGACTTCTTCGAGTTCGAGACAGTCGGAAAAAGCCCCGCTTTCTATTACGCCGACGCCTTCAGGTATGACGACCGACGTCAATTTGCGCGCCGCAAACGCACCCGAGCCCACGATCTCGGCATTATCGGGTATCATCGAACTTTCAAAACCGCACACCACGGCATTATCCGCCTTGCGCATTATGCAATTGCCGTCAACGGCAAACACGGGGTTTTGCTCGTCGATAACTATCTCTTGCAATGCAGTGCAACCGATAAAAGCATCCGGTTTAATCGATGTCAACGTACTCGGAAGCCGCAACGCTGCAAGGCTTTCGCAATCGGCAAACGTATACTGATCGACATTCTCGATACCGCGTGGCAACGAAATTTCTTTGAGCGATCTACATCCCGAAAACGCCGACATCCCTATGTTTTTAACGCTGTCGGGAATATCGATATATTCCAAATATCGACATCCTGCAAACGCCATGTTGTTTATGCTCGTCACCCCTGTCGGCACGGTAAAACGCCCCTTAACGTTATAAACGGAATACTTCTCTATCGATGTAACGCAATCGAGTATGTCTACCGTATCGCACGCCATGACGAGCGCGTTATCTTCGAGCCTTATCACGCAATTTCCGTCGGTAATATAATTGGGATTGTCCCGTTCCACAGATACGCGCTCTAAATTATTCCCGCAAAACATGGAACGAAGATCTATACTTTTAATATATCGGTGAAACGCTACGCTCGTAATGTTTTTCAACCTTTCGCTACCAACGATCGCCGTAACGGGCTTACTTTTATCGGGTCCGACGGCGGGGAAAACCAATTTACCCGATATATCTTTATCCAAACAAGCAACCGAATACTCGTTGCCGTCGGCTATCTCTCTAAACTCCCATTTTTTGGCAATCGAAACCTTATACTCGCAAACGTCCGACCAAGCGGAATCGTCCGAATTTTTAAGGTCGCCGCAAGCCATAACACGCGCGTTGTACGTTTTGGGAAAATTTGTCAAATCGAACACGTCCAAACGGTTTGTATCCGTTTCGTACGTTTTGCCGTCGAATTCCACTACATAGCCGTCAGCCCCGTCCACTTCGTCCCATACCAAATATCCCGCATCGGTCACACATACATTTTGCGGCGCAGACAAATCGTCTGAACCACCGTTACACGCAACAAACAACGACAAAGACAGCACGCACACAGCTTATGTCTTTTCCATATGCGCACTCCTTTATGTCAAACAATTAAATGCGCATAAATTTTAACTTCTGAGAGACTTTTGTGAGTTTTATCCGCAATATTATACGAAAAACGGGACCGTTTTGTGCAGTCCCGTTATCTATCGCAATGACTATATGCGTTTATTTCGGTCGCTATCCGCACATGCGGACGCTTAACCGCTATTTGCCGAGCATCACCTTGATAAACTCGGAGAATATCGGGTTGGTATTTAGCAAGCGCGAATGGTATTCGGGGCTGTATATCGTGCCGATAAAGAATTTATTGGTGGGTATCTCGTAAGCTTCGGGAACGCCCGTCGGCGAATGCGCCGAGAACACGAGCCCGCTCTTTAAAAACAACTGCTCGTATGTGCGAGAAAAGTCAAAGCGGTGTCTGTGCCGCTCGCTAACCGTTTGCTCGCCGTATATGCGGCTTAGATACGTGCCGGGCGTTATAAGCGTGGGGAACGCGCCTTTTTTGAGCATGGGCGGCTCGACACTGCACACTACCGCATACGGCGATTCGGTATTGAACTCCTGCGAATCGGCGTCGGTCATGCCGCAAACGTCTCGGGCAAATTCCACAAGTCCCGCCTGCGCGCCCAGGCCTATCAATAAACACGGCACGTCGTTTTCGCGCGCGTACTTTGCCGCAGCGATCTTTCCGTCGAATCCGCGCACGCCGAACCCCGGGGCTATAACTATGCCCGCATACCCGTCGAGCACGCTCGGGTCGTCGTTGACAGCCGCGCTCGATACGAGCGTAATATCCACGGCGGCGTTTTTCAATAGCCCCGCCGTTTTTATGGCGTCGGTAAGCGATTGATACGCCGTCGCTTTTTCCGTATACTTACCTACGAGCGCAATGCGCAGTTTATCGGCGGCGGCTTGCGCCTTTTCGGCGCGAACGCACATATCGCGCCACGCATCGAGCTTAGGCTCGGACGCGTCCATTTTGAGCTTGCCGAGCGCGACGCCTTCAAAGTTTTGCTCGTGCAGTTTGAGCGGGACTTGATAAAGATTATCCGTCGTCACGCTCTCGATTATCGCTTTTGTATCGACGTTGCAAAACTGCGATATCTTCTTTTTAGACGATTCGTCGAGCGCGTAGTCCGAACGGCACACTATCATATCGGGCTGTATGCCGATGTTTTGCAACTCCTTGACCGAGTTTTGCGTCGGCTTTGTTTTATGCTCGCCGCTCATCTCGATGATAGGAACATACGTTACATGGATATACACCGTATTGCCCTTGCCGAGCGCGACCTTGCACTGGCGTATGGCTTCGAGATACGGATGATTTTCTATATCGCCAACGACGCCGCCTATCTCGCAGACCACAACGTCGGTCTCGGGCTTATCGAGCATTTTCAACGTGCGTATGATCTCGCCCGTGATATGCGGAACTACCTGAACGGACTCGCCGCCATACGAACCTTCGCGCTCGCGACGAATGACTGCCGAGTATATCTTGCCGCTCGTGATATTGCTGTTTTCGGATAGATTCTGATCCAAAAACCGCTCGTAATGACCTATGACGAGATCGCCCTCTCCGCCGTCCTCGGTGACGAACACCTCGCCGTGCTGATACGGGCTCAAAAACAACGAATCGACATTGAAGTACGGGTCGAACTTGATCATATCTACCGTGTACCCCTGCGCCTTGATAAGCATAGCCATGCTTGCCGCGGTTATGCCCTTGCCGAGCCCCGACACCACGCCGCCTGTAACGAAAATGTATTTTGACATACGCCTGCTCCTGTTATCTTGAAGTTATTTTATCTTAAAGCCTATTTCTTTGAGTTTTTTGGAATTGTATTCGACAACGTCCAAAATCCTGTCGAATATCTTTTGCGCGGTAGCGCGCTCGGGCAACGATCGCGATACGTTACCGCCCGTATTGTCCGAGTGCGCGAAAAAGTTGCGTTGCAAAAAGTATTCGGTATACAGCGCAACAAGCACTTCGGGATATATAACGCTTTTAATGCGCTGACAGTACCCGCTTTTCAGCACGTAACGCCCGCCGTCATCCTTGTCGAACGCCTGCCCGATCATTTTGACCTTGATGTTTTGGGCGTTTTGCAGGTCGAACACGAACCGCTCCAAGCCCCTGAACGCAGGCACCAAAAGCACCGAGTAATCGGAAAGCATCAGATTTTTTTGTCCGAAGTCGTGTATACCGTACGAAAAGTCTATGCGCGACTGCTCCGATAAATAGTCGAACGCCGTAGGCAAGCGCTGTTTCAACTTCTTTTGAATGTCGGACACCTTTCCGCCGCTCGACATTCCGTCCGATTTTTCCACGTAGTTTTCGAGCGCGGACGAGTAGTCGCTGTCGTGACTGACCTGCGACATGACTTCGCCGAACAGCGACGACCGCTTGCCCTGCAACTGCAACGTCATGCGCTTTGTCGCGTACCTCAACAACACCTTTTGCCCCGCCGCGTCGGTGACGGTATACGACTTGACCTCCTGCGGAGTGCCGGCAAATTCCACACCGTCCGAAAGCACGGTCTTTCCGTACTCGCGCAATCGCGATATCGCGCCGCTCAAAGCATCGGGCGGATAGTTCTTGACGGAATAGCCGTTTTTATATTCCATCGGCTTTTCCGCTTGTTTCTCCTGCTCGACATTTTGCACCGCGCCGTCGTTTTTACGCGGACGACCGCGCTTGCGCTTTGCGGGCGCATCGGCATTTTCGCCGTACTGTTGTTGCGACTGTTGCGGTTGGATCGGCGACTGCTTGGGTTTGCCGTCGATAACGGGTTGCTCGGCGTTTTTGCGCGGACGGCCGCGCTTACGCTTTTGCTGTTGATCCTGAGCCTGAACTGCGGTCGAACCGCTCTGTACGCGCGTGTTTATACGGAATTCGCCTCCGCGCGTCCCGCCGTCGTCCTCGCTTCCGAACGAAATGACCGCGCGGCGCGGCGTTACGCTCGGAGCGCGCCCGCCGACCGAGATCGCGATACCGCACGCTTTGTCGTTATCCGCGCCGTGCTCTGTCAGCACGCGCGACTCGCGAACGGGCGAACGCAATATCGATGATTCGCCGTATGACGGCAAAGGGCGCTTTTGTATTTGCTGACGTGTCTGCGTGGTCGACTGCGCCGCGGGCTTTGCATTGTCCGTTCCGCGCTTTATCGTTTGCGGCGGATATATCTCGTCCGTAGTGACGATCATACCCTTTGACGTGGCAAGCACCGTCGGCACAGGAATGAACTCACTGCGACGTTTTATCCTGTCGGGCGTAACAAACAACTTGGCGCGCTTACTGCTCTCGTCGATCGTGCCGATATCGCCGTCGCGCTCGACGGCCGTACGCGCGGGTTGCCGCGTCGGCGCAGAACTGCCCTGCGCGGGCACAGTCGAGCTTTTTACCGTTTTGTCCGTCGGGTCGAACAGATCGAGCAACTGCCGCGCATGATCCGCACGCGCCGTGATAGACACTATGTTTGCCGATGTGTCGTAAACTACCGCTATACGCGATTCGTCGTGCAAAAACGAATACCTGTCGTAGTGCGAACGATCGGTCGACCTGACGCAACCGTTGGGCACGAATACATGCGTGTCTATCTTTGCGATAAACTGCGCTACTTCGGCGTCCGAGCACGGCGAAATATTATACCTTACATTATCCATTGATTCTCCGAATTTTCCTGTATATATTTTTTGTCTTAAAAGTATATACGTCTTATTTGCGATCACCGTATTATTCGCTTAGCAATAATAGCGAGCGCATCGTATCTTTTGCGCGTCCGTCCAATCTTATTGAACGATCGAATATAAGAATAAACAGCTATACGCCGCACGCAATTATTCTGCGTCGGAGCAAAGGCGTTTAAGCTTTGCCCCGACGCGAATACTTTGCGCTTTGTACTATTATATTCGGTCGTCGCGCAAAAATTATAAGCGACCGAGCGGCCGCTTATAACCAAGCTTTATTTCTTTACCTTGCGGAACCTTACAACGTAGACTATAACGCCCGCGAGCAAGACCACCGCTATTACGATGAGCGCCGTCGACAGCCCCGTCCAGATCGTAGGAGTGCTCGAGCCCTTGCTCACTACCGTAATCTGGAATCTCAACGGAGATACGTTGCCTACGGAGTCTTTCGCTTCGTAACGAACTTCGTACGTGCCCGCCATGCTGAGCACGATATCCGTGCCGTTGTTTGCACGATCGGCGTTGTTCGAGAACGAACCCGTAACGGTCGCATCGGCTACCGTCTCGCGCGACGGATCGATAAGCGTCTTTGTGATCTCTACGCCGCTCTCGTCGTTGATGAGCACCATTTTACCGAACTCGAACTTATCGCCGACGGTCATGGTAACGGCTACGTTAGTACCGCCTTCGACCTTGAATTCGGGACCGACCACGTCGCCGACGTTTATCTCGTAAGTCGCGGTCGCAGGCGTAGCGTTGGCATACGTCGCGGTCACGCTGACGGTGTACTTGCCGTCCATAGTGGCTTTGAACGAATTGGTGTCTTTATCGAACTTGACTGTGCCGTTGTTGCGGTCTTTGACTTCGATCTTGACCACGGCTTCGCCGTTTTCGGTGTATGCGATTATCTCGGGAAGCGTAACTTCCACTTCCTTCTTGACGGGCGTGTCGCCGTCCGCCGTAGGGAATGCAAAGTACGTAGGCATCACGCCCTGAACTTCGATAACGGGCGCGGCGCTGTCCGTAATATTAAAGTTGTACACGCCGTTGTTGGAGCCCGCCGCCGTAACTTTACTATAGTCGAATCCGCTTTCGGCTATATCGTTTGCATTGATATACCCGTCGGATACGGTATACGAACCTTGCGTCTTGGCTGTAAATTCGCTGCCCATGAGCGAGAATATGCCGCCGCTGATCTTGCGCACTACGCGGAACACGTCGGCATCGCTGCCGTTGATGCCCTTGATGGTTTCGTTGTGGAGTTTGTACGTTACGTCTACTTCGCCGCTTGCGCCGATGGTAGCCGCCGATGCGTCGACGTTGCCGTTAGGCGATTTTTTGACGCCGCCGAGCGTGTATGCGTAAATATCGTTATTGCCGTTAACGTCGAACACGCGCACGGTCACGGTGTATTTATCATTTTCTTCGAGAGTGGGAACAGCCGCATTGAACATGATGTTCTGCACATAAATGGTCACGCTGTCGGCGCTCTCTTTGGACGTGGTTTCGAGCGTAACGTTGAGCGGATTGCCTTCCGGGTCGCGCACTGCGACTTCAAAGCCCGTGTATTTACGCATATCTTTGTTGCTGTTTGTTACGGCAAAGCCGCCGAACGTGACGTTATCGCCTGCGGTTATATCCGTGGCTTTAACGGTCATGTTAGTACCGTTGTAAGATATCGTTCCCGCATCTTCTCCTATAACCGTGAGCGAAGCGGCGCATTGCTTATAATCGTCTGCACCTGCTCCTTCCGCATCGAGATCTACGTCTTTATTATCGATAATAACGTTGCTCTTGAA